>ONQE01000065.1 GCA_900319925.1 uncultured Bacteroidales bacterium | reverse complement strand
GCCTACCCCACCCCAGCGGCTGCGGTTGCGGCCGTTGGATTTCTCCTTGTAGTAGGTTGTGTCGGAAAAGAGAAAGAACTCCTGGAATTGTTCAGTATAGCCTTTGCTATCGCCCCAGTGCGGCCAGAAGCTGCCCCAAAAGGAGAGGGAGTTCATCGTGTCGATTTCATAATCGAGGCTGAAATGGACGCCCGCACCATAACTGTTGCCCTTGGAGTAAGTCGAATCCCGCTGGAAACTCACCGGTTCCCGGTCGTCACCCACTACAGTGGGGCGGAAAATGGTCATGTCGGTCATGCCGTAGTGCTTGTCCAGCGAATAGGAGAAGTTGCTATAGACGTTGATGGAGATCTTCTCGTTGCTCCAGACGTATGATACCCAAGGGCTTACATACGGTTTGATGGAGGCGTTCGCGCCGAAGCTGATGAACTGGTTCTTTTTGACCTTGGTGGTGGTGACAATATTGATGATACCGTCGGCCTTGGAGCCGTAACGTGCTGAGGGATTGGTAATCACCTCCACGTGGTCAATGCTGTTGGCGGGCATCTGCTGGAGGTAGGTCTTGAGGTTCTCGGAGGTGAGGTGCGACGGTTTGTCGTTGATCCAGATTTCCACGCTGGAGGTGCCGCGCAGGGTGACGTTGCCCTCCACATCCACGGAGACGCCCGGCGCATTCTGCAGCACGTCGGAGGCGGTACCGGTCTGCACGGAGGGATCTTCGGCGGTGTTGTAGTAGGTCTTCTCGCCATCCACGGCGAAGAGCGGCCGCTCGCCCTTCACCACCACCTCACCGATGGTCATCGTACCCGGCTTAATCTTGATGACGCCCAAATCCAGGTCCTTGTTCACCTCTATAAGCCGCTCATAGTTCTCATACCCAACGAAATAGACAACCAGACGATACTTCCCGTTGGGAACCATCTGCAACTGGAAGACGCCCTTATCGTTGGCGGAGGCATAGCTCACCATCACGCTGTCGCTCTGCCGCAACAGGCTCACGTTGGCGTACTGCACCGGCTTGCTGGTATTCTCGTCCTGCAACGTTCCGGAGACCGTGTTCTGAGAAAACGCTGTAAACGAGCAAGCTAAGATAAACAAAGAGACAAAGAACGCCTTTGTTGCGACTTTTCCAAGCTGTGTCATACTCTCACTATTTTGGTTGGTTCGATATTTTAATTAAAATTGCAAAAATACATTTTTATCACGTTAGACAACATTCAAGGCAGATTTACTACATTTTCTACTAATGACGAGGGAAACCAAAAGCGTGCCAATTTCATAACACTTTATAAATCAATTGATTTAAGACCAATACACGATAAGAGGTGTAAAGAAATTGAACACCTCCGTCAAAAAAATGAACACATGTCTATAAGGCTGTCGCAGAGCGGCAGTCCTACTACACCAGGCAGCCCCGCTGCTAACTACTAACTGCTAACTGCTAACTATTTCAGAATCACCCGCACGCCGACATATCCCATGATACCGGTAATCGGCATATAGACCATCGTGGCGTCGAAATACTCGCCGAAGGGGTTTTGGGCCTGCACGATCGGGTCTTTCTGCTTGACGTTGAGGAGGTTCTCACCGCCGAGATAGATTTCCCATCTGCGGAACTTCTTGGTGATCTGCGCATTGAGCAGACAGTACGGCTTCGACACCTCGGGACGGCGGTAGGGCTCGGGGTTCGTCTGCGTGTTGGGCAGCGGCATCGGACCGAAAATCTGGAAGTTAAGGTTGAATTTCCACTTGTCGTACGGCGTGCTGTAGTTGAGGTTGACGAGCGCCTTGTGGGGGCTCATCATATCCTTCTGACGCATCACGCCGTTACGCATGTAGCGGACATCGTTGTAGCGGTAGGCCAACAAAATCTCGAAACGCTGTAACGGCTTGAGGGTCAACTCGACCTGCGCGGAATGCGAGCGGGAGCGGTTGTGATAGCCGTTGTATTCGCCGTTCAAGGCGTAGTAATGCACCGCGTGGACATCCTGGTCCAAATCCACAATCATCTGCTGAACGAAATAGGTGTAGAAGTAATCGACGGCCAAAGAGGCTTTTCCGCCCGGCATGTTGAACTGCCACACGGCGCTCGCACCAGCATTCCATGCTTCCTCGGGCTTGTCGGGTCCGTCGAAACGGAGGGCACGCGAGGAAATCATCAGCGACTGGTTCTCGGCGAAGAAGTGGGCGTTTCGGTAGCCCTTGCCAGCGGAGGCACGGAAGGACAAATCCTTGGTTGCCTGCCATTTGACGTGCACACGCGGCGTCCAAAAGAGCTGGCTGTTATTGGTCCAAATACTGGAATGTGATTTATCACGAACCATATTGTAGTCCAAGCGCATGCCGGCCATCACTACCAACTTGGGATCAATGATGTACGCATATTCGGCAAAGACACCGGGAATCAGGTCGTGGTGATGCGGCCGATCAAGATAAAAATGTTCCGCCCGGTCCTCATAAAGCTCATTCAAGCAATCGAACTGCAAGCTGGCGCCGGTTGTCAATTTATGGCGTTCTGTTCTTCCGAACTTGTTGGAATACATAATATTGGCATAAACACTGTGTTGATCCCCATCGTATAGGTGACCCAAGCCGTAGTCGGAATTAAGCCAGTGACCCGTATAGGAGAGGATGGTTCCGATACTTTCGTGTTCGCCCTTCAACAGAAAACCGTTTTTGGTGATGACATCCACGCGTTTGTTGTCAGCGGTGAAACCATACGTAGGCACGCCATGCATAATACCATTCGGCGTGAAGCCCATCTGCCCGCCGAAACGGTTGTCCCACACGAAATCGATCATCGTGCGGCCTTCAACCACCGGGGCTTTGTAGTCCCAGCGGTTCATGAAGTTCACCTGACGGCTGCGCGGGGCATCCATAAAGCCGTCGTGGTTCATGTCCACCTTAAAGAACTGGTCGGCGAGGAAGAGCAGGAAATTGGTGCTCACCTTCTCGTCTTTGCCCACGGGAATGCGGGTGTTCATCGCCAGCTCGCCCTTGCCCATCGAGTTGGCGTAGAAGTTCATGAAGAATTTCTCCAGATTGCTCTCCGGTTTCTTATAGTCGATGTTGATCTGTCCGGTGATGGCCTCGAAGCCGTTCACCACGGAAGAGGTTCCCTTCGACAGGCTGATGGACTCCATCCAGGAACCGGGGATGAAGCCGAGTCCGAACTGGTGTGACAGGAGTCGGATGTAGGGCACGTTTTCCAGCAGAATCTGGCTGTAGGTGCCGGCCAGACCGAGCATGGAGATCTGCCGGGCGCCACTCACCGCGTCGGGGAACTCGGAGTCGATGGCCACGCTGCTCTCGAAGCTCTCGGCGAGGTTGCAGCAGGCGGCGCGGCGCAGACCTTCGGTGCCAATCACCTGGGTGTAAATGGGTTGCACGGAGATGTAGGAGCCGTCGCGGGCGATGATGCTCACCTCGTTGAGGTTGTGGGCGGTGTTCAGCGCCACGGTGACGTAGTTCTGCCCGCGCGGGATCACCATCGTGTCGGGCAGGAAGGTCGGGAACGAGATGACCAGCGTGTCGGTCTTGGTGCGCGGCAGCGTGAACTTGCCGTAGGAGTCGGTATAGGCGCCGATGTCGGTATGCAACCACTGCACGGCAGCGTTGGGAACCACCGTTGTGTCACCGTTCTCACTGATTTGCAAGACCTTACCGGTGAGCGATTGGCTGTGCGCCGAACATAGTACAGCCAGTAGCAACCATAGGAGTAGGAACTTCCGCATAGTCTATCGGGTGTAGTTGTAATTGTCGTTGTCGTTCGGAAGTGAATTGCCGACTGGGAGAATAATCCAGCAGATAATATAGAACCAGAATCCCAACGAACCGCACAGGAGCATCAGGACAAAAAAGATGCGGAACATGTTGGAGTCCACGTCGAAATACTCGCCCAAGCCGCCGCAGATGCCGGCGATCTTGGAGTCGGTCTTGCTTCTCATTAAGGTTTTGTGTGACATAGTCTTGGTTTAAGGGTTAAGGTTGAGGGTTTAAGGGTTAAGGGTTAAGGGTTAGAGGTTAAGGGGTTATGGGGTTGAGGGTGCAAAAGTACAATTATTTTGTTGCAATCGGGTTGCAAAGATGTTTTTGTTGTGGCAGTCATTCGGGATTCGGCATTCTTCGCACGAGGCAGTCTTTCTCGCCTATCACCGCTTCGGCCGTCATCACGGCGGTGAGGGGGACTCCGCAGCAGCCGTGGAGATAGACGTTCTGTCCGGTGAGGAAGAGGTTATCGGCTTTGGTGCGTACCGGCACGTAGCCCGCGTAGGGGTCGGCAGCGTCCTTCAAGAGCCCGTAGAGTGAGCCGTCCGGCTCATTGCCGTAGTCGCGCACTGTCAGCGGGGAGGCGTCATAGACGTGCGCCACCGCGTCGCGAATGCCTGGGCTGCATCGTTCCAGCTTGTCGATGATCCGCTCGGTATGTCTCTTTTTCCAGGCCAGATAGTCGTCGCCGCGTGCACTGGAAGAGGTGTTCTCCCACGCTTTGCAAACCTCGAAGGGCATGAACTGGATGACCTGGAGCCCCCTCGCGTACGATCCTTGGTCCACGCTGCAAGGGGTAAAGTAGGCGAACGACTGCGGCCATTCCTCCCCGTCGTACTGCCCGTAGCGCCATAAGCTTTCGTAATCGTCTGTGTAATAGCACGGATGATTGATATAGGGGAAGGAGTCGGGCTTGAAGACAAGATACAAGCAGTAGGCCGAATAGTTGTTCGGGGCAGTCTCCACCCGAGCACGGAACGCCTTGGTAAACAGTTCGTTGTCCGCTATTCGCATCAGCACTTGCGGGTGCACGTCCGAGATGTAATGCCGGGCACGGAACTCGCGGCCGTCGGCGGTAATCACCGCAGCAACCGACTTGCCATCCGCTTTCACACGGGACACTTCAGCATTGGCAATAACTTGTCCGCCACTACTTTCGATAAGATCCACCAGAACGTCGGCCAACTGCACGGCCGGTCCCTCGAAACGGTAATGGCCGTTGATGTAGAGACTGTTGATCAGGGAGAAGACGTATGCCGGCGTGTGCCCGACGGAGCCTCCGCACAGACAACTCATATAGCCCAACAGTCCTTGCAGTTTAGGATTCCGTATGTATCTGGACACCAACTCGTTTGAGGATTCATAGAATTCTCCCCCGTAGGTGGTTTGCCCTTGGCTGCCCAGACGCAAGTGGAAGAAGCCCACCTGGTCGGTGAGGGCGTAAAGGGCATCCATATACTGTTGGATGCCAAGACGTTCCTCGGGGAACTGCTCTTGAAAGTAGCGGGTGAACGCCTCGCGGCCACCCGGAATGCGGTACCTCCGTCCGTCCTCGTGGCAATAGAGCTCGTCCATGCAGTCTGCATCGACGGGTCTGACGTGAATCCGGTCGCGGATGCCAAGATAGCGGCAGATCCGGTCGAGGGAGCCGCCGGGCTGGAGGCCGCCCACCACGTGCATGCCCGCGTCGAATGCCACGCCGTTTCGCGTGAACGACTGCAGACCGCCGCCGGCACGTGCACTCCGCTCCAAGACGGTTACTTTGTAACCCTCCTTGGCCAGAAGCGCACCTGTGAAGAGTCCACCGATGCCACCGCCGATAATGACCACATCCTTGTCCATTGTCTTATTTCGAAGGCGCAAAGATACGATATTTTTTAAACCAAAAGGAGACGTCTTCCACGACATCTCCCTTCGTTAATTCAAGTTCTATCCGATTATCACACAAAAGTTTACTTGGTTCTCTGGACCGGAGCACTTTTGGATTCGGAAGAGCGTTTCGATGAAGCATCACTTGGGGAAGCAGCCTTCTTGCTTGCATCGGCAGGATGGTTGCCACAACTGTGGCCGCTCTTTGAGGCATCATGGTTGACGCAGCCTTGACCGTTGCCGTGACCGGCGCAGCTCTTCTGGGCGGCACCGTGGTTACCGCAACCTTGGCTGTTGCCGTGACCGGCACATCCGCCACAGCCACCGCTCTTTTCGGCACGGCAGCAGGCGGGCAGTTTGGCTCTCGCCGCCGGATCGGCCTTCACGTTGTCGGCATTGTAGCCCAACTTGCTGACCTCGGTGCGCAGCTGGTCGGGGTTGGTCTTCTTCGCATCGTAATTGATGGTCAGCTTCGCCGTCTTCATGTCGTAGGTGTAGGACTTGACGCCTTTGAAATAGGGCACGTTCTCTTTGAACTTGTCGGCGCACTTCTGGCACACGCCGTTGGTCTGGATGGTCACGGTCTGCTCGTTCTTGGAGGCCGTCTTCTGAGCGCTCACGCCCAGGGTGATGAGGCTTACTAAAGCCAGGATGATGATTCTTTTCATATTGATATTGTTTTTTCGTTTGTTTCTGTCTTTTTCATCCCAGGGGCTGCGCTCCGCTTACCCCTGGCTACCAAGCTCTTGCCCCTAACGGGGCTGCTTAAGGAAGATATTTTAAATATGACATCTTTTTCGTTAATATTACTAAATGACTGAGGTTCTCTCCGAAAGTTTAACTGCTAACTACTAACTGCTAACTCTCGATGCGGTTTTTGAGGAAGGCGGTGCAGTCCTCGAAGGTTGCGAAGGTGTGCTGTTCGGGCACTAGTTCGGGGATCACCTTCATGGTCTTGAGCATGTACATGGGCTGCGGTTGGATGATGGTCATCAGCACGAGGACGCCGCGGTCCTGGAGTTCCTTGATGGCGGTCTCCATGGCGTAGAGGCCCGACTGGTCCATGAAGCTGACGAGGCGCATGCGGATGATGACAATCTTGGCGTCCTCGGGCACGTCGTTCATCACCTGCTGGAACTTGGTGATGGTGCCGAAGAAGATGGGACCGTTAAGTCGCTGGATGTAAATTTTGTGCTGCACTTTGTCGGGCATGCCGCCTTCATCCTGCCAGGGGCTCTCCTTGTCGAAGTTGGTCATCTCGGCGGAGCTGTAGCCGCCCTCCACGAGGTCGCTGGCGCGTTTCATGAAGAGGACGCAGGCGATCACCATGCCGATGCCGACAGCGGTGAGCAGGTCCACGAAGACGGTGAGCAGGAAGACGATGATGAGCACCACCGCATCGGCGCGGGGGATGCGGAGCAGGTCCTTAAAGCCCTTGAAGTCAATGATTCCCCAACCGACGGTGATCAGGATACCGGCCAGGACGGACAGCGGGACGTAGCGCACGAGGCTGCCCAGACCGAGCAGCACGGCGAGGAGCATCAACGAGTGGACCATGCCGCTGATCTGCGTGCGGCCGCCGCTCTTCACGTTCACGACGGTGCGCATGGTCGCGCCGGCGCCGCTGATGCCGCAGAAGAGGCCGCTGACCATATTGCCTATACCCTGCCCCACCAGCTCGCGGTTGCTGTTGTGGTGGGTTTTGGTGATGTTGTCGGCCACCACGGAGGTGAGCAGCGTGTCGATACTGCCCAAGCCCGCGAGCGTAAGTCCGGGGATGATCGAGGCTTTCAGCACGGCGCCCCAGTCGAGGCCGGCCAGGCTCAGGCCCTCTTTCGCAAAGACCGGCATCGGGAAGCCGGAGGGAATCTGGCCGATGAGCAGCCTCTCGTCCATATTGAGAAACAGCGAGATGACGGTCATCACCAGCAGTGCCACCAGCGTGGACGGTATCTTTTTGGTTATCAACGGGAAGAGGTAAATGATAGCAATGGTGCCGAGACCGAGCAGCAGTGCGATGACGGAGACACCGCCAGCGATACGCTCGGGGAACTGCGTAATCATATCGATCACCAATACCGGTGATTTGCAGCCGATTAACGGATAAAGTTGCTGGATGATGATGATGACACCGATGCCGCTCATGAAACCGGAAAGGACGGGGTACGGGATGTAGCGCACGTACTTGCCGATTTTCATGATGCCGAAGAGGATCTGGAAGATGCCGCAGAAGAGTCCGGCGAGCGACATGCTGATGAGCACAGCGCTCATGGAGTGCTGTGCCGCCCAGACGCCGCTGAGCAGCGAGGCGGTGATGACAGTCATGGGGCCGGTGGGGCCGCTGATTTGGGAATGGGTGCCGCCGAAGAGGGAGGCGAAGAAGCCGAGGAAGGTGGCTCCGACGAGTCCCGCGAGGGCGCCCATGGAGCTGGCAGCGGGGTCGTCGATGCCCCCGAACGCCTGGATGCCGAATGCCAATGCGAGCGGCAACGCCACGATGCCCGCGGTGATGCCGCCGAAAATATCGCCTTTCAGATTGTCAGTTTTGATAAATGCCATATTTCTATTTCGTTTATAATCAACGTATTAACAAAATTCAAAATCGGCGGCAAAGATACATAATTTACGGAAATAAAGAAAACGATATTTTTCCTGTGTAGAGACGGGGCACGCCCCGTCTCTACAAGGTGTACCACTCTTTGAATTCGGGAACGCGGGCCTTGCTGATAAGAATGCGTTCGGGAACGTTCACCGAAAGGGATAGGTTCAGCTTGCCGCCAAACCACATTGAAATGCCCTCGATGGCCTTGTGCGCCACCACATATTGCCGGTTGGCGCGGAAGAAGAGATGCGGATCCAACTGATCCACAATGACATCCAACGGCTTGCCCACCACGACGGTCCTTCCGTCGAACGTGACGGCTCGCGACACCTTGTCTTCCAAATAGAAACACGCCACCTCCGCAATGGCTAACGGAACCAACTTGTCTTTCACCGGAATCAGGAAGTAGGACTGGTACTGCCGCGACTGCCGGTTGAACATCTCCATCAGGGCAGAAAGCTGGCTGTTTTCGGACGACGAGGGAGCTTTCTCCTCGATTTTCCCGAATTTGCACAACGCCCGCTGCAAATCCTCGCGGTTGATGGGCTTCAGCAGATAGTCGATGCTGTTTACTTGGAAGGCCTGCAACGCATATTGGTCGTACGCGGTGGTGAAGATAATCGGGCATTCGATGGTGATTTTGTCGAAGATGCGGAAGGCCAGCCCGTCCGCGAGGTGGATGTCCATAAACACCAAATCGGGAGTGGGGTTCGTCTGGAACCAATCAACCGTATCTTCCACAGTTTGAAGCACTTGCACCACCCGCAAATCGGGATTCTCCTCCGACAGCATCTTGGACAATCTCTGGGCCGCAATCGCCTCATCTTCTATGATGACCACTTTTTTCATAGCATTCTATTCTTTCATTCTATCCAGCAATTCCATCGCTTTCTCTCTGGAAATCAGCGGAATATCCACCACAAACATCTCGTTGTCGCTGCGCACGGAGATATGCTCGCCGGCTATCAGTTCGTAACGTTTGTCCAAATTGGCAAGGCCGACCCCCTCGGACTCGATGGCTTCTTTCGGGCAAATGCGGTTGCTGACCCGCAATGTGCCGTTACTGGTCGCCTCCAGACGAATCTCCAACGGATGCTTGTCGCTTACCACATTGTGTTTCAGCACGTTCTCAAGCAATTGCTGCACGCTGATGGGCACCACATAGCCCTCCACCCCATCCAACCGGCGCACCACTTTCAGATTGTTGCCGTAGCGGATGTTCATCATGTAAAGATAGGCATCCGCAAAGCGAAGCTCCTCCTCGATCGGCACCAGCTTGTTCTGCTGGATAGTGTAACGATAGGTCGATGCCAACTGCTGCAAATACTCCTGCGCCTTGTCGTCATCCATGCCAATCAATCCGCTAAGCGTGTTGAGCGAGTTGAATAGAAAATGCGGATCCAGCTGACTTTCAAGGGTTTCATAACGCACCAACAAGTTCTCCGACTGCAACCGCTCATTCTCCAGCATCATCTGATGGCGGCGACTCAGACTAAAAATCAGCAGCGTAATCATGATGGTCGTGATGACAATCAACCCGTCCTTGATCATATTGCCGCTATAGGCCTTGTCTATCATAAATTCCTCGTAAACAAGACGTTGCAATCCGATAGAGAGCAGCGAGAAGACGGCGGCGATGAGCAACGAACCAGCCGTGGCCAACACGAAACGCCACACCACGGGCAGTTTGCTCTTCACAATGCTGAAAACGAAGAGGAAAAGGACGAAGAAGAGTCCGCAGTTCAGTGCCAGACTCAAGGCCGGATGATAACTGGAAGCAATCGTCCAGGTGGCAGTGTCAAGATGCCCCATGGTCATGATTCCGGTGAGAATGATTCCGGCGGGCAGCGAGAGCCACAAGGCATTCCGCACCGTGAAGGGGTTTATCACGTGCAACGGCTTCAGCCGAAACCCTGAAAGTCTTCTGTTTTTCGTATTGGCAACCATATTCCCTCAATCAAGCTGCAAATTAACATAAAATTCAAATACACACAGCCCCGTCTTCGTATTTGAAAAATTTCACCTTATAGAGCAGACAGGTTGTCAGGAAATAGATGCCCGCCTGCACCCAAAGCATCTGATACTCAAACTGAACCTGCTTTAGATGGGCGCCCATGGAGTTGATGCGGACGAAGCCCTGGATGCCGTGCGTGGAGGGGAACAGGTAGGAGAAGTATTTCCAAAACAGCGGCATGTTGGAGCGAGGCCATACCACACCCGACAGGAACAGCAGCACCACGCTGAAGAAGATGCAGACGAGGATGCCGGTGTCACGCTGACGAACGAACGAACCCACTGTCATGCTGAAAGATATAGTCGCCAACAAGAACGGCAAGAAGAAGAGGCAGAGGTCACCGAGACGGCCGATGTGGGGCAGTCCGAAGACTCGCGGGAGCAGCACCAAGTCAATGGCTACCAGCGGGATGTAGATCATCATGTAGGCCAGTGAGCGACCCATGACCACCCGATAGACACTCCGGTTGCGCAGTCGCTCGGGCACGATGGCGACGGTCTGTCCCTCCTCGCGCGCGGTGCCCGAAAGGATGCCGATGCCGAGGAACAGCGTTTGGTGGATGACCAACGCCAAGAGCGCCGGAACCAAAAAACTTGTGAATCCGCCCGCCGGCGAGAAGAGTTTCACGTCCTCGTAAGGCACTGGCGTAATGGCCGTTTCGGCATCCTGTCCCGTCACGCCGGCCATCGTGTAGCGTTCGAGTTCGATATGCTTCATCTCGTCCAGCATCACGCTGCTGGCACCGGTAAAGACGCTTCGGTAGTAGAGGAAACTGCTCATGTCGCAGAAGAGGCACAACCGCGCCGTCTCGCCCTTCGCCAAACGGTCGCTGTAATCGTTCGGGAAATAGACGATGCCGTTGACTTTGCGCTGCCGCATCAGCGATTCCGCCTCCGCCAAGGTGTTGCACTGGAAATCAACGTTAACCTCCGGCGTGGCATCCAACTTATGGATAAAACGTTGACTCGAAGCACTTTGCGAATCATCAACCACCGCCACTGGAAGATTTCGGATACATTCGTGCTTGTAAATAGCCCCGAAAATCAGAGGATAAATCAACGAACCCACGAAGAATATCAGCATCACTCCCCCATCGGTGAAAATGCGGTACAATTCCAGCGTGAAGACATCGTAAATATCTTTCAGTCCCGCTGTTATATTATGCCAAAAACTTTTCATAATCTACTGTTTATCAATATTTAACACTCTACGGTCGCCTTGTTCGAATCGCCCTTGGCCAATTGGTTCAGCAGCAATCCTCCGATGCAACCCGCAATCAAAAAGCAGAGCAGCCAGCAAAGATGGGACCAGTACTGCGTAAAGTTCGCGCCAAACATCGCCACATCCGCGTAGGTCAAGTAATAGTGGCGCAGCGGGAAGATGTAACTGAAGGCCTGCAGGGCGGGCGGCATACTGACCACAGGATAGGAAAACCCTGACATTGAGAAGGATAACATTCCGTAGATGGCGGCGATACTGACCGCAAGATGCTGGTCGGGGATCAGTCCGGCGAGAAGCACGCCCATCGACTGCATAGCCATCACGAATAGCAACATTGCCACAGAAAGGGCGAAGAAACTGCCCAAGCATACAAAATGGCTGAATCCGAACATCACAATGTTGCCGACAATGCCTAACAGTGTAAACCAGCAAGTGTAAGGTAATAGTTTGCCGATCAGTGCTTTAAGCATGTCGCCGCCTGCGGTTGAAAGCCAGATTATCTCGGTTTTCAGCTTATATTCGTTGGTCACCAAATAGACAGTAAGCAGCAGTGCCATCACACCGATGATGCCGAGACC
>ONQE01000091.1 GCA_900319925.1 uncultured Bacteroidales bacterium | reverse complement strand
TTCGGAGACGCCCGACTGTTTGGAGATGACTACCGGCACGCGTGCGCGCATGGCCTCCAACGGGGAGATGCCGAAAGGTTCCGAGATGGAAGGCATCACGTATACATCGCTCATGCCGAACATCTTGTTGATGTCGTCGCCGCGCAGGAATCCGGTGAAGTGGAAACGGTCGGAGATGCCCAACTCGGCCACGCGCTCGATGATGTGGGGCATCATGTCGCCGTCACCGGCCAACACGAACCGCACGTTGGGATCCTTTTCCAAAACGCGCTTGGCAGTCTCCACGAAGTAGTCGGGGCCCTTTTGGAAGGTGACGCGACCCAGGAAGGTGACGATTTTCTCTTTGACGAATTTCTGCCGCTCCACCTTTTTGTCGTTGGGCTCCACGGCGTTGTGCAGCGTGAAGACCTTCTCAGCAGGGATGCCGTATTTGTTGATGACGATGTTGCGGGTGAGGTCACTGACGGCACACACGGCGTCGGCCGCGCTCATGCCCTCCTTTTCCATGCCGTAGACGATGTCGTTGTAGTTTTCGCCGCTGCGGTCGAATTCGGTGGCGTGGATGTGCACCACCAACGGTTTGCCGGAGGCGCGTTTGGCGGCAATACCCGCACGGTAGGTCAGCCAGTCGTGGGCGTGGATGAGGTCGAAATCCTCGTTTTTGGCGATCTCCGCCGCGATGCTGGCATATTGGTTCACCTCCTGCATCAGGTTGGGACCGTATTTGCCAGAGAAGACGTATTTCCGTTTCTCACCGGTTTCGTTCTCGAACACGCCGCTCTCCATCTGGCTGATGACGTTGTAATAGTCGTCGAGCCCCACGTACGGGATGAGCTTGCTGTTCACCTGGATGTAGGACGTCTGGCCGGAATGTAGGAAGTATTCCGAGGTGCGCGTGTCAACTTCCACGTCGCTGCCGTTCACGATTTTGACGTATGTAAGGTCTTCGTCGCCGGAGGCCTTGGGCATCACGAAAGTAACCTCCACGCCGTTTAGGGCGAGGCCTTTGGTGAGGCCATAGCAGGCCGTTCCGAGACCGCCGGAGATATGGGGCGGGAATTCCCAGCCGAACATTAATACTTTGATAGCCATAATAGTATGTTTAGTGTGGTCTTTTTATTTCGCTTGTTCGATTTTCCATTTCATATAGAGCAGAGCGGCGACACTCCAAGCCTGCGAGATGCAGCCGTTGGGTTTGAAAGGCGGGTCTCCGTCGGTGATTTCGGCCACGGTGGAGAGTCCGTAAGAGCTCATGCAGCTGTCGAAATGGTAAAGGATGCGGTTGAGCACATCGTGTGCGCTGTCGGGATAGACATGCAGCAGGCAGTCGGTGAGGGGGAACAGCAGCCACGGCCATGCGGTGCCCTGGTGGTATGCGGCGTCGCGCTCGGCTTGCGTGCCCATGTAGTGACCCTTGTATTCGGGATCCTTGGGCGAGAGCGTGCGGATGCCTTTGTCCACCAACAGCTCCTCCATAACCCGTTTCAATACCAACTGTTTGAGGCGTTCGCTGATGGGCGAGAAGGGCAGAGAGGCTGCAATGAGCATATTCGGGCGCACTTGGAAGTTCTTGTAGTCGCCATCGACATAGTCGGCCAGGTAGCCCATCTCTTTCGACCAGAAGGTGTCTTTGAAGACGTTGGGGAAGTCGGCGACGACGGGCTCCCATTCGGTCAGGAACTCTTTGTCTTTGCTAACGCGTGCGAGGTCGAGGCCAAACTTCACGGCGTTGTACCACAAGGCGTTGATTTCGACCTGGCAGCCGGTGCGCGGGGTCACGGGACGGCCATCGACGATAGCGTCCATCCAGGTGAGGGCGAGGCCGGGGCCGCCAGCATAAATCAGCCCGTTGTCCAGCATACGGATGTGGCTCATCGTGCCGTTGCGGTAGGCGGTGAGGATCTTTTTGACGACCTCTCCGTACTTTGTCCACACTTTCTTGTGTTTGCCAGTATTGTCGCTGTAGATTTGCAGGGCGCGGACAAACCAGAGCGGGGCATCGACGGAGTTGTAGGCGGCGTCGCTGCCGATACCGATGTTGGGGAAGAGTCCGTCCTTGAGGTCGGCAATCATCGTGTCGGCGACCTCTTCGAAGAGTTTGGCTTTGCCGAGCGGGAGGGTGAGACCGGGCAGCGCGATGAACGTGTCGCGGCCCCAGCGTCCGAACCACGGGTAACCTGCGATGACGTCGGTGCGGCCGTTGCGTTTCACGATGAACTGTTCGGCGGCGTTTTGCAAGCAGCTGGCGAAGTTGTAGCGCGGTGTGTGTTGCGCAGCTTCCTTTTCGTAAAGGGCTGCTATTTTGCTGGATTTCACCGGCTCGGTGCCGATGCACAGGTAGAGCTCCTTGCCAGAGGCCTTCACCGTGAGCGTGCCGGGTCGCCAGAGGTCTTCGTGGCCGTCGTAGCCACGCTTCAGTTCCTCTTCATATTCTATATTATAGTACCAATCGGGATGGTGCTCGTAGATTGTCGCCTCCGAGAATTGGAAATAGACGGGCGTGTAGCCGTTGTACATGCAGAAGCCGACGCCGTTTTCAACAGTCTGATAGTCCGTGTGCACGTCGTTGTTGGCGTGGGTGAGCTGATGGATGTTGCGGAAGGCGAGCAACGGTTCTACCTGCAGCGCGACCTCGTCGGCGTCATCGGGGAAGGTGTACTTGATGATGAGCCGGTCGGCGTCGTGCTGGAAGAGCAGCTCTTTGCGGAAATTGAACTTGCCGACGCGGTAGTCATAGACTGGCACGCTGTCGGCGGAGAACTTCTGGAGGTACTTGTTTCCCTTGGGGTCGATGACACCGCCCTTGTACTGGCGCACGGCGAGGTGGAAGTCCATGTCATTGACCACGATGTTCTCGTTGAGGCCGGAGACGAGGATGTGGCGTTCGCCGCCGAACTCGTCCTGCGGGGTGATGAGCAGGCCGTGGTACTTGCGGGTGTTGAGGCCGCAGAGGGTAGTGGTGGCGAAGGAACCGGTGCGGCTGCAACGCACAATCTCGCGCTCCTTCGCGAAGTTGATGTTTACTAACTTTTCTTTGTCGAATGCGATATAACTCATCGTATATGTCTCTTTTTCTGTTGTTTTTTCCCTATTTTAGTTTAATCCGCAAAGATATACTTTTTCTAGGATAGGTTGCATATTTTTTTTTCATTTTTTTTTAACCGATGGTTCGCAGCGGAGACAAAAAAATCCCGGACCGACAGATCCGGGATTTTGTAGGAGGATATAATTCCGAAAATTAGCGGGCAACCGTGAATTTCTTGGTTGACGTGCCGTTCTCGGTGGAGATCTTCACCGTATAAACACCGTTGGCGAAGCTGCTGGTGTTGATTTGGGTGTTGACATCGTTGGCTTCGTACATGCCGACCATCTGGCCCATCATGTTGTAAACCTCAACGCGGTTGATGTTGCTGGTGGCGTTGATGTTGAGCACGGTGTTGGCCGGGTTCGGATAGATCTTGGTGCTCAAGCCGTGGTTCTCGACGCCCACACCAGGAGTGACGCTGAAGTCGTCGATGTCGATCAGGAACATATCTTCGCAGTTGAAGTGACGGATGGCGAGGTAGATGTTCTGACCACCGTAGGGCAGATTGACCATTTTCTGCTTCCAGGCACCGGTCGCGCGGGGACCGCCGTCGGCATCGAGGTCTTCCTCATAGAGGAGGGTGAAGTTGCTCGGGTTGGTGCCGGTGGTGGAGACATACACACCGTAGTGCTCGTTAGCGTAGCTAGAATCCTGAGCAGCCACGTAGAAGGAAAGCGTAGCGCCGGAGCTCGGAATCACGAGAGCGGGTGTGATCAACCAGTTGTCGGGGGTAAGGGCTGTGCCCAGAGCGTTGCTGAAAGATCCGGAGAGGATAAAGCCGTAAGAATCGTTGTAACCAGTACCGGAGAGGTCAACGCCGTCGTAGTGAGGTTGTGAGCAATCCACTGCGCTACCGGAGACAGCGATGGTCTTCGTAGTGCTGCCGCTGGTCAGCGTGACATTGCCGCTATGGTTGCCAGCACCGCTCGGGTTGTAACGCACATAGAGGGTACCGCCATTCGGAGACATAGTGGCTGTGGCAGCATAAGAGGTGCCGTTTGTGGAAACCTCGAAGTTGGCGGGAGCAGTGACGGTGATGTCGTTGGTCAGCAGAGCGCCGACGACGGAAGCGGTCTTAGCGGGAACAGTAGAACCAATGTTGACGCTGCCGAAGGACATGCTTGTGGGAGAAACATTCATCAAAGGCTCTGTTTGAGCAGCCAAAGCGAAGTTGTCGATATAGAAAGCGTCGTCCATTTCAAAGATTCCATAATACAGACCATTGCCGAGTTGAGAGACGCCGACGGCCACATATTTCGTGCCGGCGGGAACAACAGTGGTGAAAGGAGTGAAAGCGTCAACAGCACAGAGTTGTTCGCCCTGCCAGGTGAAGCTGGAGGCGTTGTTGTCGGTGGAGGAGTAACCAACTTGGAAGTAAGTGGGGGCGTTTGCAGAGGTGCCGAAGTAGTTGATGTAGTCGAAAGTGACTAAGAGAGCGTCGGTGCTGTGGATTTCAGGAGTGATGATGAAATCAACGGCTTCAGTGCCAATGGCGTAGTCGCCTTCAGTGCCAGTGCCGGCGGCGAAGAAGTTCGCGGGATCGTTACCGACGGACCAGCAAATGGGAGGAGCGATACCAGCGTTGAAGTCGTTGCTGTAAGGAACCGTGATGCCGGGGGTGCAGTCCACAGACTCGCCCGTGAGGGCAACGGTGCCGTTGTAGCTGGTGGAGCTGACGGTCAGGTTCTGGTTGAAGGTACCGGCAGCCGTGGGAGCGAAACGCACAAAGATGGTGTCGTAAACCACGGTGGCGGGGTTGGCCGGAATGGTCTGCGTGGTGGCGAAGGTGGTGCCGTCGAGGGAAACCTCAAAAGGAGCAGTGGTGGAGACGGTGAACGGCTCATTGACGCTGACGGTGTTCATTACCACATATTGGGCGTCGGAGGTGGAACCCATCTCGTTGATGCCGAAGTCCAGAGCGGTTTCGTTGAGGCTCATGGAAGCGGTGGCGGGCGTGACGCTGAAGTTGTCAACGTAAAGGTAATACTGATAGTTGCCGTAGTAGTCGATGGCCACGTATTTGGTGCCGGCGGGCAGTTCAACGGTAACAGGTGTCCAGGAAGTGGCCACATTGGTGTAGTCGGCCAGCACCGTGAAGCTGCTGAGATCGGTGTTGGTGGTGGAGTACATCACCTTGAAATTCTCGTTGGCGTTATAGCCTTTGTAGTAGAATGTGGCGATGTAGTTTTGGCCGGGGGTCAGAGTCAGTTGGGGAGTGATGATGGGGAGTGATGAGATACTGGTTGTAGTCCGATGCAGAGCTGAAGCTGCTGAAGCGGAAGTCATTGCTGCCTTCGTAGGCTTCCGCATCTGCATAGACACCGAAGCGGTCATCGTTGGCGGGATCCATGCTGACCATGGTCCAGCAGTCAATAGAGCTCTCAAAGCCTTCGGTGAAGGGGATGGTGATGTTGCTGCAGTCGATGGCGTTGCCGGTCAGGTTGACGGTCACGTTCGTGGCACCGGTGGAGGTGAGGGTCACTGTGCCGTTGTCAGTGCCGACAGCGGTGGGGGCGTATTGTACATAGAGGGTGCCGCCAGTTGCGGCGATGGTGGCGGTGGTGCCGAAGTTGGTGCCGTCAGCGGAGACGGCGAACGGAGCCGTGGTGGTGGCCGTCACGTCGGTGGTGAGCAGGTAGTTGGTCAAAGAGACAGTGCTGTTGGCCGTGGTGCCGAGGCTCACGTTGCCGAAGTTCACTGACGTGGGGGTGGCGGAGATGGTGGGCTCCGTGGGGGTGAAAATGACCGTCATGGTGCAGGCGTCGTTGTTGCCGTTGCGGGCCATAAGGAAGTGGTAGGTCCTGCCGTCGAGAAACTCGTAGTCATCGCCGCGGGTCGGGTCGATGCTTTCGCCGGCAATCCACACTCTGTCGCCCGGCGTGGGGTTGGTGATGCAGAAGTCGTAGATGCCAGCCGGAATGGTGATGGTGGCCGTCCCGTCCATCACGATGTTGGAGGTGGTCAGGCTGCCGTCGGCATTGACGGGAACTTTGTACTCGAATTCCGCATAGACGGACGCAGGGGCGTCGCCGCTTGTGGTCAGGGGACCGGTTGCCGGGATCACGGTGCCGTAGGTGTTATGGTCAGCGTCCAAAAGGAGCTGGTAGCCGGAACCGTCCTCCCACACATCGTGGGCCTCCAAAATGATTGTCACTTGTGCTTTCGCACAGAATGTCAGCGCGATGAGCGCGACAAACAAAGTAAAAATCTTTTTCATTTTTTTAGGTTTTGATGAATAAATAGGTTTGTTATACTATTGTTTTTATTTTCCTTTTACGCAAAAAACACGCGGCAAAGATACATTTTTTTTTGCGCTGTATGTTATTTTTCAAACTTTTTTTTCTGCACGTTTTTGCGTATTTGTAACCGTTCGCAATTACGGGCATTTAGTCAAAAAGTGTATCTTTGCACCCTTTAATTCTAAAGAAGAATATGGACGAGTACAGACTCTTCACCGTTTCTGAAGTTCGTGAATGTGAGAAGTTTACGATGCAGAAGGAGGCACTTTCACCCGTCGGACTGATGGAGCAGGCGGGCTTGGCTTGCGCCGAGGAAATCGCTCCCAGCCTCTGGCTCGACGAGTATAAGGATGTCTATGTCTTTGCCGGACCGGGCAATAACGGCGGCGACGGGGTGGTGATTGCTGTCCATCTTGCTAAAGGAGCTTCCGACCACCATGTCTATGTGGTGGTGTGCGCTCCCGAAAACGCTCGCTTCAGCGAGGAGATGCAGTACCAGATGCAACGGTGGTCTGAGTTCTCCGCCCAGCATGAAAATGCCAAAACGCTCTTTTACAACACTAATGAAAAACCGGAGCCGAAAGCTGGCGACCTCATTGTCGATGCCCTCTTCGGCATCGGCCTCAACAAGCCGGTGACCGGATTCTTTGCCGAGGTTATCCGTCATATCAATGCCTCCGATGCCTACACCGTCGCTATCGACACGCCGTCGGGACTTTTCGCGGATTGTCATACTCCCGATGACAGCACCGTGGTTCTCGCTGACGAAACCCTGAGCATACAGTTTATGAAGACCGCCTTCCTCCTGCCCGAAAACTACCGTTTCCATGGCGACGTGAAGGTGGTGGATATCGGGATGGAAGCTCCTGACAATCTGAATGGTACGATCCGATATCTGTTGACCCGGCACGATGCATTGGCGATGTTGCGCCCTCGTAGCCCCTACGCCCACAAGGGTACGTTCGGGCACGGACTGTTGGTGGTGGGTTGCGAACGAATGCCCGGTGCGGCGGTGCTTGCGGCCGCGGCTGCCATGCGCGGCGGCGTCGGCAAACTGACTGTCCACACGGTGAAGCCGGTGCTCAACACCCTCGCCGCCGTTCTTCCCGAAGCTATCCACGATATTGACGTTAACGAGCAGATAGTCAGCCATATCGACTGGAATCATCTGCCCGAGAATATCACCGCAGTGGCGTTAGGCCCTGGTCTCGGCACAGCGAAACAGACCGTCGCGGCGATGAAGGACATCCTCGACACGGTCAAATCCCCGATGGTGATGGATGCCGACGCGCTGAATATGTTGGCGGAGAACAAGACTTGGCTGGCCTACCTCCCGCCATGCAGCATCCTGACGCCGCATTTCGCTGAATTTGAGCGACTCGCGGGTAAACCTTCCGATGACTTTGACCGTCTAGAGCGTGCGAAGGCGTTTGCGCAGCGTTATTCGGTGGTGCTGGTCCTCAAAGGACGGCACACGGTGGTCTCGCTGCCCGACGGTCGGCAGTTCTTTAACACCACGGGCAATTCGGGCATGGCTACGGCCGGCAGTGGTGACGTGCTCACCGGTTTGATCCTGTCGCTGCTCGCGCAGGGTTACGCCCCCGAATGCGCGGCCATGCTGGGCGTTTACCTTCATGGAGCGGCCGGAGATGCGTACGCCGACCAACACGACGCCCGTACCCTCATTGCCTCCGATTTGCCGAAGTACTTTTCCGAGGCACTTTCTATGTTGAAGAGAGAAGAATGCATAATGTAAGATGTTTCTGGAATGACCTCAAAAAGGTGATACGAAAGAAGTGAATGTTTAAGAAAAAAGTAGTAATGATGATGAGAAGAACCCTGATTACGACAATGTTGATGTTCACCATGGCCTGTATGGCTCAGGTGAGCATCCACATTGACATCAAAGGCGACAAGACCTTCGACTCCGTCTTTGTGAGGAGCGAAGCCAAACTGCAGACCAAAAAGTATCTGAGTGCACCGTACAGCCCTTCGGTGACGCTTCAGGACAAAGAGTCGCTGAAGCCCGGCATGTATGAGATTTTGGGCGACAGCACCTATCTGGCTGTGATTTTCATCCCGAGCGAGAAGAACCAGAAGTTCTCCCTTACAATCGACGGGGAGAACGTCACGTTCGCCAACTCCAAGGAGAACACCGCCTATTACGACTACCTGCGCGGCATGATTGGCTATAACAAACGGCTGGATTCCCTCAATGAGGAGTTCCAGCGGGCGCAGCGCACTCTTCCTCAGTATATGCTGAAGGTTTTCGTGGACTCGCTGTCGGCAAACGCCCGCCGCATCAATGACGAGATGCGCACCTATCAGCGCAAGACTGCCGCCGCCAATAAAGGCACACTGATGGGTTCCGTAGTGGCCACGGCCACCTATCTCAACGACCCGCCGCAAGAGGTTGTCAGTGACCGGCATCTTTTCCAAAGTTATTACATCGAGCACTTTTTCGACAATTTTGCCTGGAACGATCCGCGTATCTTCAATACTATTGTGATAGAGCAGAAACTTAAAGAGATCTGCAACATGATTTACCAGTATGACAATCCCGAATACGATACATTTGTGGTGGCGGCGTTAAACCAGGCCAAGGTCAACCAGACTTCTTACGAGTATCTGTTCGACGCCTTGGAACACGTGCTCGGCAGCAATATTTCTCCCTATAAGGTGGAGCATACCTACATCGCTATGTTGAAGGATGCTTTGGCGTATCCGAAACTTGATGAGAACCGCAAAAGACGCTACACCAGGGAGTTGGGATTCATAGATAAGAACCATGCCGGGGATACCGTTCCTGATTTCAGACTAGTGCTCGCGAACGGTGACACCACCACTTTCTATGCCATCGAGAGCGAATACACGCTGCTCTACCTTCAGCACCCGACCTGCCCGACTTGCCATCAGGTGCGCAATCGGATGAAGGGCTTCGACAAGCTCAACCGCGCCATCGAGTCGGGAAAGCTCAAAGTGGTCATGGTCTATTTCGAGGATGACCCGAAGGTCTGGGACAACTACATCCACTCCAGCGAGGCCAACCCCAAGTATCTGCAAGGCTGGAACTTCGACCAGACCATTGATGACAAGGACCTCTTCGACACCCGCACCATCCCTTACATGTTCCTCCTCGACAAAGACAAAGTCGTCATCAAGAAAGACCTGCTCGTCAACGAAATCGAACCTTATATTGACTACTTGAAAATCTATTAATCAAAACGCAAAATCCCACATCCCAGTACTTAACCTTCTAACCCCTTAACCCCAAACTCTCAACTCCCATAACCCATAACCCTTAACCCCTAACCCTTAAACCCTAAACCATAACCCTTAAACAAATGACCGAAAACCTATTCATGCTGATATTCATCGTGGTCATCGCCCTGTTGCTGATTCTGGACCTGTTTGTGCTGCACAAGAAAGACCACGAGGTCACCTTCAAAGAGTCGGCTCGCCAGACGGCTGTCTGGGTGTCGTTGGCCATGCTCTTCTTCCTGCTCATCCGCTTCCAAGGCAATAAAGTGGTGGATGTGCACGACAAAGACCAGTTTGTAGCGCAAAATGAGCTTTACGAGCATCAAGTCACATACGACGATGCCGCTACATGGGACGATAACGTAAAGCGATACAACAAGCAGCTCTCCTTGGAATACCTCACCGGTTATCTGATAGAGTTGTCGCTCTCCATCGACAATGTCTTCGTGATGATCATGATTTTCCTGTCGTTTGGGGTAGCGAAGCAGTATTACCACCGGGTGTTATTCTATGGCATTCTGGGGGCAATCGTGTTGCGCTTCATTTTCATCTTCGCGGCAGGTGCGCTTATCCAGAAGTTCCACTGGCTGTTGCTGGTCTTCGGTGCATTCTTGATCTATTCCGGTATCAAGATGTTCATAGACCGAAACAAGGACGAGAGCATTGATGTAGAGCACCATCCTGTGGTGAAATTCCTGACTAAGAGAAAGTTGAGCACACCTTCATTCGATGGGCACAATTTCTTCACGAAAGTGGATGGACGTTGGCTCTGCACGCCGCTATTTGTCGTGCTGATGATTATCGAGTTCTCGGACATTATCTTCGCCTTCGACTCCATTCCGGCCATTTTCTCGGTGACCCACGACCCGCATATCGTCTTCTTCTCCAACATTTTTGCCATCCTCGGCTTACGGTCGATGTTCTTCATGTTGGAAAGCATTATGGACAAGTTCGCCTATCTGCGGATCGGTCTTTCCGTGCTTCTGACCTTCATCGGTGTGAAGATGTTCTTGCCGTTGGTGGGTATCGAAGTCGGTATTGTCGCCTCTCTGGTTATTATCGTTTCCATCTTGACGCTCAGCATTTTGCTCTCCGTGCTCTTCCCCCCGAAAAAAGCCAAGACCAACGTACAATAACCCTCTAACTCTCGAATCCTCTATCCCTTAAACCTTAAACCTTAACCCTTAACCCTTTAAAACACCGCCACTTTCCCGCACTGTTTCAGGAATTCAGCGATGGTCTTTTGGGCTTTGGCCTCCGCTTTGGCACGGTTCTCGGGTGTGTTGTAGCGGGTTCTGATCTTGTTTTCCACCCGTTGGATCATAGGTTTCGCGTCGAACGCCACAGCATTCTCTTCGTCCTCGTTGTCGGACTTGAACCAGGAGGATAGGGTGGACTGTGTGAATTCCACGTCGGGCAGGTGCACGAAAACGGTGTCGGAGTTTTCCTTGGGCTCGTAGCGAACCTTGTCGAGGTCCATGGTGAGGCTCACCTGTTGCCGGAGTATCTGCACGCAATCGTGTTTGCGTTTGAAAAGTCCGTTGTCTTTTCCGAGAACCGAGCTTCCGATGCCGCTGCCGTAGAAGGAGTCTTTGGTATAGTCCTCCGTGACAGTCGTGTAGAGGTAGAGGATTCCGATGGGGCGTGTCGATTCGATGACGGCCGGGGTGTCCTTCAGGGTGATGTCGTTTGTGTCCTGGCGGTGCGACAGTCGGCTCCACAGGACCACTCCTGCTGCGAGCAGGATGATTGCTATTGCGTATTTGAGGGCTCTTTTCATATTCGTTCTTGCTTGAGCCCCACACTGCGGCTTCGCCTTGTGTGGGGGTACTTGCGCTTCGCGCGTGTTGCCCCTCCGGGGCTGTTTAAGGAATGATTTTTTAATATGCGTGAGTCTATCGTTGCTTAGTGCGTGAAAACGGGGTGTATGCCGAGGGTGTTGAGGAGGGAGGTGAACACGGTTTCGGTGTTGCGGGTGAGTTCGTCGGCGAGTTGTGCTTGCAGCTCTTTTTCCTGGCTGATGACGTCCTCGAAGGCCATTGTCTTGATTTGCTGGATGGTGGTTTCGCCCACCTTGTCGCGCAAACCGGTGGAGAGCGTCACAATCTCATCCTGATTGGTAGCGGGTTTGAAGGATTTGTCGATGATTTTCGGTTGAGGGAGACGTATCTGCAGTGTATCGTCGCTGATGAATTGCAGGTCTGTCTCTTTCAGCTCGTTGAGGTCGATGCCGTAGCGGATGGTCACATCCACGGGGATGACGCAGAGGCGTTTGCCGAGTTTCCATTTGGAGGGGTTGAGGGTGGCGATGTGGGTCTCTGAATCATAGATGCCCATTTTGCGGATGGTCACCTCTGTGCTGGCGATTTGAGATTGTTCCTGCAGCATCCCGAGGATTTCGTTTTTGTCGGGTTGCGGGAGTTCGGTTTTCTTTTGCGGCCATGCGATCACGGCTATGAGGATCGCGATGCTGGCGGCGAGCATTATCCAATGTTTTCGCTCCATTTTATTGATGTTTATCTATCCACGAATTACAACAATCATGCCATTCTCTATTTTTTCTAAAAGAAAAGGGACGTCATATTGGACGTCCCTTCGTATCATTCGTTTAATAACGGGGGATTAGCCGTTGAAGACTTTGTCGAGGCTGATGCCGCGCACTTGTGCCACGGTATAGGCGTCGCGCATTTGGGCGAGGGCGCCGATGGTGGCTTTCACCACGCTGTGCGGGTTGGAGGAGCCTTTGGACTTGGCGAGCACGTTCTTCACGCCCACGCTCTCGAACACGGCACGCATAGCACCGCCGGCGATGACACCGGTACCGGGGGCTGCAGGTTTCATGAAGACGTTAGCGCCGCTGTACTTGCCATTGGCGGAGTGCGGGATGGTACCTTTGAGGATCGGAACTTGGATGAGGTTCTTCTTTGCATCCTCGACGCCTTTGGAGATGGCGGTCGAGACCTCACGGGCCTTACCCAGACCATAGCCCACGATGCCGTTCTCGTTACCCACGACGACGATCACTGCGAAGCTGAAGATGCGTCCGCCCTTGGTAACTTTGGTCACTCTGTTGGTGGCGACCACGCGCTCCTTGAGCTCCAGGTCAGCCGCTTTCACTTTCTTGATATTTTCGTTAGCCATAGTACTGTTGTTTTAAAATTTGAGACCACCTTCCCGGGCAGCGTCAGCCAGGGATTTCACTCTACCATGATACAGATAACCGTTGCGGTCGAACACCACTTCGGTGATGCCGGCGGCCAAAGCGCGGGTGGCGATTTCTTTGCCGACGAGTTTCGATTTCTCGCATTTGGTCATTTTCTGGTCGGCGATGCCGGGCAGCTTGGAGGAGGCGCTCACGAGGGTTACGCCAGCCTCATCGTCAATGACTTGCACGTAGATGTCGCGGTTGCTTCTGAACACGGACATTCTGGGGCGCACGGGAGTGCCGCTGACAATCTTGCGAATGCGGTTTTTAATCCTTTTTCTTCTATATTCTTTCTTATTGTAAGCCATAATATCAGTTTTTGACGATTATTTCTCTGCCGACTTACCGGCTTTCTTTCTAACGTACTCACCTTCGAAGCGGATACCTTTGCCTTTGTAGGGTTCGGGTTTACGATAGGAGCGGATCTTGGTAGCGACCTGACCGAGCAGTTGTTTGTCGATGCAGTTCAGGATGATGATTGGGCTCTTACCTTTCTCGTTGATGGTTTGCACCGTGATCTCCTTCGGGAAATCGAAGAGGATGTTGTGGGAGTAGCCCAGACCGAGGTCAAGCTGATGGTCGCCTTTCGCTTCGGCCTTGTAGCCGACGCCGATGACTTCCATCTTCTTGGTGAAGCCTTGTGACACGCCGGTGATCATGTTGTTGAGCAGGGCGCGGTAGAGGCCGTGCATGGAGCGGTCGCGTTTGGAGTCGCTCGGGCGTTTCACGTGGAGGTGGCCGTCTTCGATGTCGAAGGTGATGCGCTCATCGACGTACTGTTGCAGTTCGCCTTTCGGGCCCTTCACCGTCACGATGTTGGATTTCTCGTCTCTTTTCACTTCAACCCCTGCGGGGATGGCGATTTGTAATTTTCCTATTCTTGACATAGCGGTTCCTCCTTCTTAGCTGATGTAACAAATAACTTCGCCGCCGACGTTTTGTGCGCGGGCCTCCTTGTCGGTCATCATGCCGTGGGAGGTGGAGATGATAGCGATGCCGAGGCCGTTGAGCACGGACGGCAGTTCGTTGACGCCCACATACTTACGAAGGCCGGGGCGGCTGATGCGCTTAATCTCGCTGATGGCGGACTGTTTGGTTGCGGGATGGTACTTCAGGGCGATTTTGATCGTCTTGGGCATCGTGTCATCCTCGAATTTATAGTTCAGGATATAACCTTTGTCGAACAGGATTTTGGTTATAGCCTTTTTCTCGTTGGAAGCGGGGATTTCCACCACTTCGTGATGCGCGCGGATGGCGTTTCTCACACGAGTCAAATAATCTGAAATGGGATCGGTATTCATAATTCAATCTTCTTCGTTTGGTTACCAACTTGCTTTTTTCACTCCGGGGATCTTGCCTGCGAGTGCCAGCTCCCTGAAGTCGATACGGGAGAGGCCGAACTGGCGCATGTAGCCTTTCGGGCGGCCGCTGAGTTTGCAGCGGTTGTGCATGCGGATGGGGTTCGAGTTCGGGGGCATTTTCTGAAGCGCGATATCGGCGGCACGCTTGGCCTCGTAATCATCGCCTTTCATAATTTTCTTCAGTTCAGCGCGCTTGGCGGCATATTTAGCGACCATTTTCGCTCTTTTGATTTCTCTTGCTTTTAAAGATTCTTT
>ONQE01000241.1 GCA_900319925.1 uncultured Bacteroidales bacterium | reverse complement strand
GGTAACACCACAACTTGTCATCATCAGGGACAAAGAGGGCAAGCGACGGTTCGTAATCCGTGACATTGCGGTGCATCGACGCCCGGTCCGTAGCCGGTATGTACGGCGGGTTGCTGACGACGACATCGAAACGGCGATCTCCGAACGGAAGATGGTCCGCATCTCGCATGTCATGGCGGGCGAAGGTCACCCCTACCCGATTGTTCCGAGCATTGCGCTGCGCCATGGCGAGTGCCTCCGCCGAGATGTCCGTGGCGAAAACCTCCGCCTGGGGCAACATCTTGGCCAACGTCACCGCAATGCAACCGCTGCCCGTCCCGACATCCCAGATGGCAACCGACTGTCTCGCATATTGCTGCGCAATCCGCTGTACCAGCTCTTCCGTCTCGGGACGCGGAATCAGCACCGCCGGAGAGACCTCGAAGGGAAGACCATAGAACTCCGTCTCGCCCAACACATACTGCACGGGGCACCCCTGCACCAAGCGTTCAATATCTCGCTGGATATCAGCCACCAGGGATTCATCCACGGGCTCATCCCTGCGCAGGACAAGCTCATGTCGCGCCATTCCTAACTTTGCACACGCATACACAGACGCGATTGCAGCCGCCTCACGTTCGTCGTAAAGCGGCTGCAATGACGTTGTTATTAAGGATAATATCTGCTTTATTGTCATCACTCCACCGGTTTCGCGGGGATGTCGCGCCAAGCCCACTTGTCTTTCACCACGCCCTTGTTGAGGAGCATGACGCCGGGGTTGGAGCGCATGGCATCGCGCACCATAAACGGACCGGTAATCGGGTTGATCGGGTTGTAGTAAATCGGGAACTCGATACCATACTCGGCCACGAAGGCGGCAATCTCCTCCTCCGAGGAGTTGGTGATGCCCACGAAGTCGATGCCATCTTCCATACAGGCTTTGGCGAGCACTATGGCCTTGCGCATACCCTTGGCGTTGGCCTCGCCCAAATTGTGGACATAGAGCACATAGACATCGCGGTCATTGGTCGTGGAGAAATAATCGGGCGCGTGGTCGGCTCCATTCTCGTCCAGCATATTGAAACCGTCAATCTTGGCCTTCACCGCCTCCTTGACGACCTTGTCTTCGCGGGAGACGTACTCATTCTTCTCGTAGAAAGCCTCGTCCTGCTCCATCAGCTCGTCCTGCGTGAGGGTAATCTCCTCACCTGTATCGGTGTTCTTGTAGAGGAACACGACATCTTTCTGCGCAGGCTGGGCCACGAAGACGGAAACATCCTTGCCCTTGTTCCAGTCACTCTTGCCGATGAACGGAAGATGGCGAATGACATAGAGCTGGAAGCAAACGGCAATAAGGGTAAACACACCCACGGCAATCCACTGTCCGGGAATCGTCAGGCGGCAGTCGCTGATCTTCTTGCGGTTGAAGAAGACAATGAGCGTGGGAATGATGAAGACCACGTTCTTCAGGAAGGTCGCCTTGTTCGACATCTCAATGACATCGCCGAAGCAGCCACAGTCCTTCACCACACCGAAGTAGTGGATACCATTCACCTCCAGATACTCCGCAATGGCAAGCCACAGCGTGAGGAAGAAGAAAAAGGTCATAAAGATAAGATATCCCCAAGCCGCTAACTGCACGCGCACACGGAAGAGCAGCATGCAGCCCAGCACGAACTCACAGGTGATAGCCACCACCGCAGCGAACAATGCCAGCGGGTGCAGAAAGCCCAAATGGAAGGAGACGAAGTAGTCGTTCATCGTCACCCCGAATCCCACCGGGTCGATGGCTTTCGTGAAACTGGAGAAGAGGAACAGGCACCCCAGCAGGATGCGGATGATTTTTAACCAAACGGGTTCTTTTTTTGCCATTGACTGTTATCTTTGATTGTTATCGTTTACTTTTCTTGCGAGGCCCCACACTGCGGCCTCCGGCCTTGTGTGGGGTTATTTGCGCTTCGCGCGTCTTGTCTCTTCGAGACCGCTTAAGGAATTATTTTTCTTTTTCGAGGACAAGGCGGATGAGGCAGAACATCGAGTAGTTGATCATATCGTAGTAGTTGGCGTCGAGGCCTTCGGAGACGAGGGTGGCACCGTGGTGGTCCTCGAT
>ONQE01000067.1 GCA_900319925.1 uncultured Bacteroidales bacterium | reverse complement strand
GATGGTGATGTTGCCCCCGTTGATGGTGATGGCATGGCCGCTCTTCAGTCCCTTGGATTTCGCCCCCGACGCGGTGATGGTGATGCTGCCGCCGTTGATGGTCAGGGTGCTGTCGCACTTCACGGCCTTGGTGTCGTCGCCGCCTACGGTTACGTTCAGCGTGCCGTCGTTGATCTCGATAAAGCCAGTGTCGCCATCTAACCCGTCACCGGTGGTGGCCGACACCGTCACGTTGCCGTTGTGCATACGGATGTAGTCGCCGTGCAAACCGTCTGATACAGCAGAAGTTACGATGATGTTGCCACCGTAAATCTCAATGTAGTCGCCCGAGGCGATGGCGTTCCTGGTCCGCCCCTCGACGGTGAGGGTGCCGTTACCGTTGAAGAAGACCTGCCCCTTGCTGTAAAGCGCAGCCTTCTGCGCGCCGTTAGCACCGTCTTTCAAGTAGTTGGCTCCCGACAGCATCACCGTCATCTTCTTGTCTATCACAGAGTTGATGGCCGCACCAGTGGTGCTGGTAATCGAAACATCCTCCAAGGAAATGTTGAACCGTTTGTCGCTGGTGATGTTGAAGAAACCGTTGGGGGTGCTGCCGGAAAGGTGGTAGGTGATGTCGGCCAGACCCGCCGTGGAGACCACAGTCACGCCCGCACCCTTTGACTTGATGCTCACCCCTGAGGCGGCTAACGGGTTGGATACACTGGCGGTAGCCCCTTTGTATACAATATAGATATCGTAAGTTGGCAGGACCGTGTCGTTGCTGAATGTCTCGCTGTCGATTTCGCTTACCCCACCCCTTTGGCCGAAGGTCACCTCGCGGCTGTTGGCCGAGGCTATAGAGTAGGGGAGTGCCATCCCGGTTAAAACGGCCAGCATCCTCGCCAATACTCCCAATAGTACCTTGCATTTGCTCATATAGGGTTAAGGTTTAAGGTTTAAGGTTTAAGGGTTAAGGTTCCACGTCCTGCGTGTCCGCGGCAAAAATATGAAAAAAGTGTTTCGGTCCCGTTTTTTTTGTACCTTTGCGCTTTATTTGAAATACGGAAAAATGAAAAGAGCGATTATCAGTGTGAGCAACAAGGAAGGCGTAGTGCCTTTCGCTCAGGAACTTACAAAGTTAGGATTTGAGATTATCTCCACGGGCTGCGGGTGTTCCCACCATCGGCATCAGCGAGGTGACGGGCTTTCCCGAGATTATGGACGGGCGCGTGAAGACCCTGCACCCCAAAGTGCACGGCGGACTGCTCTCCGTGCGCACGAACCCCGAGCATGTCAAGGAGATGGAAACCAACGGCATCGCCCCCATCGACATGGTGGTGGTGAATCTCTACCCGTTCAAGCAAACCATTGAGAAAGAGGGAACTACGTTTGAGGACGCCATCGAGAATATCGACATCGGCGGACCCTCGATGTTGCGCAGCGCGGCCAAAAACCACGCATTCGTCACCGTGGTGGTCGATCACAATGATTACGCCACCGTTCTGGAAGAGCTGCGTGCCCACGGCGACACCACGTTGGAGACCCGCCGCCGTCTGGCCGCCAAGGTCTTCCGCCACACGGCCGCCTACGACACCTACATCTCTACCTACCTGACGGAGAAGACCGGTGAGGAATTTCCGGAGAATCTGACGCTCACCTTCACCAAGAGGCAGGCGTTGCGCTACGGCGAGAACCCGCATCAGGAAGCGGCCTTCTATGCCGGCAAGAAACAGGGATTCTCGATGGCCTGGGCCGAACAGCTGCATGGCAAGGAACTTTCTTACAATAATATACAGGATGCAGACGCCGCGTTGCAGATTCTGCGTGAGTTCGATGGCCCGACGATGGTGGCCGTGAAGCACAAGAACCCCTGCGGTGTGGGACTCGGTGCGAACGCCTTGGAGGCTTGGACTCGCGCTTACGAGGCCGACAGCGTCTCCATCTTCGGCGGAATCGTGGCCTCCAACCGCGAGATCGACCTGCCGACCGCCGAGGCAATGAAGCCCGTCTTCCTCGAAATCATCCTCGCTCCCTCGTTCACGCAGGAGGCCTTCGACCATCTCTCCACCAAGAAGAACATCCGGCTGATGACCTTCAGCACCGACAAGGCGAATGCCGACGAGCGGATGTATGTCAGCGTGGCCGGCGGTCTGCTCTGCCAATCCCTTGACCGCAAACGTTTTGAGGACTATGAATTGAACGTGGTAACCGAAAAGGCCCCGACTGCTGAGGAGATGGAGAACCTCAAGCTGGCGATGACAATCTGCAAACATGTGCGCTCCAACGCCATCACCGTGGCGGCGGGCGGCTGTATCGCGGGAGTCGGCGCAGGCCAGATGAACCGCGTCGGTGCCGCCCATATCGCCTTGGAAGAGGCTAAGGAGAAGGGACTTACAAAGAATCTCTGCTTGGCCAGCGATGCTTTCTTCCCCTTCGACGATGTGGTGAAGATGGCGGCGCAGTATGGTGTCACGGCCATCATCCAACCTGGCGGCAGCGTCCGCGACGAGGATTCCATCAAGGCCTGTAACGAACTCGGCATCGCGATGGTCTTCACGGGAGTACGGCATTTTAAGCATTAAGGTTTAAGGTTTAGGGTTTATAGTTTAAGGTTTAGAGTTTATGGCGATAAATCCGAATATAGAACCTTCGTGGAAGCAGGTGCTGTGGGACCAGTTCCAAGCTCCGTATTTCGCTGAGTTGAAGGCATTTCTGGTCGAGGAAAAGAAGCACTACCAGGTGTTTCCGCCGGGTCCGCAGATTTTCAATGCCTTCAACTCGACCCCGTTCGACCAGGTGAAGGTGGTGATTATCGGGCAGGATCCGTACCATGGCGAGGGTCAGGCACATGGACTCTGTTTCTCCGTGCAGGACGGGGTGCCGATTCCCAAGTCGTTGCAGAACATCTTCAGGGAGCTGAGCACCGATGTCGGGTTCCGGATTCCGGCGAGCGGCAACCTGCAGCGATGGGCGGCGCAGGGCGTGCTGCTCCTCAACGCCACCCTCACGGTGCGCGCACATCAGGCGGGTTCGCATCAGCGTCACGGCTGGGAGACCTTCACCGACTGCGCCATCCAGCGGCTGTCGGAACAGCGCGAAGGACTCGTCTTCCTGCTATGGGGCAACTATGCCATCGAGAAGCAGCGCCTTATCGATACACGCAAGCACTACATCCTCACGGCCCCGCACCCGTCGCCGCTCTCCGCCTCGCGCGGGTTCTTCGGGTGCCGCCATTTCTCGAAAACCAACGAGATTCTGATGTCCTTGGGGAAAACTCCCATAGACTGGCAACTATAGGAGCTGCGGCATTCCTGCAGGAGCTGCGGCATTCCTGCCGCAGAGATAAACCATAGGAGCTGCGGCATTCCTGACGCTGAAATACTCGCCAGAAACACCGACGCTCCCACTGCAAAACATTATCGAAATGAGTAATACGTTTCTGAACCAGCTAATAGAGAGAATACTAGACGACAAGGACGTCCCGTTGCATGACGTTGCTGTAATCCTGCCGAACCGTCGTGCCCGCCGTCTGCTACTGCAGAACCTTCACCAGGCGAACGGGTGCAAACCGATGTTCGCGCCGCAGATCTTCCCTATGGAGGAGTTCGTGGCATGGCTTTCGCCCCTCAAGGAGATTGACCAGGTCACCCAGCTGTTGCGTCTGCACGAGCTTACGCGGGAGTTCTCCGGCGAGCGTTTTACCACCCACCAGCTGCTGACTTGGGGCGTGGCCTTTTTGAAGGACATCAGCGATATGGACATGCAGTTGCAGGATGTGTCCGCCTGTCTGCGGGAATATGCCGAGGCCGCCAAGTTCGAGATTCCCTTCGGAAAAGAGGAAATGTCGGAGTCGGACCGCGAGAAAATCCAGTTCAACGTCCTGCTGGCAGATATTTATCTGAAGTACAAAGGATTGCTGAACAATAACGGGGAGGCTTACGAGGGGATGATCTACCGTGATAGCGCCGAAAATATCGCGGAATATGCCCGGAGACTGCCCTTCAAACGGCTGATCTTCGCCGGCTTCTACGCCCTCTCGCCCGCTGAATTGGAAATCATCCGGTATCTCAAAGAACACTTCCACACCGAAATCTATTTCGACATCGACCCGTTCTATTGTCGTATGGAAAAAGAGGCTGGACTTCCTGATTATGAGCGAAATACCTCATTCTTTATCCATCGTGACTGTGAACGGCTGAAGTTGGATCCGAAGAAACTCTCCTTCAATGAGCCGCACTTCGCCCGGACGCCCAAAGAGGTGAAGATAGTCTCCACCTCCAAGAACATGCGGCAGATTTACGGCGCCATACGCGAGGTGGAACGCATCAAGAAAGAGAAAGCCGAAATGCTGAAGCTCGACCTCTCTGATGAACAGACTATCGTGGATATGTCGGACACGGTTGTGGCTTTAGCGGACGAGAACCTGCTGATGCCGTTTCTGATGTCCTGTCAGCCTAAGAACATGAGAGTGAATGCGACGATGGGATTCCCGTTTGAGAGCACGCCGGTGAGCAGCGCCCTTCAGATTGTGATGGCGATCTACGAGTCGGTGTTCGCACTCACCCCCGAGGGTGCTGCGGAGCTGATGTTCAGCGGCGAGGATGTGGAGCGGCTCTGGGATCACGAACTGCTCAAGGCCGAGAAACCCGACAAGATCTACTTCCCGACAGTTCTCCATCATTCGCAACTTCCTCACAAAGAGATTTTTGGGAATATCCCAATCCCGACCGTTGCCCGCCGCCTGCCCACCCTGTTGCGACAGTTTTGTACATACGGCGACTCATTGACGTCGGAACCGCTCTACAAGGCGCTATGGCAGGAAGCGGATAGCAAATTAGCCGACCTGCAGACACTTTTCGATGACCATTTCGGCGATGACGAGCCCGTGGACTACGCTTTTGCGAAATTCTCCGTGTTGAAGGCGTTGCACAACGTCTCCATCTCCATGAAAGTCGATCCCGACAAGGGACTCCAGGTGATGGGCCTTTTGGAGACTCGAATGATGGATTTCAAGAATGTCATCATACTTTCGGTGAACGAAGGCATACTGCCGAAGGGCATCACCTACAACTCGCTGCTCCCGTTCGATTTCAAGTACAAATTCGACGGGAAGGAGGCGCTGCCTAACTATCTTTACCAAGATCAAGTCTATGCCTACCACTTTTTCCGGCTTTTGCAACGCGCTGAAAATGTGATGCTGGTCTATAACAGCTTCTCGGATGTGACGATGGCCGAGAAGAGCCGGCTCATCGCGCAGTTGGAGTACGAGGTGACAGCCCAACACCTTGAGGAAACGATTGCCATCACGCACCAGAACTTGGATTTCTCCCTTTCGCTGCCGGAACGCACGTCGCTGTCGATTCCCAAGTCCGACGACGTGATGAAACTGCTGCACGGCTTCAAATTCTCCGCCTCATCGTTGCAGACGTACATCGCTTGTCCGTTGCGTTTCTACTTCCAGTACCTGATGCGCATTCGAGAGACCCCCGTGCTCTCCGACTACTTGGAAGCGTACGAGATCGGCACGATTATCCATGCGCTCTACAAGCAGGCTTTCGATGAACTTATACCGGAACCGAATCGAGCGAAATACAAGGCCATCCTGCAGCGCCATATCGACAGTGTGGAGGCAGATATATGCTGCGAGATTCGAAAGTTAGAGGGGCGGAAGACCTTGACGGATAGGGATTTGGAACAGGGTTATTGGCTGATTAACCGACGGATTATCCGAGAGACGGTCTGCAAGTATTTGGAGCGAGCCCAGTCGGAACTGCCGGAATCACCATGGATGATCATGGCCAACGAAATGGGCGTGGATATAACGGATTATCCGGTGGCCCCGGTTGACGGTTCTTCCCCATTCCATATCCGGCTGACGGGCAGTTTGGATCGTGTCCAGCATATTGGGCGCGACGTGATGGTGATAGACTACAAGACCGGCAAGGTGGATCAGTCGCACCTGAAGCTCACTCTGAAGAAGGAGGCCGAAGGTGACGAGAAAGCTATGGCCGCGGAGGTGGACAAACTCTTTACGGACAGCAAATATGACAAACTGTTCCAGCTGATGTTGTATGTGCTGATGTATGAGAAATGCGCAAAAGAAAAGCCCACTTCGGTGCAAGTGGGCATTATCAGTACGCGGGAGGTCAACCAGGACCATCCAACCTATTTGTTCCAGGGATCTCTTTTCGGAGATACGGATTTGTTACAGCACAAACATCTGATTTCCGAGCGGTTGAATCTACTGTTTTGCGAGCTGTTTGACAAATCGACACCGTTCACGCAGACTTCCGACAAAGAGACCTGCAAATACTGCGACTTCCTGCATCTCTGTGGACGCCAGACATCTACGGAGAACAGGGTCTAAAGCTTCTTCATCCGTGCCGTCAGGGTGTTCTGGAGGAGGCAGGCAGTAGTCATGGCACCGGTGCCGCCAGGCACGGGGGTGATGGCGTCGCAGATTTTGGAGACTTCGTCGAATTTCACGTCGCCGCAGAGCCGGTACCCTTTGGGTTGAGTCGCGTCCTCGATGCGGTGGACGCCCACGTCGAAGACGGTGGCGCCCTCCTTGACGTATTCGGCGGTGATCATTTCCGGCTGCCCGATGGCCACGATGAGGATGTCAGCACGGCGGCACACCTGCGGGAGGTTTTCCGTGCGGCTGTGACAGACGGTTACAGTGGCGTTCACACTCTTCTGTAACATCAACATAGCCAGCGGTTTGCCCACGATATTGCTGCGCCCCACGATGACACAGTTCTTACCGCTCGTCTCGATGTCGCTGCGTTTCAACAACTCGATGACGCCGTGCGGGGTGGCGGGCAGGTAGCACTCCTTGCCGAGCAGCAGGTTGCCCATATTCTCGGGGTGGAAGCAGTCCATGTCCTTCGCGGGGCTCACATGCGCGGTCACCTTGTCGATGGAGACCTGCTTGGGTAGCGGCATCTGGATGATGTATCCGTCGATCTCGTCGTCTTGGTTGATGAAATCGATAGTGGCGAGGAATTCCTCCTCGGTGGTGTTGGCTGAGAGGTGGTAAACCGACGAGATGAACCCGACGCCCTTGCACTGCTTTTCGATGCTGCTGACATAGCTGAGCGCGGCACCGTCGTCACCGGCAATGACCACGGCGAGATGCGGCGCCCGCAATCCTTTGTCCAACAATTCCTTGACTTTTATCGCGATTTCCGTCTTGATATCCTCGGAAATCTGCTTCCCGTCTATGATGCGTGCCATAAATCGTTGATATAGGGTCGTTTATTGTTTCAGTTTCTTCAGCTCGGCCTCTTTCTCCTCCGTGGCCTTGGCGTTGGCCTCGAGTTTGCTGTTGATTTTGTAGAGCTCGTTGTTCATGCTGAGCAGAGATTTCTGCTTGGAGCTATGGCTCTTCTGCATAGTCTGTTTCTCCTTGACGGCGGCGGCAATCTGCTCTTTCAACGCAGCATCGTGGCTTTGGTTGTACTGATCCTGCATTTTTTCGATTTCAGAGGTCTTGTCTTCGATTCTGTCGGAGAGTTTCTTGATCTCGTCATTGGTCATATTGAGCTTTTCATTGACCTTGTCTTGGTCTTTCTTGAGGGATTCGCGATCCTTTTTGAGGTTGGCCAGTTCGGTTTCGAGCTGTTTGATGCGCAGTTCGGTCTTGTATTTCTCCACATCGTATTTCAGCCCCTCGAGGAACGAGACGATGTTGCGGGAGGTGCGCGGGTCGTTGGAGAAGGTGATGCAGTTCATGTTGCCAGTGGAGACCACGAGGACAACCTGGGTGTACTGGTCTTTTTTCTTGCCGACGGGCGCGGTGGCGAAGTAGGTGTCGTAGCGGGCTTCGCCAAAGGCGGCGCAGGGTTGGCTCTCATAGACGTGGAAGCCTTTCTTGAAGGAGCCTTTCATGAAAAATTCCTTCTCGAACTTGTTGGCCATCGCGGCAGCGACGATTTCCGGTGAGGCGTTGTCGATGTTGACGGTGAAGCCCGTGAGCTGGTCTTTGCCAAACATGGTGACCGTTTCGTTTACTTTCTGCGCTGATACTGAGCACAATACGCCGATGAATGCGAATAAGGCGAAAATCTTCTTCATATCGTTTGAATTTTAAGGTTTGATTTCGATGTTTGAAATTCAAGGCGGCAAAGATAAAAAATTTATTTTTGCCGTCCGAAAAATGATGACGATAAAAGAACTTTTGGCGCGTTTTGACTTTCCGGTCTATCTCGCCCCGATGGAGGGTGTGACGGACGGGACCTTCCGGCGTATCTGCAAGGAGTACGGAGCGGACATTGTGGTCTCCGAGTTCATCTCCTCCGATGCCCTCTCGCGGGAGGTGGAGAAGAGTTTCCGGAAGATGGCCTTCACGGATGCCGAGCGGCCCTTCGGGGTGCAGATTTTCGGCGGCACGGAGGAGGCCCTGACGGCAGCTGCCCGGCTTGCGGCAGCGCAAACCCCTGATTTTATCGACATCAACTGGGGCTGCCCGGTGAAGAAAATCGTGAGCAAGGGCGCGGGCGCGGCTATCCTGCAGGACATCCCCAAGATGGTGCGCCTCACCGAGGCTGTGGTCAAGGCCGTGGACCTGCCCGTGACGGTCAAGACCCGCCTGGGGTGGGAGAGTGCCGACAAACCCATCGTGGAGATCGCGGAACGGTTGCAGGATGTCGGCATCCAAGCCATTGCCATACATGGACGCACGAGGGCGCAACAGTACGGCGGAGAGGCCGACTGGAGCCTCATCGGTGCAGTGAAGGCCAACCCGAGGATGACGATTCCGGTCATCGGCAACGGCGACATCAACACGGCGGAAAGGGCCTTGGCCTATCGCGAACGTTACGGCGTGGATGCGGTCATGGTGGGGCGCGCCGCCATCGGAAATCCCTGGATTTTCCAGCAAATCAAGGCGTTGCGGAATGGTACGCCCTGCCCGGAACCGACTTACGACGAACGTGTCGATCTGGTGATGCGGCATCTGCGCGAGAACGTGCACGACAAGGGCGAACGCGTCGCTGTATTGGAAATGCGCACCATGTATTCCGGATACTTCCGCGGCGTCTTCAACTTCAAGCCCCGCAAAATCAAGCTGATGTCCGCCACCACTGTCGCGGAATGCGAGGAAATTTTGCGCGGTTGAAAAAAGTTTTTTTTTCGCCGAAGATTCCATTTTTTTTTATATCTTTGCCCCCTTATTTGTAGATTTGTGTAAAGTGGGTTTATAAAGCACACTTTGCCCATCTCGAAAATGAGAGGGAAGCATTCCGTTTGGAATGGATTTGTATTGCAAGTAATTGATTAATAAAAATATAGAAGATAAGATAAAAAATTAAGAATATGAAGAAAGCGTTATTCATTCTGATGACAGTGATGGCTCCTCTGTTCCTGTTGGCGCAGCCGATGGACACGTTGACCATCTACTTTGAGAATTTCGATGGCGACTCCGTCACGCTCAACTCTCCCGGCACCCCGCAACACGGCGCCCCGATAGGTGACTGGCGTGTGGTGGGTACCGGTATTACCTATCCGGACTGGACACCGACGTACGAACTTTACAAATCGTCGCCCAATTCTTACCGCACGCCGGTGTATGCGGCAAGCGGTAACTCTCAGGCCACCACGGCTCCCATCCCGTTGACGACCACCAGTTTCCCCGTCAACAAGATTTACTTCAATTTCGACCATATCTGCAAGATCCACAATTTGGACCCGGCAACCATCTATTATCAAGTGGCCCAGGGATTTGATGCGGACGGCAACTACAACTGGGGACAATGGAAGCAGGTCAACTTTACCAGTAACAACAGCGGTCCGTTGTACTATTATGGCGATGCCATGGGGTCAACGACCATCACCGGCGGTGCGTTCAGCCACAATGCCTACTCCAATTGGGTCTCGAACAGCATAACCGTGCAGCCGAACAACACGTGGTGGCATCATGAGATGCTGGACCTCACCTATTTCATCTTCGTGGGGTCGGGTGCCGCCAACCCCACCCACTTCCGTCTGCAGTTCCGTGTGAACAAGGCTTCCCCACCCACCTCAGGTACAGAAGCATGCGCGGGCTGGTTCATCGACAATATGGCCTTCAAGCTCTCCAACTGCGAGCTTATCCCGCCGCGCATCCTGATGCAGTCACCGTTCTACTATAACACGAACAACTCCTTCGTGAACCAGCTTGGACCTTTCAACATCAAGTGCAAGCTCACCGACAATGACACGGTGAATCTCAACTCTGTTGTGTTCAGCTATGAGATTAACAGCGGCCCGACGGTTATTGTGCCTAACACCAACGCTTTCTCCGGCAATATCCGTACCACGGCCAACTCATACAGCGGACACGACACCATCCATTCCATCGACGCCCAGTGGGAACTGCCCGCTGTCTGCTATGCGGACACCATCTACTACCACATATACATGGAGGATGTCCACGGCAGCAAGGCTCGTTTCGACACCTTCCTGGTGGCTCACCACGACTATACCAACATCCATCAGAACGACGTGCGCCTCGATAGCCTGAGCACGATGCCGCACTGTCTGATTACCGGCCAGCCGCAACCCATCAGCGTCTTCTTCACCAACCGCGCCGATGCTGCGCACTCGCCCAGCAATAACGAGATGATTTCCGGTAGCTTCACCCTCGAGGTGCGCAACGAAGCCGGCACAGTCACCCATACGAGCTCCCACAACTGGACCGGCGACATCTGCTTCGACATCCCGTCGTCGCAGGCACTCGGTACCTTCACGCCTACCCACGGGTACAACTATGTCACGGTTTACGTGACCACCCGTAACGGCCAGGTGGACGGTTACCACCAGAACGACACCATCAGGATTTCGCCGTACGCCTGCGACAGCCTGCTGCAGGGCCACTATACCGTGGGCGGCACGAATCCCGACTTCCCGGATCTGGCTGCTGTCAAGGTGGCGCTCGACTATTGCGGACTCGGCGGTCCTGCCGTGTTCCACCTGCGCCCGGGCACCTACTCCGGCTTCGACTTCACGGAGAACTACATCGGACAGTCTTCCGTGAACACGGTCACCTTCCAGGGTGATGATGCCAACAGCGTCATCCTCGTGAACAATAATGTCGATGCCGGTGCCAACATCTTCGGTGCCGTGACGCTCGTGAACGTCAAGGACTTCGTCTTCCGGAACCTGACCATCCAGGGCAACGACACAACCGTCTCGAGAGGTGTGGTCGTGCGCGGCGCGGGCAGCCGTAACATCCTGTTCGACAACTGTATCATCAAAGCCCGCAATACCCACACGAACGATTTCAACAGTTGCGCGGTGGTCCGCTCGACGGCCTCCCCGACCGCGGTGCTGGATACCATCACCTTCCGCAATTGTACGATCCCCAGCGGCAACGTGGGTATCTACTATGTCGGCGGCAACAACAAACGTAATCAACTCGTGGTGGACAATTGCGATATTACTGCTTGCTATAGAGGTATCTGCTTGAACTATACCAACGGCGTTGTCTCCAACAACCACATCAAGCAGGTCGCTTCCAGCAACCCGCAGAACTTCTCCGGCATCCACGCCAGCTATCCGACAGGTCTCGACATTACCGACAACACCATCGACTCTGTCATCACGATGGAGTATGCCGTCTATCTGACCAACGCCACCCTCCAGGACTTCTTCATCCGCAACAACAAGATTCACGTGGGCAACGGTACCTCCGTGATCTATGTCAACAATAGCCAGGCAACCCATACAACCGGCAGCAACCCGGTCAATATGGACGGTTATATTGCCAACAACGAGGTGATATTCTATCCGGTGACGGCCAATAACAGCTATGCCATCCAGGTGAACAACAGCAAGGACATCTACGTTGTCAACAACAGCGTCTTGGTGAAGTCGGATGCCCCGTATAGCAATACGGCTGCGCTCTATTCCTCGACGGGCAATAACGGTATATATATATACAATAACATATTGATGAACAAGACGGTCTGTTCCGACAACACGGACTATCCGTTGTACTTCAATGCCGGCTCCACTGCGACGGGTACTTTCAACGATTTCTACTCCGGTTCAGGCGTCGTGGCCTACAAGACAGTGGCCAGAGCTTCCATCGCTGAGTTACAGAATGCCATCACCACGCTGACCGACAATATTTCCGTGATGCCCACCATCGCCAATGAGCTGGAGAGTCTGCTTCCCGATCCGATGTCAGGGTTGGAGTGCTGGCGTCACACCTCCGTTACGAAGGATATCCGTGGCATCAACCGTTCCGATCTGACCTATATGGGTGCCTACGCCGACGTCATCCCGAACTATGATGCGGAACTGACCTCCATCGTGAGCCCCGCACTCGGTGAGTGTCCGCAGAGCTCCTACGATATCACGGTGAAGATCACCAACAAGGGTGGCTACCCGATCAACTTCGCCAGCACCCCCGCTACCATTCTGCTCCAGTCAACCTCGCTGAATCTCAACCAGACGATCACGGTGAACACTGGTACCATCGCCACTCTCAACAGCATGGACAAAGTGCTGACCTCCGGTGTGGTGATCCCGAGCAACCAACCGGTCGATTTCACCATCATCATCAACTATCCCGGCGATTCCCAGCACGCCAACGATACGTTGCGCCAGAACTTCACGCTGGAGTACATCATCCCCGACTACGAGGAGGATTTCAGCAATGGCCCCTCGCAGACCTGGACGATTGAGCAGATTTCCGGTGCCGGTAACTGGACGTTCCAGAACGGCGAGGGTACGAACCCGACTATCATGCCGGTGTACGGTATCGGCCGTTTGTTCTTCAACTCCAAGACGTTTGCTGCCAACACCACTTCCCGCGCCATCCTGCCGGTCACGGTTCTGGACAACGCCACCAACCCCATCTTGGAAATCTGGTTCGCACAGGACAATGCCGTGTCCAGCAAGAAGGATACGATGACCGTGAAGATCTCCACCAACAACGGCCTCACCTATACGAATCTGATACCGCAAGGCCAGACCACCGCTCCGCTGCACCGTTATTTGCAGAGTGCGACCACCCCGAAGTGGACCCGCTT
>ONQE01000200.1 GCA_900319925.1 uncultured Bacteroidales bacterium | reverse complement strand
GGCCTCGGTACCCAGACCGACTGGTGGTCGGTGGTTAACGGCGACGGCACCGCCACTCCCGCCGCCATCGAGCTGCAATACTACTGCGACAGCCCGATGGACGGCAACCCCACCGCAAACGACGGCTTAAGCGTCCGCTGCGTCAAAAACAGTTAGCAGTTAGCAGTTAGCAGTTAGTAGTTAGTAGTTAACCCCCAGTATATATGAAAATTATTCCTTGAACAGTCCCGGAGGGACAAGACGCACGGAGTGCAAGTAACCCCACATAAGCGACGAAGGAGCGTAATGTGGGGTAGGGGAGAGTCCCGGAGGGACAAGACGCACGGAGTGCAAGTAACCCCACACAAGGCGAAGCCGCAGTGTGGGGCCACCCAACAGAAACGAATAAAATCCAATAATATGAAAAGAACCCTTACCCTTTTCGCAGCCCTCGTGCTGCTGGCGGTCGGAGCGGCCGCCCAAAAGCTGAGCTACTCGGCCGTGGTGCGCAATAGCGACAACCAGCTGATGGCCAACAAGACCCTCACAGTGGGCATTACCATCACAAATGAGGCTCCAGGTGCAACGGTCACGCCTGTCTATTCCGAAACGCAGACGGTGACCACCAACCAGAACGGTCTGGTGACGCTGATGATAGGCGATGGCACAAACGTGACGGGTAGCTTGTCCGACGTGACATGGCAGACGGCCTACATCACCTCCAATTACACCATGCCCGACGGATCCCAAGTGCTGAATACAACGCCCGTGACGGCGGTGCCATACGCGCTGTATGCGGAAAAATCAGGCAGTTCGGCCACTGCTTCGGCGAACATTAGTGACGGGAACGTGAACGTCTCAATGTCCATCTCTGATTTCGTGAACAGTTTGACTGAAGACGAGAAATTGGCGTTGTGCGCGGCGTTAGGTTGTCCCTCTGGCGGCGGCGGTGACACTCCTGGTGGTGGTGACGAACCCACCACGTTCTTTTGCGGCATCTCCACGGTGGAAGATGTTGATCACAACATCTACCATACGGTGAAAATCGGCAACCAATGCTGGCTGAAAGAGAATATGCGTGCCACGCACTATTCCCCGAACTTGCCTGATGCGACGTCATTAAACCAAATGCTGGTAGAAACCCAGAATGCAGGAGCAACAGTTCAATCAGTCCTGCTATACAGTGCTCCAGGATCAAGTGGTGCAGCTAACAGTGATCCTAACCTGGTTGCTACTTATGGTCTTCTGTACAATTGGGCGGCAGCGGTGGGAGCGACCGCGGTGGAAGTGACGACCCAGGGTATTTGTCCCGATGGCTGGCACATACCTTCGCGTGACGAATTCCATACCATGTTGAATTCAGCGGGGTTGACTGGACCTGTAATCTTTTCTCCTGCCAATAAGCTGACCACGGGCGATTGGAGACCCGATAACACTGCTGGTGCCCCCGGTAATGCGTTAGAACAGAGTAATACATCTGGTTTTTCGGCTCTACCTGCAGGAATATTTACCAGGCAAAATTATACCTATTCAGGTCTTCATGTAACTACTGGTTTTTGGTCATCTACGGCTACACGCCTAAGTGACGAAGATGTCAGACCCGAGGCACTTGCAATGGATTATAATAATAACGAAACACTCGTAGGATATACCATCAACAACGTGATTGATTTCGGTGCGTCCGTCCGTTGTGTCAAGGACAATTAACAGCAGAATACAGAATCCATTATTCTGCATTTTACATTACGAAGAGGGCGTGGCCGGTGCAGTCGCGCCCTTTATGTAGGTTTCAAGTTTCAAAGTTCAAGGTGGCGTAGTTGGGTTTTCGCATCGTTTTCGCTGTTTTCGTGTGTTTTCGCAATTAAGAAATAGAATTGCGAAAATGTGCGAAAAGTTCGAAAACCATGCGAAAATGGAAAATAAATTTAACAATCGATTGTTAAATTATTGTGCGCTTTAGAAGCAATGTCTTGATTTTCAGCGAATAAAAATTTTCTCAAAAGTCTTGACAAAGGCTTTCTTTTGTTGTATCTTTGCAACCTGAAAATAAAACGAAGAGATTATGGAAAATAAAGATCCCATTGAAGAGGCTCAGAGATACGTGGCCAATGCTGAAGAGGTCATCCAGAAGGCAAACTATGACCCGGAACTGAAAAGCTATACCGACAGCAAATACATCAAGGCGGCCGGAGACTACCTCTGGAAAGGTTGTCTCATCGCCCTCGACGCAGTGTTTCACGTGCGCACGGGAAAAGGCCGGCCTTCGATAGACAAGTATAAGATGGCTGTCGCCAAACGCGACAAAAAATTGCTGAATTCAGTGAGCATAGGCTATGAAACCATGCACCTTTACATGGGCTACGACGGAAACAGGAGCAAAAAAGTCTGCGATGCTGGTTTCGAGTATGCCACCGACATTATCGACCACTGCGCGATGCTTCTGCCGAAGACGGTGTGTGCGTGAATTCTCTCCGTCCGCCGGTGCAGTCGCGCCCTTTCTGGTGTAACCTATCCGGCCGAGTTCCGTATTTTTGTAACTTTTTTTTCTGTCTAATGTATTAGATTATTGCTTACTTTTGCCCGATTGTTGAGTGTTCGTGTTTGTGGATATGTGTGTTAGATGTAATACATTGACAGATAGTAAATTACCCCCCCCCGTAGTCGAACAGACGATAGGAGAGTTTTCGTTATTTCCTTTATTTATTCCATTTTCCCTGCCTTTTGCGAGGCGGGATGGGATGTTTTGTGATTAGTGATTAGTGATTAGTGATTTGTGCAAATAATAAAAATTCATGATATGAAGAAGATTCTATCCATTATGATTGGGCTTTGTGTGGCCGT
>ONQE01000076.1 GCA_900319925.1 uncultured Bacteroidales bacterium | reverse complement strand
CCTCGGCAGGTTCGAAGTCACCCAGCGGGAGTGGCGCGCGATCATGGGCGATGATTTGGACTGGTCGGAACAATACGGCAAAGGCGACGACTTCCCCGCCTACAACGTGTCGCGAACCGACGCAATGCGGTTTTTGGAAAGGCTGAGTGCGATGACCCGACTGTCCTTCCGTTTGCCCACCGAGGCGCAATGGGAGTATGCCGCACGGGGCGGTTCCAACTCGCTGCATTACCGTTTCAGCGGCAGCAACCATGTGGACGAGGTGGCTTGGCACATCGGAAATTCAAACGGCGTGCTGCATCCCGTGGGCGGAAAACTGCCCAACGAATTAGGGCTCTGCGACATGAGCGGCAGTCTGTGGGAGTTGTGCTCCGACACCTACGGACCGTATCCTTCTGTACCGCAAACCGACCCGCTGGCCGACTCCGGGAGCCAGTTCGTGCTGCGCGGCGGCGCATGGGCGTACCTGCCCACCTACTGTCGCACCACCTGCCGGGATGCCTACGACGGCGATGCCGCCAGCGTCTCCGTCGGTTTCAGAGTGGCGATGGGACGCCTTCCGTAGGCCGCACCGCCGACCCTATTTTCGCGAAAATTTGTGTACGAGCCGTTTTTATTCGCGAAAATTTGTATTTTTGCACGTTTTATTCGCGAAAATTTGTATGGTCCAGCTTGACTTGAATAAAGAAATTGTATTCGCATCTTCGAATCCGGAGGTGTCAAGGGCTGTTTCTCGATTGCTTTCTGAGGGAAAATTGCGGAAGATAGCCCCTAAAATCTATTCCTCCAACCTCGTGGACAGTCCGGAGAGCATTGTCCGTCGCAACATCCTCCATATTCTGATGTGGCGTTTTCCCGGGACAGTCATCAGTCACCGAAGTGCCCACGAAATGCGCATCACCTCTTCCTGTGATTTTTTCCTGACCGGAAATTCCAACCGGAACGTCAAGGATTTGCCAGGGGTGACCATCCATATTCTCAAAGGCCCTGCCCCGGACGAAAAAGACATGAGATACGGAAACATGTTCATTGCCAGTGAATACAGATGGATGTTGGAAAACATGCAGCAGACCAAGAAAGAAGGGGAAAGTTCCAAGGTCCTGCCGCAGGAAGTTATGGAAAAGAAATTGGGAAGTGTGATGATTGCCGGCGGTGAGGATGCGCTGAACGGCTATCGGGACCAGTTGCGTGCCACGGCACAGCGTCTCGGCATGGATCGGGAGTTCAAACGAATCAATATTCTGATTTCGGCGATTTTGGCCACGCATTCCGCAGATATTCTGACATCGCCTACAATCAAGGCTATGGCCGCAGGAGCACCCTACGACGAGAATCGGAAAGCTCTCTTTGAGACATTGTTCGATGCCCTGCAAAGTCATCATTTTCTTTCATATCCAGTGGTCTCCTCCGAGTTGGAGTACCGGAATGTTGCATTTTACGAGAGCTACTTCTCGAACTATATCGAAGGAACGGAGTTCGAGGTGGATGAAGCCCGGAGGATTGTGGAGTCCGGTTTGCCAGCCGCCCACCGTTCCGAAGACTCCCACGACATATTAGGGACGTTCAACGTGGTCTCCAACCGCAGTGAGATGCAGCAATGCCCCGAGTCCATCCAAGATCTAAAGGATATTCTCCAACGCCGCCATGCCATCTTGCTGTCGGGAAGGCCCGACTTGCATCCCGGGCAGTTCAAGGAGCGTAACAACCGGGCAGGAAACACGGAGTTCGTTGATTACAAGTTAGTTCCCGGCACGTTGGAGGTGGGATTCAGCTATTATGCCGCCCTTTCCTCCCCGATGGCAAGAGCTGTCTATATGATGTTTCTCATCAGTGAAACCCATCCCTTCGACGACGGCAACGGCAGGGTGGCCCGGATGATGATGAACGCGGAGCTCTTCCACGCGGGAGAGGCGAAAATCATCATTCCTACAGTCTGCCGGGAGGATTATTTGCTCGCTTTAAGGAAGTTAAGCCGTCAAAAAGATCCATCTGCCTACCTGAAAGTTATGGATATGTTGCATCGTTTCACCGCCACACTTTATGGTCGGGCTACCGATGAGATGCTGCAGTACCTGTATAAATGCAACGCCTTCTCCGAAGCCGACGAGCAATATCTAAAATTCTAATTATCAAGCAAAAAAAAAATGAGATATACAAGATTTATAACCACCCTTCTAACGATACTATCGGCTACCATCTTCACGCTTCAGGCGCAAGACCAGGCGACCTTGCGGTTCACAGGCCAAAACCAGAACGGACAGCACGTGCCGTTGAGCACCGTCACCGTGGAGAATGTCACCAAGCATTGGCAGGAGGTGCTCTATTACCCCGACACCACCCTCATTATGGGAACCACCGGCATCGAGGATGGCGGTTGGATCGGGGATGGCGTGCGGCTGTTCCAAAACACGCCGAATCCCTTTGACGGGGTGACCGACTTTGCCCTTCACCTTCCCGAGGCATCGACGGTGACGCTCGAAATCTGCGACCTGAACGGCAAAGTGGCCGCCACCTACCAAGGTTCGTTGGATCCGGGAAGCCACCTGTTCCGGGCGTGGTTGGCAAGTCCGCAGACCTACCTGCTACAAGCCCGGACGAGCGACGGCAACGTCCAAATCAAGATGGTCAACACGGGCAATGGCGGACAGAGCCGGATGGAGTATCTCGGCAAGGATGACACGCTTTGGGCGGGAAAGTCGGGTGGAGATGACAAAGGGAGCACCGATATGCCGTTTTCCTTCGGCGACTGGATGATGTATGTGGGCGACGTCCATTTGGCGGGAACGGATTTCACCAGTGATCCGGTGCTTCAGACGCAAAACGGTTCGGAATTGATCACGCTTCCGTTCAACTTGCCGCTGCCCACCGTGACGACGGAGGCTGCCACGGATATTTCTGCAACTGAAGCCAAGTTGAATGGCATTGTGGAGGAGTATGCCGGATATCCGATAGTGGAAAGAGGGTTTTTATTTGCCGACAATGCATCATTGGACGGGGCGGTGGAACACATGGCAGGTTCTGGCGCTGGTTTGTTCTATTGTGTTATTGCCAATCTGCAGATAGCCACACGCTATTATTTTCGGGCATACGCCAAGACGGAAATAGGGACCACCTATGGCGATGTGCTCTATTTTGACACGCAGGCGGAACTGCCCACCGTACTCACCCTCAGCGTGACAGACGTCAAGGCCTCGCAGGCCACCGTCACCGGCAATGTAACCTCCACGGGTGGTGTTCCTTCCCTTGTCAGGGGATTCTGCTGGAGCACGGCACAAAACCCCACGGTGAACGACAGCCACACCTCTGACATTGGTGGTAATGGCTCTTTCACCAGCAGCATCACTGGACTGTCAGCCAGTACCATCTATTATGTGCGGGCGTACGCCACCAACAGCACGGGCACCACCTACGGTGAGCAGCTGAGCTTCACCACGCAGCCGCCATTCTACTGCGGTATTGACACACTGACCGATTACGACGGCAATGTCTATCACACGGTGGAGATCGGGCAACAGTGCTGGATGAGGGAGAACCTGCGCACCACACACTACCCTGACGGAACGGAAATACCCATAGGCGGCAATTTCTTTAATGACGGTCTCTTTCATAATTTGGCCTATATCTATTCGCCAAACGACAATAGTGCACTCGTTCCTGAATACGGCTATTTGTACAACTGGGTTGCTGCAACGCACGGGGCAGCTGCCAGCAATGCCAATCCAAGTGGTGTGCAGGGCGTCTGTCCAGACGGATGGCACGTACCCAGCAGAGCCGAATTAGTTCAGCTTATCTCTTTTGTGAACAGCCAAAGCCACTTCTGGTATGACGATGACATATCTGGGAAAGTCACAAAGGCTTTAGTTTCCAAAAATGGGTGGGCATTGTCAACGGGAGGTTTTGCCGGATATGACCCAAGTACTAATAATGCAACAGGGTTTTCTTTAAAGCCTGCTGGCTCAGACATAGGATACGGGCTTGGAGCCTATGTAGTATCCACTTCCCAGTACATTTACTCCAATGGCAATGTGGGGGCCTATTTTCTATCTAATGGTTGTGAAGCTGACCCTAATTTAAATGATAGTCATTCTTTACATACTTATCCAAGATCTGTACGTTGCGTTCTCGATGAGCCCGAGGTAGATAGTTCCGTAGCTGTTGCACCTGTCGTGAATACGCTGAAGATCGACAGTGTGATGTCCTCCACTGCCGCCTGTATCGGTTTTGTGACAGCAACAGGCGGAGCGGTCCTCACGGCTCGAGGCGTCTGCTGGAGTACGACACCCCACCCCACCGTCAGCGACAGCCATACCAACGACGGCACCTGTACGGGAAGAATCCAAAGCAGCATGGGCAACCTTATCCCCGGCACCACCTACTATGTGCGTGCCTACGCCACCAACTGCGTGGGCACTGCCTACGGGGAAGAGCTTAGCTTCACCACCTATGCTCCGACTGCTTGCGGCGGATATACGGTCACCGACTACGACGGGAACGTTTACCATACCCTTCCGTTAGGAACTCAGTGTTGGTTGCAAGAGAACATGCGCGCCACCCATTACGCCGACGGCACCGCAATACCCGCCGGGTCCAGCACTTCCGACACTACCCCCTGCCGCCTCTCACCCAACGGATACGACAGCAACGTGCCCACCTTCGGCTATCTGTACAATTGGGCTGCCGCGTTGCACGGCGACACCGCAAGCAATTCCAACCCGAGTGGGGTGCAAGGCGTTTGTCCCGACGGATGGCATGTGCCAAGCCAGTCAGAATGGGAACAATTGGTAACCTACGTTAGCAGTCAGCCGCAATACGTGTGCAACGGCGACAGCGGAAACACAGCCAAGGCTTTGGCTTCATCTAAAAACTGGCAAAGGGTTCAGGTGGAGTGTACCATCGGCTATGACCCTGAAACCAACAACGCCTCAAAATTTTCGGCCATGTCGGCAGGATATGCAAACAATGGCTATTTTGCATTCTCCAAATATGCTTTTTTATGGTCAACCACTTTTCAACAGACTTACGGTGGAACAACCTATGCGAAGACGTGTATGTTGTATGCAGGCAGTTCTCAAAGCGACATTGTTTCATATGACTTAGGCTTCTTTTCCGTCCGCTGCCTCCGCGATGACAGCAGTGCAATTGTTATTCCAAGTGTTACTACTGATACATTGAGAGACATCTTTTTTTCATCAGCCACTTGCGGAGGCTTTGTCGTTGAAAGCGGCTGGACGCCTGTCTCTGCGCGTGGCGTCTGCTGGAGTACTTCGCATAACCCAACCGTGAACGACAGCCACACCACCAACGGCAGCGGGACTGGAAGTTTTACAAGCCATATTGATAGCCTATACGCTAACACTACGTACTACGTGCGAGCCTACGCTACCAACAGTGTGGGAACAGCTTACGGGGAAGAACGCAGCTTCACTACTCTGCCTCCTTTTTATTGCGGCATTGACTCGGTGACGGACTACGACGGCAACGCATATCCCACGGTGGAAATCGGGGAGCAGTGCTGGATGAAAGAGAACCTGCGCACCACGCACTATGCTGACGGGACTGAAATTCTTGTAGGAGATCCAAATTTAACGTATCCAATGTTCCCTACTACACCGTATCGTTGTTCACCAGGTAATAACAATGCGAATGTGCCAGTTTATGGTCTATTGTACAATGGCTACGCAGCTTGTGGATCTGCATTAACGAATTTTTTTCAAGGAGTATGCCCAGACGGATGGCATCTGCCGAGTCAGAACGAATACGAGCAACTCACCAGCTATGTGGGTAATCAAAGTCAATATGTTTGTGGTGGCAGTAGCATTGCAAAATCGTTGGCTTCACCATCGGGATGGATAGGAACGTCATCCAATACCTGTTCCGTGAAATATTGTCCAGACGAAAACAATGCCACGGGATTTACCGCCGTTCCGGCAGGTGCCAACGGCAACGGCCTTGGTGATTCGTGTATTATATGGTCTAGAAGCCTGGATGGTTCTTTTCTTTCGCTTAAAATTAAAAGCTTTGTTGTCGTTGATCAAACGGTTATTTTGAAATCCTTCAAAGTTAATAATAGGTTCTTATCTGTCCGTTGCCTTCTTAATGAATCATGGATAGACAGTGCTGATTTGGTTGTGCCTTGTGTCACTACCGATACGTCAAGCAACATCTTATCCACATCAGCCACTTGCGGAGGCTTTGTAAGTGGGAGTGGCGGTTCATCTGTCACTGCGCGGGGCGTATGCTGGAGTACTTCGCATAACCCAACCGTGAACGACAGCCACACTTCTGAAGGCAGTGGCACAGGGCGTTTTTCCAGCAACATAAGTGGTCTTGCGACGGGCACAACCTATTATGTCCGGGCCTACGCCACCAACAGTGTGGGAACTGCGTATGGGGAGGAGCGTAGCTTCACCACAGAGACTTCTTCCGTTGCACCAACTCAGTGATCGACTATGATGGCGACGTCTATCCCTCAATAGAAATTGGGAAGCACTGCTGGATGAGGGAGAACCTGCGCACTACACCATTCATTCCGACGCCCGTTGCCAGCCGACCACCACATTGTTCACTGCAATCATCTTGTTTGCAAACAGAGTGTTATAGTACATGGTCACTTTCTCCTTGGCGGGCTTGCACTGCGGGTAACGCCGCAAGATGTCGTTTACCACGGCCTCGCGGTGCCGCTCCCGGATTTCGTAATTGTTCTTGAAAAAGTCCGACTGCACGTACTCCGACAGCTTGTCAACCGGCGACATCCTGTTCGCCTCGGCCGCTCGGTTCCAATCCCAAAACGGACGGAAAAGCGTATCCACGGCCTGCTCTACCTGCTTCGCCACCTCCGCCGGAATTTGCTGGTTATCCGTCTGCTCCAAAGCGGCGCTCACCTCTTTGGAAGGCATCTCCACTGGACTTGTCCGCTCTTGGGATGGCTGTCGAAGCGATGTCGTCTCCCTTTCCGCTACCCTTTCGGAAGACTCCACGTCCAACGGACTGTTCTCCACCTCCAACGATTGTCCTTCCACCGGCTTTTCCGCTGCTTTTGGCGAAAGCACCCACGCCGTTATCCCGACGCAGGCCACGGCAGTCAGGATGACGAGCATCGGGAACAGTCGTTGACGGCGCTCCATCCGCTGCAGAATCTCCTCCGCATTGCCGAACCGTTTCCCGCGGTCGGGTTGCGTGCACTTGCGGGCAACATCCCGGTAAGCATGCGGGAAAATCTGCCGCAAGACGACCCCGAAGGCGTAGATGTCGGCACGGCAGTCCAACGCCACGCCACCGCTCTTCTGCTCGGGCGCCGCATACTTGTCCGACCCCGCCGGCTGCTTGAAAACGCCGTGGTAGTCGGTGTCGGCCAATCCGAAATCGATGATTTTCACGTTGTGACAGTTGTGCGTCACGAGGATGTTGTCGGGTTTCAGGTCGCGGTGGATGATCTGCTTGCCGTGGAAATAGGACATCGCCGACAGGACCTCCTTCGCAATCTTCCTCCGCACGGCCGCCGACGGCTTCTGTGCGAGGAACTCCTTGAGCGTGCAGCCATCGACATACTCCATCACGATGCAGGGCCCCGCGACCGGGTCAGTCTCAAAGCTGAACGTGTGCGCGATGTTGGGATGGTCCATCTGCACACCCAATTCGAACTCTTTGGTCAGCAACTCGTTATAGACCGCCTTCCGTTGAAATTCCGGTTTCAACCCCTTCAGCACGAACCATTTGCCGTAGCGTTTTGCCTTATACAAACGGTTGAACCCTCCCGACGGGATTTCCGCATACGCGGTGAACACGTCCGAGATGTTCTCGAACGAGGAGGTGACTTCGCCGGAGGAGGAAGCCGGATCTGAATCTTTGTGCAATTCGTTGGAATCGGACATAACGGCGGCAAAAGTACACAAATTACGGATATGCGCTAACACCCGCAAAAAGTGTATCTTTGCCGCGCAAAACCTTCCTGTATATGAAAACCCGCTTATTCGCCATCGCCGTCCTACTCGTCCTCTTATGCGGATGCCATCGGAACCGCTTACCCGTCAAGCACTTCGAAGGACAGGCATTCGGCACCACCTATTCCATCACCTGCGTCGCAAATCCTGACGACAAACGTCCGCTACCGCACGCGCAAATCGACTCGCTGCTGGCGGAACTGTCGCACACGTTCTCCATTTTCGACACCACCTCCATCATCTACCGCTGGAACAAGGGCGAGGACGTCAAGCTGAACGAAGACTTCCTGTATGTGCTTCGGCTCTCCAAGACGGTGAGTGCGGCCACCGACGGCACGTTCGACTGCACCGTGCAGCCGTTGGTGCAGCTGTGGGGGTTCGGCAAGGACGGCGTTCGCCACACGGTTGGTGACGACACGCTCGCAGCGATTCGCGAGTTCGTCGGTTTCCAACTTGTTGACATCCAAGGGGACAGCATCCTTCGGAAAGACCCGCGTGTGCAGCTGAACTTCAACGCCGTGGCGAAAGGCTATGCGGTCGATCGGGTGGCCGACTGGTTGGCGGCAAACGGGTATGCGGATTGTCTCGTCGAGATTGGCGGCGAAGTGGCGGCCCGCGGCAGCAAGAACGGCAAGCCCTGGAAGGTAGGTATCCAAGTTCCAACCCGCACGGCCGACGGGGCGCGGGAGAGCTTCGAAAGCCTTCCCCTACCCGACCATCGCGCCGTGGCCACGAGCGGCAACTACCGCAACTACTTCGAGGAGGACGGTGTGCGCTACACCCACATCCTCGACCCGCGCACCGGTCAGCCCGAGCGTACCAACTTGCTGAGTGTCACAGTTCTCGCCCCCGACTGCGCCACCGCCGACGCCTACGCCACCGCCTTCATGGTGCTCGGCCACGAACGTTCCGCGCAAATCGTGAAGCAGCATCCGGAATTGGAGGCGTGGTTCATTGTCGCGGACGGGGACGGAGGGTGGAAGGTGACGAAGAATTAGTAATTAGTAATGAGTAATGAGAACTGATGAAAGAGGCAAAAATGTCGGGAAGCCGAATAGAATTTTTTGTATCTTTGCCGAAAATTATTGCGCACAATATAAGCTGCGTAAAACAACGAAATATCTTTTTCAGCTTCATCTATCGCGACGGACATTGGGAATTGTCTCCGGCATACGATCTGACGTACAACGAGACACTTGGAGAACATGCCACATCCGTTAATTTCAAGGGATTGCCATCGGATGAAGACATGATTACCATCGGCATGAACACCAAGATGAGTCGTGAACGATGTCTGGAAATCATCCGCGAGGTAAAAGACGCCCTCCAAACCCTAAACCATAACCCCTAAACCATAACCCTTAACCCTTAAACCTTAAACCATTAAACCTTAAACCATTAAACCTTAAACCATTAAACCTTAAACCATTAAACCTTAAACCATAAACCTTAAACCCTACAAAAATGAACAAACAAATCATAGAGGTGCTCTCGAACAGCACCGAGAAACTGAACCACAAGCAGATCGCGGCCAAGATGAAAATCTTCGACAAGAAAGGCCGCGCGGAAGTCATGAAAGAGCTGGAGAAGCTCGTCAACGCCAAGGTCGTGCTGAAGGCCGGCCGCGGCAAGTACAAGCTGAACAGCAAGTTCCAGGACACCAAGACCACCGGCAAGCACTACATCGTCGGCCGCGTGGAGCAGAAACGCAGCGGCATGGCCTTCGTCATCCCGCAGGGCAAACAGGACGACACCGCCGAAGAATCGACCATCGACGATATCTTCGTGGCCGACGGCAACCTCGGCAACGCCCTCAACGGCGACCTCGTGAAGGTGGTCCTCTTCCCCGCCCGCAAAGGGAAACGCCTCGAGGGACAGGTCGTGGAGATTGTGCAGCGCAGCAAGCGGCAGCTCGTCGGAAGCATCCAAATCCGCAACGGCGTCGCCTTCTTCGCCCCCGACAACACGATTCTGCGCCGCGATGTCATCATCCCCGGCAAAAACCTGCGCAAGGCCAAGACCGGCGACAAGGTGGTGGTACGCATCCTCGACTGGGCATCCGGCCACCGCAACCCCATCGGCGAAGTCGTCAACGTGCTCGGCAAACCCGGCAGC
>ONQE01000079.1 GCA_900319925.1 uncultured Bacteroidales bacterium | reverse complement strand
GTGTGGAACGAGGGCTGGCGCGCCAGCGGAAAGTCGGTGCTCGTCATCCGCGCCGACGCCGCCAACATGACGGTCAAGCTGTGCACGGGATCGCTTGCGCCCGGAAGTGCGGAGGTGGCCGTCGACTGGGGCGACGGAACCGTCGAGCGGTTCCCCAACCTCAACGGGTGCATGCACACCTACGCGCGGGAGAGGGACTACGGGGTGAAGATAAGCGACGATCTGTCGTCGTTCGGTTTCACCTCCGGGAACCCTGGGGACGTCCGCTACCGCGACATGCTGGTCGAGCTCGTCTCGCTCGGCAGGAAGGTCACGTCGATCACCGGCTACGGATTCAACATCCCGGCCACCGCTACAGCCGAGGTCGGAACAATTCTGGATACATTGCTTCTGCAAACGGTCGGGATGGGCTGCGACAGCTTCCTGATTCTTGACCTTACCGTCCGCGACATCGTGAACCGCGAAACGGTCTTCGACACCGTCTGCCCCGGCCACAGCTACACCGGTTTCGGAGGACTCTTCCACTTCCCCGCCGACAGCACCGCCATCCCCCACTTGCTGACCGACTCTGTGCATCTGACGCCCGTCGGGTTCGGCTGCGACAGCGTGCTCACCCTCCAGCTCACCGTCCGCGACAGCGTCTTCGGCGAGTTCTCCCATATCGCCTGCAACCAGTACACCTGGAACGGCCATACCTATGTGGAATCGGGCGACTACACGCAGACGCTGACCGACGCGCACGGCTGCGACAGTATCGTGACCATGCACCTTGAGATCTTGGAACCGGCAGTGGAGATTGAGACCTCCGGCGACGATTTCTGCGAATATGGCGAGATTGTGCTGAATGCCGTCACCGACTACAATGAGTACATCTGGAACACCGGCGATACCACCTCGTTCCTGCAGGTCACACAGCCGGGCCTCTATACCGTCACGGTCACACAGGGCGACTGCCAGGCCTCCGACAACTACTACATCGACGCCTGCGACTTCACCATCATCCTCCCCAACGCCATCACGCCCTCCAAGAGCGACGGCCTTAACGACTGCCTCACGCTGCCTGGGTATGTGCACCGTTTCCTCTCCGAGTTCAGCATCGAGATTTACAACCGCTGGGGCTCGCTCGTCTATTACAACAACGACATGAACTTCCAATGGTGCGGCGAGAGCGGCAACCGCCCCGAGGACATAGAGAATAACCGCCACGTCATCAACGGGCAGGTGTATGTCTGGATTGTCCGCGTGCGCAACCTCGACGGCAAACCCTTCGTCTATAAAGGAACGATAACCGTCCTCTAACAAATCACTCCTCACACCTCACAAATCACAAGTCACAAGTCACAAATCACAAGTCACAAGTCACAAAAATCCAATCATTATGAAAAGAAATATCATCCCGTTGATTTTATGCGCGGTAGCGATGCTGTTCGCCTCATGCAAGGAGCAGCCGGTGCCGGAATTCATCGATGACAAACCCGAAAAAAACATCGCAATGGAGAACCTGCTCACGCGCCGCAGTGTGCGCCAATACACTGCCGAAGTGCCTCCGATGGAGGTGATTGAAGAGATTTGCAAGGCCGGCACGTATGCCCCGACCGGCATGAATCGCCAAAGCCCGATCATCATCGCAGTCACCAACAAGGAGCTGCGCGACAGCCTGAGCCGCATGAACGCCCGCGTGATGGGCAACGACAGCATCGACCCGTTCTATGGCGCCCCTGTGGTGTTGGTGGTGCTGGCTGACAAGAACGTGCACACCTACCTGGAGGACGGCAGCCTTGTGATGGGCAACCTGATGAACGCCGCCCACGCCAAAGGCCTCGGCTCCTGCTGGATACACCGCGCCAGAGAGGTCTTCGAGACCGAAGAGGGCAAACAGATCCTCAAAGACCTCGGAATCGAGGGCGACTACGTGGGCGTTGGCAACTGCATCCTCGGCTACACCGACGGCGAATATCCCGAAGCCAAACCCCGCAAGGAGAATTGGGTCTATTGGGTGAAATAAGTTAGCAGTTAGTAGTTAGCAGTTAGTAGTTGAGGTAGAGTCGTTGTGTACAACGTCTTACGTTTTATGCCCGTTCTACATGCTCTTTCATATCGCGGGTTGTTGCCGGAAACGTTCAACAACCCGTTTGATTATGTGCCGCATCCCGTGTGCGAGGCGGCGGTGGTGGATTTGCTGCCACGTGTCGAGGAGCTGATGTGCGGGAACCCCGAAGGCAAGATGTTCGGGGTGCTGGTCGTGTCGAAAGAGGAGAAGCTGTATTATCTGGCGGCCTTTTCGGGACAGCTGTACGACCAGTCCGTGCTGCCCGGCTTTGTGCCGCCCGTGTTCGATTTCCTCGCCCCCGACGGCTATTTCAAGGTTCATGAGGCGGAGATTTCCGCTATTAATCAAGAAATCGACAACTTGGGGTCAGATGGCCGGTATATCGAATCCCGAAAAATTTATCTGCAGTTACAAAATGATGCTGAGGTCGCCATTGCCGCAGCCAAGCAAAAGATGTTGGATGCCAAAACCAGACGCGATGCCGAACGTTCCCAAAGGACGCTGACCGTCGAGGAAGAGACCGCTTTCGTGAAAGAGAGCCAATTCCTGAAGGCGGAGCTTCGGCGGGAGAAACAGCGATGGACAGAACAGCTGGAAAAGGCAAATGAAGCCGTTTCCGTTTATGAACAGCAGATTGAAACGCTTGCAGACCAACGGAAAACAAAATCGGAAGCATTGCAGAACTGGCTGTTCGAGCATTTCGTGATGGTGAACTACGCGGGCGAGCGGCACAATCTGTTGGAGATTTTCCGCGACACCGTGCAGCAATTACCTCCCGCAGGTACGGGTGAATGCTGTGAACCGAAACTGCTGCAATACGCTTACACACACGGACTTAAACCCATCCAAATGGCCATGTTCTGGTGGGGGAAATCGCCTGAGGGGGAATTTCGTCACCATCTGCACTATTATCCCGCCTGCTCGGGTAAATGCAAGCCCGTGCTGACCTACATGCTGCCACCGGAGGTGTTGGCCGCAAATTCGCATCGAGACCTCTCTGAGCAACTGGAAATTGTCTATGAGGATGCCGATTTGTGGGTCGTGAACAAGCCTTCGGGGATGCTGAGCGTGCCGGGGAAGTCGCACCGCGATTCCGTAATTTCCTTGTTGCAGGAACGTTGCCAAGAAGGCGAAACACCGTTAGTCGTTCACCGGTTGGACATGGACACCAGCGGGCTGCTCCTCGTGGCGAAGCACAAAACCGCGCATTACCATCTGCAGAAACAGTTCAGGGACAGGGAGATACACAAGACCTACGTGGCGGTGTTGGACGGCGAACCGTTGCCGATAGGGGAGGAAGGTCGCATTGAATTGCCGCTCTTCCCCGACCTGATGCACCGTCCGTTCCAGAAGGTCGATAAAGCGCACGGAAAACCCGCTGTGACGTTGTATCGCGTGGTGGGAGAGCATGTTGTGGAGCTCCATCCGCTCACGGGTCGCACGCACCAGCTGCGCGTACACTGCGCCCACGCGGAAGGGTTAGGTCGTCCCATCCAGGGCGACAACCTCTATGGTCACCGCGCTGACCGGCTCTATCTGCACGCCGCGCGGATTGCGTTCGCGCACCCGATGAGTGGGAAAGAAATGGTGTTAGAGAAGAAGTCGGCGTGGTGAGAAAAAACGATTTCCCTCTTGACAAGCGGTCTTTTTTGTTGTATCTTTGCGGCAGAAAATTAAATACATAATGGCAAAAGAATATACTTCAAAAGATATTGAAAATCATGAGGTTAACGATCCTCAAGTTCAGTATGTCGCTTCCGCCCAAAGGACTTTACGCACCATCACTGAAGAAGAGATGGAGCGAAGTATGACTTTGGAGGAACTTGACAACCATTTGACAGAGTTTATTCATCAACATTACCATGCAAAATAATGAAAGTAATTGTTGATGATGTTGTTGTGAAAGAGATTGACAGTTTCTACTCTGCCGCCATGAGGAGGCATATCACGTTGTCAGAGGAAACTGTTATGGCCAAGAAGAAAAGGTTAATAGAAGCCCTTGCGTCTTTAAGCGATTATTATTTCATATACCCAAAAGCGAGGTTAAAACGAAAGTGGATTGAAAACAATTGGCAGGAATACACTTGTGAGGATTTCCATTTTGCATACGAGATAGTTCGTGATAAGAATGGTCAAGAAATCATTTTTGTTCGTGATGCGGTGCATAGTTTGTTATACTATTAATCATGATTAATATATGGAACTCGATACAAAAAAATGGACAATTCTGGATAAATTGGACAGCAATCCCTTGTCAATTGAATATGTTGAAGAAGTAAAAGAGTTGGCGAAGGAAGCCCATAGCTATTTGTTGTCCTTCCCATGGTGTCTGTCTATCAATAAGGGTTGGTTGGTCTATTCTTGTGGATATGTTATAGGCCTTTTCTGTTTTGAAATCGTGCCTGATGTTGCGAAAGGGGCAGACAATCATGTTTGGGTAATCGTAGGTGATCTTCCTCCGGCCTATATTGACATATTAAGTGCTCCATCCGCACATAGTGCATTGGATTTATATATTAAACTGATGGAAGAATGGGCTTCGAAAGTGAACAACGGCGAAGACATTTCTGATTGTTATCCTGTTAATGTGCCCGCAACCAAAGAGTATGCCGATATGCTCACAACAAGAATGAATCTTTTGAAGGAGGATCATTTGCCGTTGTTAGGGGAATAATGATTTGGCTGTTTATTTGGTTTTTTCATGCATGTGAATATATCGTTGATAGTTTTCACGCACACGGCGTTCCAGGATAGAGTGTCGCGCACCGATCTATGATGGCGTTGGCGTTTTCAAAGCCCGTGTCGCAAACATTTTTGTTCCTGTTCCCGTCGTAACCCATTACAAGGTGCATGGTGTCATAGCCGATGTTGATGAATTGCAGAAGCTTGCGATCTCGCTTTCCTGCTGCTGCTTTGTATTTCTCTATTGATGGCCGTCCTTTGCCGTTGCGAATAGGCAGGACAGCGTCAAGCGCGATCAGACATCCTTTCCATAGGATGTCGCCTGCCGCCTTGATGTATTTGCGGTCTTCGTATGACTTTGTTTCAGGGTCATAGTTCGCATTCTTGATAATCTCTTTCGCGTTTGCCACATACCTTCGGGCCTCTTCAATGGGATCTTCCTTTTCCATGATTCTTGATTCTTTTTGTTTATAAAAATGATGCTGCAAAGATACAATATTTTTATGTATGTCAATGACTTGGTAAGATTTTTTTTATTGCTGATAATTAGATAGTTGAAAATAATGGGATTAAATTTTAACTAATATTAGTTAATTTTCGTATGGCGTTTTCGCAAAAAAAAGAGGCCGCCCCTCCGGACAGCCTCAATCTTTGTGAATAGTGAATAGCGAATGGTGAATTGAACTATTCCAGTTCCATCACGGTTCTGTTCGAGGGTCGGTATCCCAATTTTTTCATCAGATTGCGCTCGAAATCGACCTTGGTGGCGAATTTCTTCGGGTCTTTCTTCTCTTTCGGGCTCCAGACACATTCCGAAAGCGCAAACAGTCGCGGCATGATCATGTATTCGGCCGTTTCGGGGTCGTTGACGAACTCGGTCCAGAGGTTGCACTGTCCGCCGAGGATGTGCTTCTGCTGTGCCTCGCTCAAGCCCTCCGGCATCGGGTCGAAAGAGTAGGCCTTGCCTAAGGAGACATAACCCTCCATGCAGAGCCGCTCGTCCTTGTCCTTGCTTTGGTAGTAGTTGAAGTAGCAGTGCGTGGTCGGGCACATGATGACGTCGTTGCCGTGCTTGGCGGCGATCTTCGCCACGTCAAGGCCCTGCCAGCACATGATGGTGGAGGTGTTCACCATGTCGTCCGACACGATGTCGTCCCAGATGATGGCCTTCTTGCCGAGGGAGTCCAAGTGATGCTCGATCTGGTTCATCAGCCATTGTTGCAGTTCGAACTCGTTCTTAAGTCCCTTGTCCTGAATGCGTTGCTGGCATTTCGGACAGACCTGCCAGTTGTCGTTGAAGGCCTCGTCGCCGCCGATATGGATGAGCGGGTAGGGGAAGAGTTCGGCCACTTCGGTGAGGACATTCTTGTAGAAAGTGAGCACGCCGTCGTTACCGGCGCACATGATGGCTTTGGGCGGCCAGTAGGGACCCACGGCCACGGTGTAGGGATAGTCGTCGCAGGCGTACTGCGGGTAGGCGGCGAGGATGGCGCTGCAGTGGCCGGGAATCTCGATTTCAGGGATGATGTCGATGTGGCGGGCGGCGGCGTAGCGCACGATGTCGCGGATCTGCTCCTTGGTGTAGAAACCGCCGTAGGTCATGGGTTCGTCGGGCATCACCGGGTGCAGCGTGTCCCAAGAGGTGCGCTCGGGACGCCACGCGCCCACGCGGGTGAGCTCGGGGTAGCGGTCGATCTGCACGCGCCAACCGTGGTCATCGGTGAGGTGCCAGTGGAACTTGTTGATCTTGAAGAAGGCCAGCATGTCGATGTACTTCTTCACGAAGGCGGTGTCGAAGAAGTGGCGAGACACGTCGAGGTGGGCGCCGCGGTAGGCAAAGCGCGGGTAGTCGGTGATGACGGCGCAGGGCACCGCGAATGTCTGGCTGCCGGCCAGCTTGTCGGTGCCTGCCATCTGCATGAGCGTCTGCATGGCGTAGAAGAGTCCGGCACTGGTGTTGGCCTCCGCCACGATGCGGTTGGGCTTCACTGTGAGCACGTACCCCTCGTCGCCGATGCTCTTGATCTCTTTCTTGCTGATGCTGAAGAGGATGGAGTGCTTCTTCGCGCTCTCCGCGTCGCCGAGGTTGGGCCGCATCTTGAAGTAGCTCTCGTAGAGGTCGCGAATCATCTTCGAGGTTTCGGACGATTCCGCCCCGAGGTTGTCGAAGCAGAGCATCGTTTTCTGATCGATGGTGAACTGTCCGGCTTTGGGCGTGATCTCCACCGGCTCGGGGATGACGACGACGGCTTTGGGTTTCTGGCAGCCGAATAGCACGACGGCTGCGAGGATGATGGTCAAAAGGGTGATCTTTTTCATATTTGGGATGTTTATAATTTCTTAAATCAAGAATTGTTATAATGCTAGGCAGGATTCTCCTATCTTATGGATGCCTTCGAGGATGCGTGTCCGTTGGGCTGGCCGTGGCTGGGAAACGGCATTGGCGTAGTGTGACAGTTGCGCGTGCTTGATACCGGTTATTCTGCTGAGGGCAGACAATGTGGTGTATTGCTGCGCCTCATGCAGAATTGCACTTATTCTTTTCTCATATTCAAGTGTGTATTCGCCTCGTTGAATGGCTTCGGGTATGGGGTCATTGTCCAAAAGACAACCTTCAATCTGGGTGCGAACACCCTCTTCAGCGTCTTTTTGCAAATCCTCGAAAGTTTTTCCGGTGGCAAGCACTACACCGCCAATTCTTTCGTCACAAATATATGCGGCGTAATTTTTACCGCACCAATCCACTGATACTATTATCTTTTCCATAATTGTTCTTATTCAATGTTTATTTCCAACCTGCTTGTTTGAAAATGCTGCTTAAATAAAAGTCATCTAAATCGTCTGACAGCTTTTTGTTTACTGTAACCTTTCCCTTTTTTATCGGGTGTTTGTATTGCCGATGGTCTCCTTTCGTGTAGGCGAGGTACCACCCGTCCTTTTCGAGCATCTTGATGACTTCTTTAACTTTCTTTGTTTTCATACGTGAAAATAAATTGCGGCAAAGATAGTATTATTTTTAATACTAATCAATGCTAGAATTAAAAACTTTTTTTTTTTTTTTCTAACGCATAACCCGCAATCCCGTCCGCGAACCAGAGTCCCTCCGAAGTCAGTCTCAGGCGGTCGGGGGTGCGCTCGTAGTGGCGGGTGTCCACGTCCGTCTCGAAATGCCGGAGCAGACCGCCCGTGCGCTCCCGCCCGAAAAGCGCTTCCATCTCCCGCAAGTCGATGCCGGCGCGGGTGCGCAGCCGCAAGAGCAGGTACTCGTTGTAACGGTCTGTGTCGGTGAGGGTTTCGCGCTCGTGGAAGGGGTTCCGTTGTTCGATTTGGGCGAAGTAGTCCGGCAGGGTGGGGGCGTTCCAGGAACGGTGTGTGCCGTCGAAGGAGTGCGCCGCCGGACCGAGCCCGAGGTAGGGCGTGCGGTCCCAGTAGGCGGAGTTGTGCTTCGACTCCCAGCCCTTCATCGCGAAGTTGGAGACTTCGTACTGCGCGAACCGCGACTTGTCCACCATCTCCGACAAGATACGGTATTGCTCGGAGGCCAGATTCTCGTCGGGTTCCACGGTTTTGTGCAGCCGGATGCGGCGGTAGAGCAGCGAGTTCTCCTCCACGGTGAGCGCGTAGGCGGAAAAGTGCCGTATCGGAAGCCGTAGAGCCGTGTCCAACTCCTGTTGCCATAGTGCGTTGTCTCGCTCGTTGACGCCGTAGATGAGGTCGATGGAGAGGTTGTCGAAACCGGCGGCGTGGGCGTTCGCGATGGCATCCAACGCCTCCTGTGCCGTGTGCTGCCGCCCCAAGAACTGTAGAATGGTATCGCTAAACGACTGCACACCGATACTCAACCGGTTGAATCCCAAAGCTTTCAATGACTTGCAGAAGTCCAATGTGAGTTGTTCGGGATTGGCTTCGATGGTGATTTCCGCGTCCGGGTCGATGTTGTAGCGCCGATGAATGCCGTCGAGAATGTGCTGCAGCTGAGCCGGTTGTAGCAGGGTAGGGGTGCCCCCGCCGAAATAGACAGTGCGGAACGTCGCGTCTCCTGCTGCCGTACTCCGCAAGTCGATCTCCTCGCCCAGCGCGCGCAGGTACCGCTCCGTTTCCCGATGGTTCACGGTGGAGTAGAATCCGCAATAGACGCACTTGGACTTGCAGAAGGGAACATGGATGTAAAGACCGCTTTTTTCTTTCATGGCGGCAAAAGTACGTTTTTTTTGACCGACATATATATTTTTGTATCTTTGCAGTCCAATTCGCTTGAAATGAACGACAAAAAACATTGCCGCATCTGGATCGAGCCGATGACGCGGGAGGAATTCTTAGGCAGGGAGAAACCTCTCACCATCAGTTACAGCATCCAGTCCGCCCCGGTGGGGCGTGTTCTGATTGCCTCGACCCCCAAGGGAATCTGTTTCCTGATGCCTGCCGCCTTGAAATGGGAGCCCGAAGCGACGTTGAGGAGGCATTTCCCTAAAGCGCGGCTCCGCAACCGTGCCGTCGCCCTGCACAAGAAAGCCCTTTTGCTGCTCCGTCGCCGTGACGACAAGGTGCCGAGTCTTTGCCTGCACCTCTACGGCACGCCTTTCCAGTTAGAGGTGTGGCGTGACCTGCTCACTATCCCCGACGGTATGGTGACCACCTACGGGCACATCGCCGAGCGGATTCGCCGGCCTCGGGCTGCGAGACCGGTGGGACAGGCGGTCGGCGCCAACCCGGTGATGTGCATCGTGCCCTGCCACCGGGTGGTATGCTCCAACGGCACCCTCGGCGGCTATCGGTGGGATGTCTCCCGCAAGATCAAACTCTTGAATCTGGAGGCGCAGTCCAACGCCAAGAGCGCAGGCCTCCAAAGTTGGGAACCGACACTGTTTTGACTGTCATGGAAACGAAGCATCTGATTCTGATCTATTTGGCGGCCATCACGGTGGTCACCTTCATCGTGTACGGCATCGACAAGTGGAAGGCGCAGCACAAGCGTTGGCGCATCCCGGAGAGTGTGCTGTTGGGATTGGCGGCCTTGGGCGGCAGCGTCGGGGCGTGGTTAGGGATGCAGGTCTGGCATCACAAGACCCAGCACAAAAAGTTCAAGTACGGCGTGCCGGCGATATTTGTCGCGCAGGTGGCGCTGGCGGTGTGGTGGCTGGCGGCGAATTAAGCGAATTGGGCGAATTGGGCGTTTTCATTACTATTGGTCCGCTTTTTGGAACTGGTACAAACCATATCACATCCTATTTCCAT
>ONQE01000074.1 GCA_900319925.1 uncultured Bacteroidales bacterium | reverse complement strand
CCGGCGGTTCCAACCCGCCCGTGAACGATTTCCACCTCGCCATGTACGAAGATATGAGCTACATGCCCAACCCGATGCAGCAGAACCAGACTGTCACGGTGAACGCCACCGTGGCTAATTCAGGCAACGGAACCTTCAACGGTAACTTCAAGTTGGTCCTGCTCAACGGCAACACCGAAGTGCAGACCATCGGTCAGACGAACGGTTCGTTGAACACGATGACCTACTCTCCCCTGCAGTTCAGCGGCACGGTCACGGTGATGCCCGGCACCTATAACATGGCGGTCTATTACCAGGCCAACGGCGAACTCGGATGGACGCTTGTGGGCAACGACTTCGGCCATGCCAATCCCGTCTCCGTCACCGTCGCCGGCGGTTCCAACCCGCCCGTGAACAATGTGGACCTCAACATGTTTGCAGACTTCATGTACATGCCCAACCCGTTGCAGCAGAACGCCACGGCCTATTTCTCCGCCAGCGTCATCAATATGGGGAACACCGCGTTCACGGGAAGCCTCAGACTTGTCCTTGAAACCAACAATGACGAGCACGTGCAGACCATCCAGCAAATACCCGTCACGGCCCCAGTCGCCCCGAACGCCAGCTCCGCATACAACTTCAGCGCCACCATCACCGCCGCCCCGGGATTCTACAAGCTGGTTCTCTATTACAAGCCCGATGGTGCCTCCAACTGGTTGGCCGTGGGCAGCAACTACAATGCTTCCTACCAGAATCCGAAACCTGTCATCGTGAATGCCCCGGACGGAATCGAAGACCTCGCGTTGGAAACTGCCACGCTCCGTCCCAATCCCGCCACCGACCATTTCTACCTCGATGTGCCTGACCAAACCATCGACAGACTCGAGATCTACTCCTCCACGGGACAACTTGTCCATTCGCAGGGGAATCTCACGAGCAGCGAAAGCATCGGCATATCCTTCTTAAGAAGCGGGGTCTATTTCGTACGGTACGAGTCATCCGGACGCGTCGGCGTTCAAAAGCTTATTGTACGATAGATCAACAAAACAACAAAAAAAGAGGACGCGAAACATCGCGTCCTTTTTTGTCCCGATAAGAATAATGTTCGTTAGAAGTCATAGCCTGCAGCCACATAGAAGCCAACCGTTTTCATATTCTTGCTGTCCCAATGGACGTTGGCTTGCAGTGGACCGAACTTGCTCTTATAGGCGACCTTCAACCCTGCGCCGTAAATGGCGTGCTCGCTCATGCCATTCACATTGCCGTCGTGCATGGCTGCAGCCACCAAAGAGAGGTAGAGGTTCTTGATGACTTTGAAACGGAAGTCCACATCGACCATAGTGAGGAAATCCTCGCAAGCTGTCGCCCGGCTGAATCCGATGAACGGCATTTGATGGTCAAAATAGCGTCCCTCCAAGACGTCGCCTGCATAGTTCAGCATTTCTTCGTTGCCGTCAGCCCATCCCAAAACGTAACGTCCACGCAACGAGGGGATGATATGGAAGAACCGGCATACCGGAATGGCACCCTGGATAGTCAATCCCGCATAATGTGAGTTTTCGAAGTTGTAGTCATAGCTGGCGGTGAATCGCACCCCTCTGTCCGGGAAATATCGATCGCTCAGGTTATCAAATGCAAGACGGAGGTACACATAGGGATATATCGTCTCCCAATTCCATCCTTTTGTACGACCGAAATTGGATAACACGTTGTAGTACGGTTTCTGTTCAAAACGGAATCCAGCCCTCAAGTTGAGGCGGCTCCAATGCGTGTCCGCCATATAAACGTCCAGAATGTTCCTCCAGGTCTTCTCGTAGTAATCCCAAGATTGGCCCTGTCCGTATTCATTTTCCTCGGAATCATCGGACGACACGTCGAAGTCGAAGCTATGGCCTGCGTTCATAACCCGATATTGCGACTTTAATGACACGCCAAACATAGGTCCCACGATGGGAATGTAATGCCAGTCGAGCTTCAGATACGGGGAGATGCCGAGGCGGGCGATGACGTCGAACTCAGAACCGAAGATTTTGTTGCGGCCGAATCCGGCGCTGAGCAGGATGGATATCCACTCTTCCGTGTCCGCTCGCACCCCGATACTCAGGGAGTTGAGGGGTTTCTTGACACAGTCGAAAACCAATTGATAGCCAGAGCCGTCGGGCGTGCCGAGCAGTTCGTAGGTGACCTGGGAAAAGGCCATGGTGCCATACAACGTGGCTTGTGCAAATTCAATTTCTTTAGAGCCGTACTCATTGCCCGGAACGATGTGGATTTTGTCCTTGAAGTAGCGCATCTCCTTGTCTGAGATGCCATTGTACACCACATCTGTGATTCTGACTTTCGTCTTATTGATATCGGTGGCTTTTGCATTATGCACTTTGCGTCCGCCGCTTCCCACGATACGGACGAGGCTGTCGAGTTCCCGCCCATGGACAGTAGCGGCTTCATAGCCAATCTGAATCATCCGGTCTATCTCCTCCGTGCTGAAACTCAACGAAGTGTAGCCCGAAAGGTTGGGAGTGATATAGACCGAGGTGTTCTCCACATTGTGTTTATGCGCCTCCAAGCTGCCGGAATACTGCGTGGTCTGCATCAACACGTCGGCTATATTGTTCACCTCGTCATAATCGCGGGGCATGTAGAGTTCCACACCGATGATGATATCCGCGCCCGCCGCCTTGGCCACATCCACAGGGTAGTTGTTCTTTGTGCCGCCGTCGGAGAGAATCATCGAATCGATACGCACCGGCCGGAAGTAGCCTGGAATCGACATAGTGGAACGCAAGGCCTGAATAAGGTCTCCTTCGGTCCAGTGCTTCTCCGTCTGAGTCACAATCTCCGTGGAAACGCAGCAGAAAGGAGTGGGCAGATAGAGGAAGTCGAGATCACCTTGGTAACCCACCGTCATGGAACTCATCATATTGTAGATGTTCAACCCGTATTTGAAACCGGAGGGCAGACTTTTCTTAAACCGTTTCTTATCGAACGGGAAGTCGAGGATATAGGTTGATTTGTGGCGTTTCTCGTCGTAGGAATAATACTGCATCGGGATGTTGTCGCTCATCATCATCTCCCAGTCGATGTTGCGGATGAGATGGTCGATTTCTTCGACGGAGTAGCCCATGGAGTAGAGTCCGCCCATTAGTCCACCCATACTGGTTCCGACGACGAGGTCAATAGGGATACCCTTCTCCTCAAGCACTTTCAGCACGCCGATGTGGGCCGTGCCGCGCGCGCCGCCGCCCGCCAGCACCAAGGCCACGGTGGGACGGTGCTCCTCCTCACGAATCTGGGCGAAGCGCTGATGCATCTTCGAGAAGAAAATGGAATCGCCTTTCAGGTCATAACTGGGATTGACCAATTCGCTAGTCTGCGCGAAAGTCCCGCCACCCACCAAAACAACCAGTAAGGCAGTCAGAATGTTTCTAATAATTCTGTTCATCATATTAAGGTTTTATATACGAATATCCAAAGGTATGTTGATTCTCGCTTACGCTAAGCGTCTCTGTTCGAACATTTTCCGAGTGACGGCGAAATACATCACAACACCTGCGACATGCACCGCCACGACCGTCCAGAAGGCGGCAGAGTAACCGAGGTGTTCGGCTATGACGCCGCCGAGCACGATGCCGAGCCCCATGCCCAAGTCCCAGCTGGTGAGCAGCGTGGAGTTGGCCGTGCCGCGCTCGTTGTGGTTGGCCACGGAGATAATCATATTCTGGAAGGCAGGCCACATGTGCCCGTTTCCCAGACCGACCAAAATGGCGGTCGCGTAGAAGCAGACGGGATGCGAGGAAATGACGAAGACCGTATAGCCGACCGTGGAGATCAGGATGCCGATGCCCGCATGACGTGTCAATTTGCCTTCCCGTAGTGATTTTCCTCCCTGCAAACGCGACAGGATCAAGCCGAGGGAGAGCAACAGAAAGAAGGTTCCCGACCCGCTGGTGATGCCCATCACCTCTTTGGCATAGATGGCCAGGTAATTGCTCAGTACCCCATAGCAGAGGGAGAAGCAGACCATATTCACACCGATGAACCATCCCTTGATGAGGAAGAAACGGTCGAGAGAGAGTTTTTTCTTGTCGGCGACGGGGGGACGGTAGGGCAACTTCACCCAAGCGGAGATGACCGTGCTCAGCAGCGCGAAGAACAGGGCGACGAGGAAGAGCACGTTGAAGTCGCCCGTCCATTTGTAGAGGGCGATGCCCACCGAAGGGGCGATGGCCGTGGCGATATTGTTGCTCAGCCCGTAGTAGCCGACGCCTTCGTTGCGGCGCGAGGAGGGCAGCACGTCGATGGCGACCGTGGAGTTGGCCACCGTGCTCGCCCCAAACGGCCCACCGTGCAAGGTGCGCACCAGCGTGAAGAGCAGCAGCGTACCCGCTACGAGATAGAGCCCGTAGAACAGGAAACTCAGCAACATAAAGAACACCAGCACTTTTTTGCGGTCGAACGAATCAACGATGTAGCCACTGAAGGGACGGAAAAGCAGGGCGGCGACCGCATAGCCTGACAGCGTCAGTCCGATGACGTCCTTCGTCGCGCCGAAATGCTCACTCAGGTAGATTGGAAGTAGCGGCGTGAGGATGTAGAAGGCGAAGAAAAGCGAGAAATTCGCCGCCATCACCTTGATATACTCCTTGTTCCATAATTTTTCCGTCTCGGGCGGTGCCATAATATCGTTTGTTTATTTCAGGCGGCAAAAGTACAAATTTTAAAGGTTGGTAGTTATTCCAAAAAAAGTGTATCTTTGCGGCTTAAATCTGAAGATAATGATTACGAATAAAAAATATTGGAAACCTGTTGTTTTTCTCTTTTGTGTCGCGCTGACGCTGACGCTCGGTTCGTGCCAGTCCTCGCGCAACCAGGTGCATAAGTCTTCCTCTTACCAAAAGGTGCGGACGCGCCACCAGCCCCACTGGAACGCCACCACCTCGCAGAGCACCACCTACTACATCAAGAAGAACTCCACCCGCAAGGGTCATGACGGAAAGAGAATCAAACGATAGGCCATGAAAAGATTGAATATCAGAAGATACCTCGCTATATCAGTGATTTGCGTTGCGCTCGCCGGAAGGCTTGCCGCCCAGGAGAACCATATCCAATTCAACGTGGTGAACGACACCGCGCGCGTGGAGGCGGTCATTGAGGAGGACTCCTTGGGCAACCTCATCAACTCGATGTATGACTCCAACCTCGACAATGTCGATCACGGCAACGGACTGCTGTTTACCTATTTCAACTGGATGCCAGGCTACAACCTGTACCAGAACTTCGACATTGTGACCATCCACTACCGTCACCAAGGTTCCGCAGCACGCGACACCATCGACCTCTCCGGCTATCACCATCCGGCCAACTTCCGCATCACCTCGAACTACGGTTACCGTCACCGCCGGATGCACCGAGGCGTGGACCTCGGCTATCCCGAGGGCACTCCTGTGTCGGCGGCGTGGGACGGCATCGTTCGTATCTCCAAGGGCACGGCCAACACCGGCGGCTACGGCAACTTGGTGGTCATCCGTCACGACAACGGTTTGGAAACCTACTACGCCCACCTCTCCCGCCGTCTCGTCAACCCCGGACAGACTGTCAAGGCCGGCGACATCATCGGTCTCGGCGGCAACACAGGTCGTTCCTACGGCGCACACCTTCACTTCGAAGTCCGCTACCTTGGCAATGACATCAACCCCAACCGCCTCATCGACTTCGAGAACTTCAAGCTGAAGTACGACACCTTGTTCGTCTCCGGCTACACGATTTCCACGCCCGCCCCTGCTCAGACGGAACCGCAACAAGCCAAACCGAAGCCGTCAGGCAACCCCCAATACCATAAGGTGCGCAAGGGCGAGACCCTCGGCGGTATTGCCATCAGATACCATACCACAGTCTCCAAGCTCAAGAAGCTCAACCACTTGCGCGGAGACTTCATCCGTGATGGCCAACGCCTTCGCGTGCGGTAGCCATGAGCGCCCGCCCCTACCCTTTCCTGTTCATCCTTTCGTTGTGGCTGTCTATCCTTTCAGCCCAAACGGCACACTTTGACTTCGGTTTCGAACGGAACGCCGACATTCCCGTCGTCGAAAACGGAAGTGCGCTGTCGCTTCCCTGGTGCGGCGGCCTCAACTCCGTCCATTTCTCCGAAATCGACCTTGACATGGACGGGGTCACCGACCTGCTCGGCTTCGAGAAGCACGGCAACCGAGTGCTCCCATTCCTGCGCGACGGCGACCACTACCGCTACGCCCCGCACTATGCCCGCCTTTTCCCCGAGCTGCACGACTGGGCCTTGCTTCATGACTACGACCACGACGGTCGCGCCGACATCTTCACCTACGGGCTAGCCTCCATCCGAGTTTTCCGGAATGTTTCCACCGATTCGCTGCGCTTCGAGCTGGTGGCCGACCCGCTGCAAGCTTTCTACTACAACGGCTACACCAACCTCTACGCTTCCCCCGACGACTATCTCGTGGTGGACGACATCGACGGCGACGGGCATCTCGACATCCTGAACTTCTGGGTGATGGGACGGTTCGTCCATCATTTGCGAAATTATGCGGACATTGGAGATCCGTACGATTTCCGGTTGGAGAACGAATGTTGGGGACATTTTGAAGAGGCGGCAGACAACAACGTCGTGACCCTGTTTTCGGACTGTATGAGCAAAAGCGGGGACGACCACACACGACATACGGGTTCTTCAATGCTGCTCCACGACTTCGACGGGAACGGGCTGCCGGACCTGCTGCTCGGTGACGTGGATTCGCCTTACAATATTTTATTATATAACCACGGCACGCTTACTGACGCACAAATGACGGTGCAGGATACGGCCTGGCCGCCGCAGACACCCATCCAGCTCTATTCTATGCCGGCCGCCTCCATGGTGACGCTGCCCGGTCGGGAAGTTCCATCGCTGGTGGTGTCGCCGTCCGACCCCTCGCTCACCAAATCACAGGATCTGAACAGCGTCTGGGTTTACGAATACGACAGTGTCCTTCAACAGTTCACACTCTCTCAGACCGACTTCCTGCAAAGAGAGATGTTGGACGTGGGGAGCGGTTGCCATCCCGTGTTGTACGATTACGACGGTGACGGGTTGACGGACCTGTTCCTCGGGAACTATGGACAGTTCGACAGTGCGGAGACCGTCAACGGCTGGGTGATGTCGCATTTTTCGTCATCGGTGAGCCATTACCGGAATACCGGAACTTCGACTGCTCCTGTTTTTACATTGCAGACCCGGGATTTCGGGAATCTCAAAGAGCTCGGTTTCAAGGCCCTGCACCCGACTTTCGGGGACTTTGACGGCGACGGGCTCACGGACATGCTCTGCGGAAGGGACGATGGAACGCTGCTGCTCGTCCCGCACGCACGCCTGGAAACGGGAGCCGGCTCTGTGGTGGAGAATTTCTCCGGCATCGATGTCGGGGAGTACGCTGCCCCGCAATGTTTTGACCTCGACGGCGACGGGCATTCCGATTTGGTGATCGGGAACCGGCGCGGGCGGCTTTCCTACCACCGGAATTCAGGGTCGAATCCTCCTGAGTACCAGATGGTCTCGGACACCTTGGGAGGCGTTGACATGCGGGATTTCACGCAGTCGTACTTTGGATACAGTGCCCCCTGGTTTTTCCGCGACGAACAACTCGGAACGGTGTTGTTCTGCGGCGGGGAGTTGGGTGAGGTATCGTACTTCAAGAACATTGACGGGAACCTCAACGGCGTGTTCACGAAAGCGGAGACCCGGATGCCCGAAACCGTGAACAACACCGCGATGCCGTTCATGGAGGGCCGGCGGGTGTCGCCCACTTTAGCCGACCTCGACGGCGACGGTCTCCCCGATCTTGTTCTCGGCAACTGGGCCGGTGGAGCGGCCTTCTTTGCGGGAGCGGTGCCGCCCGTGCACACCTCCGTCGCCGCGCACATGAGACGGCCGCTGCAGATCTGGCCGAACCCCGCCACGGACATCGTCCGTTTGGCAAGCGACGGGCCTTTGGGAACCCTGATCGTGTATGATCTTTACGGACGGGCAGTTATCCGGATGAGCGGCATCGCAGACGGCACCACCGAAGTCAATGTTTCCGGGCTTCCGGCAGGGGTTTATTTTCTGCAATCGGCGACAGGCACGACACAATTGGTGAAATGGTAAAACCGCATCTTAGGGCACGTAAAATCGCACTCAACAAGGGACAGATTCCTTATTCTTCGTTCCCTAAAAAAATGTATCTTTGCCGCCTAATTTTTATGAGATGAAAAAGGAACAAGTAGATCAGATTTTTGAGGAATTCAAAAATGCTAAGATATTGGTTATCGGTGATGTTATGATTGACTGCTACCTCACCGGCAAGGTGACGCGCATCAGTCCGGAAGCGCCCGTGCCGATCGTGAATGTGCAGAGCCGCAGCTACCGTCTCGGCGGAGCGGCCAACGTTGCCCTCAACCTCAAGAGCCTCGGTGCGGACCCGATTCTCTGCTCCGTCATCGGCAGCGACTCCAAGGCCAAGGTGTTCTACAACCTCATGGAGGACTGCGACCTGACCTCCGACGCCATCGTCCCGATGTACGGCCGCCGCACCACCATCAAGTACCGCATCATCGGCAACAACTACCAGATTGTGCGTGTCGATGACGAAAAGGTGCAGTCGCTCAAGGAGCGCGAGAAACGCCAGTTCCTCACCACTGTGGAACAGATCATCGACCACAACGACATCGACGCTGTCATCTTCGAAGATTACGACAAAGGGTTGTTCTCCAAGGACTTGATTTCGGAAATCATCAATTTCGCGCACAAGAAGAACATCTACGTGGCCGTTGACCCCAAGGAGAAGAACTTCAACAACTACGCCAACGTCAACCTCTTCAAGCCCAATATGAAGGAGCTCTCGAAGGGACTTCATGTGGAGGAGGGCGCCGAGCTTACCCTCGACGAAATCCACAACCTGGCCAAGGAGTTCGCCCAGCGTCAGAACATCGACAAAGTGATGGTGACCATGTCGGCGCGCGGCATCGCCTTCTACGACCGTCAGAACGACACGTTCCAGCACCAACCGGCCTTCCAACGCCGCGTGAGCGACGTCTCCGGTGCAGGCGACACGGTGATCTCCGTCTCCACGCTCTTCCTGCTGAAAGGTCACAGCGTGAGCGACACCTGCTTGGTTTCCAACCTCGCCGGCGGCATCGTCTGCGAATATGTGGGCGTGGTGCCTATCAACGTGGCCCAGCTCAAGGAGGAGATGGCCAAGCATGCCCCGAACAGATAGTTCCTGCCAACGCCGCATACTAAAACGCTCAAAATCCCGTTAAGGCGACTTTGACTTCGTATTATGAAACTGAAACGATTATTCATCCTCACGCTCCTTATCGCCGGTGTCGCCACGCACGCATACGCCCAGTTCGGTGTGCCCAATCTGGTCAAGTACGACAAGCGCCGGTTCCATTTCGGATTCACGCTCGGCTACAACCTCTTCGACTACCGCATCACCTCCAAACCGGACTTGGCGGAGTATGACTCGCTGATGCTCACGCACACCCGCGCCATGAGCGGTTTCAGCCTCGGTATCGTCACCAACCTGAATCTCGGCAAGTATTTCGACCTGCGTTTCATCCCCGGTCTCTCCTTCGGCGACCGATATGTCGATTACACCATACGCTATGCCGACGGCACCGAGATCGTAACTCCCAAGAACGTGGAGTCCGTCTATCTTGACCTTCCCATCCTCTTCAAGTACAAGTCGTCGCGTATGCTCAACAACATCCGCGCATACGTTGTCGCCGGCGGGCAATACACCTTCGACATGATCTCGGCCAAGAAACGGAAGGCCCCCGACAACGGCGAAGTAGTCCTCAAGCTCAACCCCCACGACGTGCAGGCCCAGGTCGGTGTCGGCTTCGACTTCTACTGCACCTACTTCAAGTTCACCACGGAACTCAAGATGTCATTCGGATTCCTCAACATGCTCGTGCCTGAAGAGAACATGTACGCCACCAGCGTCACCGGGCTCCACGCCAAGAACCTGCAAATCTCGTTTATCTTCGAATAGACGTAGGACGTGGACGTATACCCCATAAACCATAAACCATAAACCTTAAACATTAAACATTAACCCTTAAACCTTAATATGGCAAACAACGAAGACCTTTTCAAACAGATCATAGCCCATGCGAAAGAGTATGGATTCATTTTCCCGTCGAGTGAGATTTACGACGGGCTCAGCGCCGTGTACGACTACGGTCAGAACGGTGTGGAGCTGAAGAACAACATCAAACAGTATTGGTGGAAGGCCATGGTGCAGTACCACGAGAACATCGTCGGTCTTGACAGTGCCATCTTCATGCACCCCACCATTTGGAAGGCCTCCGGCCATGTGGACGCATTCAACGACCCGCTCATTGACAACAAGGACTCCAAGAAGCGTTACCGCGCCGATGTGCTCATCGAGGATCATATCCAAAAGATAGAGGACAAAATCGACAAGGAAATCGAGAAAGCGAAGAAGCGTTTCAACAACTTCGACG
>ONQE01000068.1 GCA_900319925.1 uncultured Bacteroidales bacterium | reverse complement strand
CATATCTCTCTGTTTTACGTTCTTATTGGTCGAAGCTCTACGATGTCTTACATTGCGGCTTCGCCTTGTCTTTGGGCCTTGTGGCACGCCCCATACTGCGGCTTCGCCTTGTGGCACGCCCCATACTGCGGCTTCGCCTTGTGTGGGGTTATTAGCGCTTCGCGCGTTTTGTCCCTTCGGGACTGCTCAAGGAATATATTTCAAATATTCGGGGTTTTCGATACAACTGCTAACTGCTAACTACTAACTACTAACTGCTAACTCATTATACTTTCAGAACTTCGGGTTTCTCCGGCGCCCGCAAGATCTTGCCGGAGGCGCCACGGAACTTGTCGTCGGGGTTGTAGGCGACGCCGATTTTGTCGAGAAGGCGTTCGCACTGCACCTGGTGGAGTTGCAGGCCCATCACCCACGGGTCGTAACCCAGCAGCAGACCGGCCAGCTCCTCATAGGTGAGCACCGGGATGCCGTAGCCCTCCTTGTCGTAGGTTTTGTGCTCCATCTCGGCGATGGTGTACTGCCATTTGTCGAGGAACATGGCGCAGCCAGGGCAGTTGGCCACGATGAAGTCGGGCTCGTAGGGTTCCATCGACTCGAACTTCTTCTTGGAGTTGGCGATGGAATAGCCGCGGTTCTCCTGCACGAGGTACTGGCGGAAGCCGAAGCCGCAACAGTGACGGCGTTCGGGGTAATCGACCACCTCGCCACCCCAAGCCTCGATCATACCAGCGAGCACGTAAGGGAACTCGGCGTTGCCGATGCCGTGCTTCGGGAATATCTTGGCGTAGTGGCAGCCGATATGTTCCACCCCGCGCAACGGCTTGCCCGTGAAGCGGTTAATCAGCTGGTACTTCATCTTCTCCTTCAGCTCGAAACGGAACTTGAAGATCAAGTCCGACGGGTGCACGATGTTCTCGGGCATCTCAAACGTCCGCCCCGTGGCTTTGTACAGGTACTCGCGGGCCTTCTCCAGGATCTCGGGTTGCTCTTTCCATTTCTCGATGAGCTCGGTCATCACCCCAAAAGAGGTGACGCACGAGGGGACGTAGTTCTTGTAGCCGCGTTCGGTCATCAGCGAGAAGAGGCGCGCCACGATGGTCATGGTCGTCTCAAAGGGCACCACGTCGGAGTGGTAGCCGATGCCCGAGCAGGTATGCTGGTGCGAAGAGTCGTAGATATCCTTCCCGAGGTCATTGCGCATGATGTTCAGGAAGGTCGCCTCCGACCCGGGGAAGAAGGTCTGCCGGATGCAACTTCTCTCGTAGAAGAAGTGGTCATCCGCGATTTCCTTCTGATATTCGTTCCAAAAACGTTTTTCCATCTTAAGGGGTTATGGGTTATTGGTTATAGGTTATGGGTTATAGATTATTGAGGTCTGTGGGCAGTGTTCACTATCAATCTCGCTGTTTCTAATCAAAACTGCAAAGATACACTTTTTTTGCTTTCGACGGGTTGCACAAATTACACGGATATGTACTACTTGTCCAAAGTCATAAGTCATAAGTCATAAGTCACAAATCACAAATCACAAGTCAAAAAAAAGTGTATCTTTGCGGCTTAACAGATAATATCCTTCTATATGAGAAAAATATACCTTACCCTCGTCAGCATCGCCCTTTGCGGGCTTACTTTCGCGCAGTCCGTCACCCAACAGGAGGCCGCCGCCGTGGCGCAACGTTTCCTCGAAAGTCAGGGCAAGACGCTGGAAGGCTGCGCCAAGACCTTCGGCGACGCGCAGAATCCCACCCTCTACATCTTCAACGCGGAGAACGGCTTCGTGGTGATCTCGGGCGACAAGAATGTAACGCCTGTGCTCTCCTTCTCCGACCAGCAGCGCTACAACGACAGCGATGTGGTGCCTCCCTTCGAGATGTGGATCAACCACTACGCGAGCCAAATCGAGCAAATCCGGAGGGAGCAGATCTCTCAGCCGCAATATGTGGACTATTGGAACCGCATTCTTGCCAACGCCCCCGCCTTCCGCACGGGCGACGAGGTGGAGCCGTTGATGCTCTCGCAGTGGGACCAGGGCGAGTTCTACAACTACTACTGCCCGCGTGACCTTGCCGGCGACAACGGCCGCGTGGTCACGGGCTGCGTGGCCACGGCCATGGCGCAGCTCATCTACTACTACCGCTTCCCCGAAACCGGCATCGGCAGCTACTCCTACACCGACGAACACTACGGCGTGCAGTCGGCGGACTACGGCAACACCACATACGACTACAACGCCATGTGCGACAAGCCAAGTTGCATCAACACCGAGATTTCCAAACTGATCTATCACTGCGGCGTAGGCGTCGATATGCACTACGGTCCGGACGGTTCCGGCATGCAGAACCACAGCGCGGCCAGAGTCCTGCGCACCTACTTCAAATACTCCCCCGAGACCGAATACCTCTTCCGCGACTCCACCGACCTCAACTGGGACAGCGTGATTGTCAGTCACTTGAACCGCCGGATGCCGCTCTACTACGCCGGCTGGAGCGTGCCCGACATCAACGGTCACGGGTTCATCTGCGACGGCTACAAAACGATGGACAGCAGCTATTACTTCCACTTCAACTTCGGCTGGAGCGGCTACATGGACAACTACTACTACACCAACTCGCTGTTCGTGGGCAGCAGCAATTTCAACCTCGCACAGGAGCTCATCATCAACGCCTACCCCGACACCACGCAATACGCCTACCCCACCCCGCAACCACTGACCGGCAGCCTTACCCTCACCGCCCGAGAAGGCACCTTCACTGACGGCAGCCAGACCGATGCGCTCTGCCCCGACAATATGAACTTCACCTGGAACATCCAGCCTGACTCATACTTCCTGCAAGAGATCGGTTTGTCCATCGACTATTGCCTCAACGAAGGCGACACCCTGTTCATCTGGAGTTGCACAGGTATGGGCCTCCCCTTGGTCATCACCGCCGACACCGGCAATTTCAACATGACATTTGCCTGTCCAAGCCTTGCCGTCCAACTCGTCACGCACTCAGCCGCGAGCAATGGCTTCCGGGCTCACTACACCACGCACTACTCCGAATTCTGTAGTGGCACGCAGATGTTCACCAACGCCACGGGCAACATCACCGACGGCAGCGGCGACTTAGAATACAGCAATTTCTCCAACTGCCGTTTCCGCATAATGCTCAACAACAGTTACTCGACTATCGGCTTCCATATCAACTCGCTGGATCTTGAGGAGGGACACGACTATCTCAGCTTCTACGACAACACCGTGACGGCGGCGAACCATCTGCTGACGCTTACCGGCCACATCAGCGATTCGGACTTCGTACTGAACACCCGCCGCCTGACGCTCGTCCTGGAAACGGATGAGAGCGGCAGGGATGCCGGCTTCGACATCGACTATGCAGCCGGATATGTCGGCATCGACCAGCACACGGCCGACGGGTTGCGCGTCTATCCCAACCCCGTCACCGATTATGTCACCATCAACAGTCCCGGTCCCGTCTCCCTCGTGGAGGTGCTCAACGCGGAGGGTCGTCTCATCTATACCGATAACCCTGGGAACGAGCACTTTGAGATTTCCACAGCTGGGTGGTCGGCCGGAGTCTATTTCCTGACGGCACGCACCGGCGACCAGCTCCTGACTCGGAAAATCGTCAAGTGGTAACGACCGAAATCACGCGTTCCTCGACATAGGAAAGCGAACATCCTTTTGTATTCATATTTTGTGTACCTTTGCCGCAAATTCTGAAGATAGAAAAAACACCAAAAAATATAGTATGAAGAATACACCTATTCCCGCAGAGATTGTGGACAAGAAAGTCGCCGAGAGCGGCATCAGCAGTGTTGGCAAGGCCTCCATCCGTGAGGTGAAAAGACTGATCAACGAAATCGAGCAGGCCTCCGGCAAGGAGTTCGTGCGCATGGAGATGGGCATCCCTGGACTGCCGCCGTGCCACGTGGGCGTGGAGGCGCAAATCGAAGCTCTGAAGAAGGGCGTCGCCGCCATCTATCCCGACATTGAGGGCATCCCCGCCCTGAAACAGGAGGCCGCACGCTTCGTCAAGAACTTCATCGACTTGGAGGTCGAACCCGAAAACTGCATCCCGACCGTCGGTTCCATGATGGGCGGCATGGCTGGTTTCATGACCTTCGTGCGTTGCCGCAAGGAACGCGACACCACCCTCTTCATCGACCCCGGTTTCCCCGTGCAGAAACAACAGCACCGCGTCATGGGCCTCAAGTACGAGACCTTCGACGTGTATGAGCACCGTGGCCCGAAGTTGAGAGCCAAATTGGAGAGCTACCTCGAAAAAGGCAACATCCACACCATCATGTACTCCAACCCCAACAACCCTTCGTGGATCTGCTTCACCGAGGAGGAACTGCAAATCATCGGCGACATGGCCAACAAGTACGACGTGTTCGTCTTCGAAGACCTCGCCTACTTCGGCATGGACTTCCGCCAGAACATCTCCGCGCCGGGCATCCCGCCCTACCAGCCGAGCGTCGGCAAATACACCGACAATTACGCCCTACTGATCTCCGGTTCCAAGGCCTTCAGCTATGCCGGTGAGCGTATCGCCCTGATGATCATGTCCAAGAAACTCTACAACCGCGAGTTCGACGACCTGGAGCCCTACTTCCGGATGAAGAAGTTAGGCCGCGCCATCATCTACGGCACCGTCTATGCCATCAGTTCCGGCGTCTCCCACTCGGCCCAGTACGCCATGGCCGCCATCCTCAAAGGCTGCAACGACGGCACCTACAACTACATCGAAGACGTGAAGGAGTACGGCGAGAAGGCCGCCATCATGAAGAAGATGTTCCTCGACAACGGCTTCGAGATCGTCTATGACAAGGACGGCGACAAGCCCCTGGCCGACGGTTTCTACTTCACGGTCGCCTACCCCGGCATGAGCAGCGAAGAGCTCCTGCATGAGTTCCTATACTACGGCGTGAGCGCCATCTCCCTGAGCACCTGCGGCAGCGACCGCAGCGAAGGTCTCCGCGCCTGCGTCTCCCTGACCCCGCGCCGCCAGTTCCCGATTCTCGAAGAGAGACTGAAACTGTTCAAGGAGAACCACTGATTACAGTGGAGAATGGATAATGGATAATTGATAATTGGGGGACTCGGAAGGGTCCCCTTTTTTCGCCTTGTAAAAAAGTGTATCTTTGCGCCCTTAAATCTGAAACTCGTATGAATCTCTATAACAATGGTTTTCAGGAAGATGAGTTCACCGAGGAGGAAATCTCCCTGGCGAACGGTTTCTGTGATGCCTGCGACAGGGGCGTCATCAGGAGCTATGACGAAGACCAATACGATGTCATCATCTCCCACTTGATGTTCTCCCAAAAGGCCGACTACCTCAAGAAGGCCATCGAGCAGGCGCGCAAGGAGTTCCCCGAAGATCCGGACTTCGCGGTCTGGCAGGCCCGCTACCTGATATGGAACAACCAGCTCGACGAAGCGCAACAGTTCATGCAGAAGACCCTGCGTCGTTTCGCGCCGTCGGCTTTCCTCTACGAAGAAATCGCCTACATGGCTTACACCTTCAAGCTCAACCTGAACGTCCGCGAGCTGATTTCCAAGGCCATCGCCATCGAGCCGTCGGCCAACGCCTACTTCATCCTCTCCAACCTCTACCTCGACAAGAACAACGTTGACAAGGCGTTCGATTGCTTCATGGAAGCCTACCGCCACGACAGCGGCGTGCTCTACAACTTGGACACGCTCATCCAGAACCACAGCTTCCAACGCACCGAACGTTTTGACGCAGACCTCGCTTTCACCGAACGGCTCAGCCACGAATTCCCGCTCAACAAGCAGATCTGGATGGTGACCGGAACCCTCTATGCCATCAATAACCAGCACGCCGAGGCCCTTCAGGCGTTCGAGTTTGCCAACGCCATCGAACCCGAAGCCCTAATCTACTATGCCATCGCCCAGGAGCACTGCCACCTCGGAGACTACAAAAGCACCCTCAAATTCTGCCAGATCGCCTGCGAGATGTCCGACGAATGCAGTGCCAACGTCTTGATGGGCAAAGCCTTGCGGCACCTCGGCCACTACGAGGACTCGCTGCTGCACATCCTCAAGGCCGATGAACGCGACATCGACTTCCCCTTCGCCTTCTCCGAATTGGTGAACACCCTCCGGGCCATGGGCCGCATGGAGGAAATCCCCGAATACATCGACCGCTTCTATATGGCCGAGAACTTGACGATCGAGAAGCTGGAGTGGGTGCTCGACTGCCTGAGCACCACCGACTCCGACGTCGCCTACGAACGGCTGCTCCACGACGCGCGCAACCTCTTCTCCTCCGACGAGAACTACTGCGCCTGGCTCACCGAATTCTGCTACCTCGTCAACACCCCGAAGAACGCCATCAACATCCTCGACAACGAATACGCCGACAGCGAAGAGCCCTATCTCTTCGAGCACCTCGGCTACTTCTATGCGCTGCTTCTTCTGACCGAGGGAGATGTTTCCAAATCCATCCACCATCTCCAGAACGCCCTCGCCATCTACGAGGAAGGCGTCGTCGAGGACTTTCTCGACATCGACACCAACAAGCTCTACGAGCAGTATCCCGACGTGTACTACCTCGTAAGCCCTTACCTCGACCAGATTTCCGACATCCGCAACAACTGACGAACGAACAAATATCAGCAAACAATGAAAAGACTTACTTCCGTCATTTTCACCCTCCTGCTGCTGACAGCAGCCTCAGCACCGGCTTTCGCCCAAACACAACCCGCCGAACAACAAGAAAAGCCCTCTGCCACGCAACGGGTTATCTCTTGGTATAACGACCACCTGAACTACGGCACCATCACGTTGCTGATGACCGTGGAGAGCTCGTTCATCCCGTTCCCTTCGGAAGTGATTGTGCCGCCCGCCGCCTACCAAGCTTGCGACAGCGACAACGCCGCGCTGTACGTCACCCCGTCGAAGTTCGTCAACGTGCTGTTGGTCATCGTGTTCGCGACACTCGGAGCCCTAATCGGAGCCCTGATTAACTACGTGCTCTCCTTGCTGTTGGGCCGCCCCATCATCTACTGGTTCGCCGACAGCAAAGTTGGGCACATGTTGCTGTTAGACAGCGCAAAAGTGCAGAAAGCCGAAGACTACTTCCGGGAACACGGTAACGTCTCCACGCTCGTGGGCCGTTTCATCCCCGCCATCCGGCAGCTCATCTCCATCCCCGCCGGTCTCGCCCGCATGCACATCGGCAAGTTCATCCTCTTCACGAGCATCGGCGCGGCCGCCTGGAACACGGTACTGGCCATCCTCGGCTACGTGGCACACGGACAGAAAGACCTCATCGACAAATACAACCACGAGCTCACCATCGCGCTGTTGGCCCTCGTAGCCATCGGCGTGGTCTATGTCGTCTGCAAGTGGATCATCTCCGCCAAAAAGCGCAAAAACGAGACTCCCACACAAGAATAAGTCCCTCCAAATGCGGGAATTCGGCCTTATTGGCAAAACGCTGAAACACAGCTTCTCCCAGAAATACTTTGAGGAGAAATTCCGGCGCGAGCAGATTACGGATGCTTCCTATTCGCTATTCGAACTCACGGATATAAAACAACTTACAGAGTTCATCCGCCAACATCCCCAATTGGTCGGATTTAACGTCACGATTCCTTACAAGCAACAGATCATCCCCTATCTGGACGAGCTTTCGGAAGAGGCGGCGGCAGTGAACGCCGTCAACACGGTCGTGATTGAACGCGTTGGCGGACAAATCCTTACCAAAGGCCACAACACCGACATCATCGGCTTCCGGGAGTCGCTTCGGGAAGTGGACCTTCCCAAGCAGGCGTTGGTGTTGGGCACGGGCGGAGCTGCCGCAGCGGTGACGTACGTGCTCGAAAATCTCGGTTGCCGCTGCACCGCCATCTCCCGCGACCCGCAACGAGGCCTCCCCTACTCCGCCCTCAACGCGGACATCATCCGCCAGCACAAATTCATCGTAAACTGTACACCCTTAGGTACTTATCCCAACATCAACGAAAAGCCCGACATTCCTTACGAAGGCCTGTCGGGCGAACATTTCCTATATGATTTGGTGTATAATCCGTCAGAAACGGCTTTCCTGAAAGAGGGTATCCTTCGCGGTGCAAAGGTTCAAAACGGCCTCCAAATGCTACACGCCCAAGCGGAAACATCATGGAGAATCTGGAACAATTAGTCACCTATTCCCCAAAGGCTTCAATAACCCATAACCCATAACCATTCCTACCGATTCTGGAAGAAGAAGTCATTCATCACCACGCGGACCATTGCCCCGTAGTTCAACGACATCACCTTGTTGCCGTAGGGCTCCAGGTGCAGGCGGCTCGCACAGAAATAGAACGTGGGATCTATCGACACGAACTTGTTGACCACAATCTTCAAACCGGCGGAGAACGAAGCGCCGAAGCCAGGACCGCCGTAAATCACATCGTAAGTCTGCATATCAACGCCAGGCACATAGTTGCCTCCGTTGTAGATATCCATCAGCGTCTGCGTATAGACGGGATTGTTCCGCTTGTCCAGCAGTATGGCATCGAACTTCTTGACTTTCGCATAGTTGAACTGCGCACCCACCTCCACGAAAGGTTTCACGATAGGATGCACCCCGCTGAAGAGGTAGGAGACCGACAGGTCAATCATCGAGCGGTCCTCCTTGCCCACCAGGGTGAGCTCCGGCGCGTCGTAGAGGTTGCCCGATATCGACGTGTAGGTAAGCAGCAGCTTGTTCGTGGTGCTGAGCCTTGAGAACATATACGACAGGGAGATGCCCCAATTGTTACGGATCTTGTAGCGCACACCCACCCCGACACTCGCGCTCACGGTGTAGTTCGGAAGCATGTTCAAGTCCGACTCGTTGTAGCCGATCTGGTCGCTCATGCTGATATGCGGATAGACCTTGACCACCGCCTCCAAGAGCTCACGAACACGGTACTCGTTGTCGAAGATGTAGTTGAGGTTGCACTCGTTGTAGCGGCTGCCATTGTAGTAGAGTGCCGTCTGCCGTCCACCCCAAAACATGCCGCCGCCGATATAGACATCGAATCCGCGGTCGTACCAGGTGGTATCGTGGAACGTCACCGCTTCCCCAATCTGCTCGCGCTGCGCATACGCCGCAAAACAAGACAAAAGCACCAACAATATAACGCAGAACCTTCTCATACTCTAACTACTAACTACTAACTACTAACTGCTAACTGCTCTAAATGTGCACGCACTCGCCGTACGCCACGGCCACGGCCTCCATGACGGCTTCCGACATAGTGGGGTGCGGGAAGACCGCGCTGATGATCTCGGGGCCGGTCATGCCTTTCTTGCGGGCGGTGACGGCGCCGGCAATCATCTCGGTGACATTATCGCCGATGAGATGGCAACCGAGCCACTCGTTGGTGTTCTTGTCGAAGATGACCTTGACCAGACCGTCGCGGTTGCCCGCAGCGGTGGCCTTGCCGGAGGCTGTGAAGGGGAACTTGCCGACAAGGATCTCACGGCCCTGTTCCACACAGGCGCGTTCGGTGAGACCCACGGAGGCGATCTCCGGCGTGGTGTAGGTGCATCCCGGGATATTGCCGTAATCAACCGGCTCGGGGTTGCCGCCAGCGATCTTCTCCACGCAGACGAGCGCCTCGTGCGACGCCACGTGCGCCAACGCAGGACCGTGCACGATGTCGCCGATGGCATAGACGCCTTCCACATTGGTACGGTAGTAATCGTCCACGGTGACCTTGCCGCGCTCGAACGCCACACCGCACTCCTCCAGACCGAGGCCTTCGAGGTTCGTGGCCACGCCCACGGCGGAAAGCACAATCTCACAGGTAATCTCCGTGATCTTCTCCTTGCTGTCCTTGACGGTAACGACGCATTGGTCGTCCACCACTTCCACCTTCTCCACGGCGGCGCCGGTCATTGTCTTGATACCGGCCTTGCGGAAACAGCGGGCGAGGGTGGCGGCAACGTCATCGTCCTCCACAGGCACCAAACGGGGCATGTACTCCACGATGGTGACCTGTGTGCCCATGGTGGCGTAGAAGTAGGCGAGCTCGCTGCCGATGGCGCCGGAGCCCATCACCACCATGCTCTTGGGCAGTTCAGGAAGCGTGAGCGCCTCGCGATAGCCGATGATCTTCTTGCCATCCTGCGGCACGTTGGGCAGGCTGCGGGAACGCGCGCCCGTAGCGAGGATGATGTGCTTGGCCTCGTACGTCTCCACCGTTCCGTCGGCAGCGGTGACTTCCACGTGATGGTTATCGGCCAACTTACCGAAACCGGCAATCACATCCACATTGTTCTTCTTGAGCAGGAACTGCACGCCCTTGCTCATCTGCTCAGCCACACCGCGACTGCGCTTGACCACCGCCTGGAAATCCGGGGCAACGGTGCCGTCAACAGCAATACCGTAGTCGGCAGCGTGTGACATATATTTATATACCTGCGCGGACTTGAGCAGGGCCTTGGTGGGAATACAGCCCCAGTTGAGGCAGATACCGCCCAACTCGGCACGCTCCACCACGGCGGCCTTGAGGTTCAACTGACTGGCCCGGATGGCAGCCACATAACCGCCAGGACCACTTCCGATTACAATAACGTCATAATTTGTCATATTCCTTGATTATTTATGTTCAATAAAAACGGTGCAAAAGTACGATTTTTTGAGTTACATGGCCTATCGCACCGCACCTTTCTCATAAATGACCTCACACTTGGAGTCCATCAGTATTTCCAATGTCTCCATTATCCCGAATCCCTGGGAATTAATCATCAAGCTTTTCCATACGCGGTCATCGGCATATATGCCATTCTGGATCTTGTAGAAAGTTTCCTTATCATCCTTGATGACCGAAACCTTTTGTGCAAGTTCCTGCCACATGCAGGGATCCTTGCAGGGCACCACTTTCCCATCGCCTTTCTTGGGCTGGAAATAGGATCCGGTGGAAGTCAGATAGTAATAGATTTCGTCATTGATGTTTATCTTGCACAAAATATCCGGATTCCCGTTGTTTTTTGCCTTCTTCAACGTCTTGAGCATGGAGACGACATAGCCTTTTATCTCCTCTTCGGGCACATTGTCCATCAGAATGCGGCGGAGGATGAAACCGTTGATTGTTCCGGGAATACGCTCATTTTTTACACCGTCCACATAAAGATCGAGCCTGTTATTTTCGCCTTCCACCAACTTGTAGGAATGTTTGGGCATCGCCTCCATGAACGTCAGGATATCTTCCAACGAGGTGACCACGTTGGTCTTGAAATCTTTAGGGTAAAAAGCGCAGAACTCCTCCAATATCCGGGTGATTACCGGAACGGCATATTCGCGTACCTTTTTCATTTTCAGAAGTTCACGCAAATATCCGTCCAACTCGTAACTTAAGCCCTTGAGATGTTCGAAACCATTGTACGCTTTCCGAAATCTGACGTCTTTGTACAGTCCTGAGCAGTTCTCCCGCATCATCTCCCTGACATCCGCTTCGTAGTTCTGGATGTTCATGACACGGAGAAGGCCTGAGGCGAGGAACTCGTCCGCGTATTTCTCACCGATGGCAAGCTCGTCTTCCAACAATCTCGATCCGGGATACACGGGGGTCACCACGGCCGAATCGTCGTTCCCGATGACAATGCGTCCTTCGACCATCGCCGACTGTGCCACCGCAGAGAC
>ONQE01000083.1 GCA_900319925.1 uncultured Bacteroidales bacterium | reverse complement strand
GCGCTCGCGGTTTCCAAAATGAATTAACCTTAGTTTTTAACATTTAAATTTTCAGTATTATGGCAAAAACAAATTGGGGTATAACCTCAGGATTTATCGGGAAGCTCGGCAATGTGGTCGGCTTCAATTGGAAAGGCAAGAACATTCAACGCGCGCTGGTTCAGGGTGCTGACACGCGCAGCGAGGCGCAAATCCTGCAACGCGCCCGCTTCGGGATTATCGGCCAGATGGGCAGCGTGCTCTACGACGCCGTCTATGAAGGCTTTCGCCACGAGGCGCGCAGCAACAGCTCCACCCAAAGCGGCCTGTTCCTCAAACACAACCTGTCGGCCATTGGCGGCACAGACCCCGAAGCCCTCACGGTGGACTACCCTGGGCTGCAACTCAGCTACGGCAAGCTGAAGGGAGTGGAGTGCGGCACGCCTGTCATCCACGGCACCACACTTTCGGTGACGGTGAGCAACGCCGCCGCCCTGAACCGCCGCACGGCGTTGACCGACCGCGTGTATGTGTGCGCCTACTGTCCCGCCTTGGAAGACGCTGTATGCGGATGCGTGGGCACCCGCGCCGGCGGCGACTTCACCCTCACGGTTCCGGCCGGCTATGCCGACGAAACCGTGTATGTGTATGCCTTCGTGATCGGAGCCTCCAGCACCAACGAGGGCCAGGCTTCCACCACCGCCTACCTCGGCACCGCCGGACGCGATTCCTCCTCAGATCGCAACTCTGGTGGATCCGGCACTGTCAATGGGTAAACCGCATCTGCAGCCGTTTCATGAGGGTGCGTCAAACACGCGCACCCTCATGTTTCGTGTCTCTACAGACAGCACAAATCGACCTGTCACGGACCGCCGCCAGTGTGGTTTCCGACGTTGAAGAACCTCTATGGACCAGCGATTTGCTTAAATCTTGTAGACCTGTTCGAAGGTAAGGTCCAGATTTGTGGAAAGGAGCACGTTCCTGCTGTCGGCCAGCAGGTCATCGGCCTTTTTTGTGTCACAATTTAATAATAGGGTAGTAGCTGAAAAAAACGTACTTTTGCGCCTCGTTGAGATATAACTTTTGTTCTCGAAGATTGTCTTTTGTGTGATGAGCATCCGGAAATACATATTATCCATTCTGACGGTCGCTGGACTGCTGATGACAGTTCCGTCCTCGTACGCGCAAATTGCTGACAGCGCGACGGTTGCTGCCGATGGCATCGCCGTCCCGATCGACACCGCCGTCCTCCCCATAGCCACGGGCTACGACTGGATTACCTATCGCGGCAAGGCCGACATCATCGACACCGGCGGTACGCGCACCTGCAACTTCTACATGGTCAACCGCACCGACAGCATCCTCTACCTCAACATCCACGCGTACGGGGTCGAGGTCATGCGGGCCGTTTTCACCCCCGACAGTATCACGTACGTCAACAAACTGACGCAACAATACTTCCGTGACACTTACGACCCGATTGCAAAATTACTGCCGTTCCCCTTTGATTTCCAAACAGTTCAGGCTCTTTTTAACGGAGAAACGGACAAACTGCCGCAAGGACAGAAACTGTCGTATGAGTATTCCGCTTTCCAGCCTGTGGATAGCGTCAGTTCCTTCTTTACGGAGTTTGTTTTCAAGGAGTTGAACCGCGTGTTGGAGATTCGTGGCAAAATCAAGGTCATCAGACTGAATGTGCCGGGTGTCACGAGCATTAAAGTTCCCGAAAAATTCGAGCGGATAACATTGTGATGATGGAATCGGGAATGCTCAGTTCACAACAGATTAAGTCATGGGCGAAAGAAGTCGGATTCCAGGACTGCGGCATTGCGCGTGCACGGGTGCTGGCGGAGGCGGAGACGGAGTTTCTGCACTCCGTGGAGCACGGCTACCATGCTGAAATGCACTATCTGGAACGGAACGTAGATGGCCGGTTCAACCCGGAATCTCTGTTGCCTGGCTGCAAGTCCGTCATCGTGGTGACTTACAACTATTTGACCGATTCCGAACCGAAGTCCGACAAGTATCGGACTGCCCGTTACACGTGGATTCAGGATTACCACATTCTGGTGAAGGATTTGCTGGAAAAGTTGGCGGCGATGATTGTAAACGACTATCCGACCGTGAAGTACAGGACAACAGTCGATAGCTCGGCGATTTCCGAAAAGCGCTGGGCGGTCGAGGCTGGGGTAGGGTGTATGGGCAAGAACGGGCTGGTCCACAATGACAACGGCTCTTTCTTCGTGATAGGCACCCTTTTGGTGGATCGGTTTTGCGACCAATACGACCCTTCTCTGCCAAAATCGGACTGCGGCGAGTGCGAGATGTGCATCCGAAGTTGCCCCGTGAACGCCTTGGAAACCCCGTTCCGAGTGGATGCGAGACGGTGCGTTTCGTACCATAATACGGAAGATAAAATGCCGAATTACAATGAGTTGGCATTGCAAAAGTATCTCTTTGGGTGTGATATCTGTCAGGAGGTTTGTCCCCGGAACAAAAAAAAGTTTCCCGACCCGTTGAACGAATCGAAAAAAAGCTTATTTTTGCCGCTCGAAAATGATGGCTGGGAATCGCTGAGCGAAACGGATTTCAAGCACTATTTTTCGGATACTTCGATTCTAAGAAGGAAGTATGCAAGATTTCGTTCTTTGATAGAAGCAAAAAGGCAACAAGAGCATCTTTGTAGAATGGAACCACAGGAAATTATCCAGTACGCCACGAAAGTGTTGCGGGAAGAGGCCGATGCAGTGTCAAAGCTCACCGGTTATTTGGATGATAACTTTGTGAAAGCCGTTCAGGAGATTATCGAGTGCAAAGGTCGCGTCATTGTGACGGGCATCGGGAAGAGCGCCATCATCGGTCAGAAGATCGTGGGAACGTTCAACTCGACGGGAACACCGGCCGTGTTTATGCACGCCGCTGATGCCGTCCACGGTGACCTGGGCATCATCCAGAAAGATGACATTGTGGTCTGCCTCTCCAAAAGCGGGAATACGCCGGAGATCTCCGTGCTGATACCGTTTTTGAAGGCCAACGGGAACATCCTGATCGCCATTGTCGGTGCTATGGAATCCCTGCTGGCGAAGGAAGCGCACTACGTGCTCAACTGCACGGTGTCGCGGGAGGCAAGCCCCAACAACCTGGCCCCGACCAGCAGCGCGATGGCTCAGTTGGCCATTGGCGACGCCCTCGCTTCAACGCTTATCAAGATGCGCGGTTTCACCACGGAAGACTTCGCGAAAGTGCATCCCGGTGGAATCCTCGGAAGAAGAACCCGCTTGAAGGTCGAAGACCTGTACAAGATGAACGAAGTTCCTTCCGTGAAACCGGATACCTCCATGCAGGAGGTTATCCTGGAAATCTCCGGCAAGCGTTTGGGTGTGACGGCTGTCGTGGAAGATGGACAGGTGGTCGGTGCAATCACAGACGGTGATCTGCGCCGCGCCATCCAACATCACGCGGAAATCATGAAGCTCCAAGCAAAGGACATCATGACCCGCAACCCTAAAACCATCCATGAGAAAACCCTCGCCGTGGATGCGTTGCAGATGATGAAAGACCATCAGATCACCAACATCTTCGTGGTGGACGATGAAAAGAGGTATTTGGGCGTGATTCATATTCACGACATCATCAAGGAGGGTATTTATTGAGCCCAGGTGGCGGAATGGTAGACGCGCTACATTCAGGGTGTAGTATCCGAACGGATGTGCAAGTTCGACTCTTGTTCTGGGCACCCATCAGAAAGACGGTTAATCGGCCGTCTTTCATTGTTTTAGAACCTCACGTATGGCCAAATTATTCATCGTCCCGACTCCCATCGGCAACTTGGAGGATATCACCCTCCGCGCCCTCAACGTCCTCAAAGCGGCGGACCTTATCCTCTGCGAAGACACCCGCACCACCAAGAACCTGCTGCAGCATTATGAAATCGAGGGCAAAAGGTGCATGGCGTATCATATATTCAACGAACACGAACAGGTGGGGAACTATATCCGCCAAATCCAGCAAGTTGAAACAGCCGCGTTGGTGAGCGACGCCGGCACTCCCGGGATTTCCGACCCCGGTTTTCTGCTCGTGCGCGAAGCTCTGAAACAGGATGTTGAAGTGGAGTGCCTTCCCGGTGCCACCGCCCTTGTTCCCGCCCTTGTGCAGTCCGGCTTTCCCTGCAGCAGCTTTTACTTCTTCGGCTTCCTCCCCCATAAGAAAGGGAAAGAAACCCTCCTGAAGCGTTTCGCCGAAATGGAGGAAACGGTGGTGTTTTACGAGTCCCCGCACCGTTTGCTCAAAACACTGGAGAAGATGTCTGAGATCATGGGCCCTGACCGCCCTGTGGCTGTGGCCAAGGAGTTGACCAAAATCCATGCGTTCACGTTCCGGGGAACTCTCGAAGAGGCTTTGCAGCATTTTGGAAACCAACCCGTAAAAGGGGAGTTTGTGTTGATTGTCTGAGTGTGATAAAACTATGAAAACAAAATAATAACTGGAAGCCTTTGTGAGTTCTATCCGATCAAGACAATACGAGCCCTCCCCTCTTACTAAGTCGGTTTGATCAAAACTAATATGATTGAAACCAAAAAAAAGAATCAGATCCTATTGAACAATGTCTTTACTCGATAAGCCATACCTCCTTTCTGAACTTGAGTCGGTAACGTTATCGGACGACGATTTTCTTCGCGATGTGGCCGTGCGGCGTTTCAGCCCGCAGCAGGTAGGTGCCTGCAGCGAGTCCTGAGATGTCGAATGCGTAGCCATCGGTCACGTCTCTCCAAAACCGGACGATGTTGCCGTTCAAGTCGTATAGCTGTATGGAGTGCGCATCCTTGCAGGGATCCCATCGGAAGCTGTGATGTGCGGGGTTGGGGTAGGGACCCTCGATCGTGTTTGCAAAGCTGACAACGCCAGTGCTGTCGCTGCCATCGCCAGTGCTTTGCCGCTGGGTGATGGCGATGTTGTTGAATTGGGTGTTCCCTCGGCCCGCTGTCACGAGCATCCACCGAACATATCTCGTGTTCTCGGAAAGCGTGTATGGCCCGTGATGGCTGTACCCCTCTGTGCTGATTTCCATCTCGTTGAGCGTGGTCACGGTCGTCCATTGCAGCCCGTTTGCAGACTCGCTGATGAGAAAGGTGATTCCGTTGTAGGCTGACGGTGTGCCGCCCTTGACTCCTTTCAAATCAAAGGTGAGTTCCCCGGGTGCATCGCCGAGGTGAGCCGTCAACGATGCAGATCCAGCGTTTTTTGATTCGAACTTGGCCGATCCGTCGGCGTAAGAGCTGCCTAATTTGTAGCCTTGGAATCCAGGTATCGTCTTTACTTCTATCCGTTCGGATTCGCTGTTGTGGGAGATGTCGAAGGGCAGTGCGACCACGGCGTTGGTGTCGATGATGGTGAATTGCGCGGTCATCACTTCGCTGTTATACATATTCTCCTTCATGGCGAAAGCCTTTAACGTGCAGTTGCTGCCGATGTGGAGTATTCCAGCGCATACGGGAGATAGGTTGTCCGGGGTGCTGCCATCGAGGGTGTAATGGATGGTCGCTCCCGAGGTGGCGCATTCGAGCGTCACCTGCTGCGGCTCGTAGTACGTTCCGCCTGCGGGTGAACAGGTCGGAGTAGCGACTGTCTCCAGCACCACTTCGTCACCGTCGCAGATGCGGATGTCGTCGAGGCGGTAGTCCACGTTGGCGAGGCTGGCGAACCGGATATGCAGGTGCGGGTGCGCGGGAAGATTAGGGAAGCAGACGCGGTACCATCCCGACGTGCCGGTCCCCGTCGGAAGCGTATCAGACATAGGCACCCTTACCCACACGATGCTGTCGGTCGAGAATTCCACTGCGAAGTTGTTGCCGTTCTCCGAGGTGGTCTTCCGAAGACCGCAGTAGAGTTTCGCTGTCGTCTGCGCCGAAGAGGTGTTCAGTCCCGAGATCTGGAACCATTTTACTGTGTCGTTGAGCATCACGTTACCCCCGCCGGATGCGCCGCCATAACCCGAGGACGCGCTGGAGGAGCGTACATCGCAGGTGCCGTTTCCGACGTAGGTGACGGTGCTGTCTTGCCAGCCCGTATAGTACTGGATGAGCGTGTTTGCGGTGGGCGTTCCGAAGTCCTCTTCATAGAGTACCGCCTGCCCTCTTGTGATTGCGGCACAGCCGATAAGGGCAAGTGCCATGATTCCTGTTTTGATGCGCGTAAATTTCTGTTTCATTTCGTCTCTTTAAGTTGTACAAATCCATGACCAAATCCGATGCAAATATACAACGGAAAAGAGCGAAAGTCAATACTTTTTTATACTTTTCTGAAAAAATATTTTTAATGTATTGATTCATAATGGAATAAAATTTACTGAGTGTTGTAATTTTAACTAATAATAGTTAAAATTACAACAAAAATTAAGAACTGTATGTTAAAAAGTGCCAGATGAGAAGGGGCTGAAAAGGGCGTTTTCGCACTATTTCGCGCAAGCCGCCGCAATTTCTTCCATCAGCCACATTGGTGTGGAGGTGGCTCCGCAGACGCCCACGGTGTCATTGTCGTCGATCGGCACCTCGCGGAGTTGCTCGGTGCGCGAGAGCAGGTAACTGCGCGGATTGTGCTCCCTACATATATTATATAGGTACATTCCGTTGGAGCTTTTTTCACCCGAAATGAACAGGATGACATTATGGCGTGTGGCGAAGTCGGCGATTTGTCGGGCTCGCGAGGCGACTTTCCGGCAGATGGTGTCCTCGTAGGAGAACCACTCAGTGTGGCCGGCGGCTTCATAGCGCGCGCGGATCAGCCCGATGAGCTCGTTGTATCGTTCCAGACTTTGGGTGGTTTGCGAATAAAGCTTTGACGGACGGGAGAAATCAATGCGCTCGATGTCTTCCGGGGAAGAGATGACTAGGCCGGTGTTGTCGGTCTGCCCGAGCAACCCTACTACTTCGGCATGCCCTTTTTTGCCGAAAATGAGGATTTGTTTGTTGCCGCCGGTGTGGTACTCGTCGTGGATTCGTTTTTGGAGACGCAATACCACGGGACAGGTGGCGTCGATGAGACGGATGCGGTTCTTTTCGGCGAGGCGATAGGTCTCGGGCGGTTCGCCATGCGCACGGATGAGCACGGTGGTGTCGCGGAGGTCGTGAAGTTGCTCGTTCGTGATGATACGCAACCCCATGGAGGTGAGCCGTCGCACCTCTTCGCTGTTGTGCACGATGTCGCCGAGACAGTAGAGGAACGGATGCTTGCGGAGATGTTCCTCTGCCGTGCGGATGGCGTTGATGACACCGAAGCAGAATCCGGAATTCTCATCAATGACAACTTCGCGGGGCATGGCTTACCAGTTGTCGGGGAAGAGGGAGTCCACGAACTCCACACGGTTGAAAATCTGCAGCTGGTGGATTTTCTCGCCCACGCCGATGTACTTGATGGGTACTTGGAACTGGTCGGAAATCCCGAGCACGACACCTCCTTTCGCGGTGCCGTCCAACTTGGTGATGGCCAATGCGTTGACTTCTGTGGCGGCGGTGAACTGCTTGGCCTGCTCGAAGGCGTTCTGCCCGGTGGAGCCGTCGAGGACGAGCAGCACCTCGTGAGGACCTTCGGGGACGAGTTTGCGGATGACGTTTTTGATTTTCACCAACTCGTTCATCAGGTTGACCTTGTTGTGGAGGCGGCCGGCGGTGTCTATGATGACTACTTGGTGGTGGTTGGCGATGGCCGACTTGACGGTGTCGTACGCCACGGCGGCGGGGTCGGCACCCATCTTCTGGGAGACGACGGGCACGTCGCAGCGGGCACCCCACTCCTTGAGCTGGTCGATGGCGGCGGCGCGGAATGTGTCGGCGGCACCGAGAACCACAGAATAGCCGTTTTTCTTGTACTGGTAGGCTAATTTGCCAATGGTGGTGGTCTTTCCTACGCCGTTCACGCCCACCACAAGGATGATGTAGGGCGTCTCCATCTCCGGAATCACGAAATCGTTGACCTTCTCCAGGTCGTTCTCTAACAGAAGCCCTGCAATCTCCTCCTTGAGGATCATGTTTATCTGGTTGGTGCCCAGGTATTTGTCCTTGGAAACGCGTTTTTCGATGCGGTCGATAATCTTCAGGGTGGTCTCCACACCGACGTCCGAGGTCACGAGCACTTCCTCCAAATTGTCGAGGACTTCATCGTCCACCTTCGACTTGCCAGCGATGGATTTGGCCAGTTTCTTGAAGAAGTTCTCCTTGGATTTTTGCAAACCCTCGTCCAATTCCTTCTTCTGCTCCTCGTTTATCTCTTTTTTCTTATCTCTGTTGAAAAATGAAAAGAATCCCATACATACGAATTTTCGGCAAAAGTACGAAAATTATAGACACGTCAGATAATCTCCTTTTTCGTCTTTGATTTTCTGTTTCGAAAAAATACTATTTTTGCAGCGACTTATTTATTCATAAACAAAATAGAGAATATGAAGACGGAAAAACAATTGCAAGGCTTCGCGGGAGAGGACATGGCCGCGAAATTATTACAAGAAAAGGGTTACAAGATTTTGGCTCGGAACTGGCGTTGCGGCCATTTAGAGGTCGATATCATTGCGGAGACCGACGATTATTTGGTCATCGTGGAGGTGAAGACCCGTAAGAGCGCGGCCTTTGGGGAACCGGAGGTTTTTGTGGATCGGCAAAAACAACGGAACCTAATCCGGGCGGCGATGTGCTACGCTAAATACAAATGCGTGACGAAGGAGATACGCTTTGACATCATCTCCGTGGTCAACAGTCCCGAATGCCACGACATAAACCATATCGAGGATGCCTTCAAACCCAGGTGGTAAAAAAAAGGAAAACCCGTAAGCCGGGTTCTGTTTTATGTTGTCATTTATCTCGGACCTACGTCGCCGCAGGCCTCTATCAACCTACCCTCCGGGTCGGACGAGCAGCCCTCAAGCCCCGGTTTATTTGGTCTTTCAACCCATAAGGTTTACCCCCGCCGGCATCGCTGACGGCGGCGTGAGCTCTTACCTCGCGTTTTCACCCTTACCCGCTGGGCGGGCGGTATCGTTTCTGTGGCACTGTCTGTCACGCTTGCGCGCGCCTTCCCGTTAGGAAGTATGGTGCTCTGCGTTGCCCGGACTTTCCTCAGCCTCTCGGCCGCGACAACTCGGTTTTCCTTTTGTGACTTGTGATTTGTGATTTGTGATTTGTGATTTGTGATTTGTGATTTGTGATTTGTGACTTGTGACTTGTGACTTGAGTGAATGACTGCTCACTGCTCACCGTTCACTGTTCACTAATCACTAATCACTTCTCACTAATAGTCCAGCATTACCGGCATGATGAGCATCAGCACGTCCTCGTTATCATCGTGTTGCACGGTGGGGGAGATGAGGGCGGCGCGTGACGGCTTCGAGAAGGACATCTGGATGGTCTCCACATCCAAGTTCTCGACCATTTCGCGCAGGAAACGGGAGTTGAAGCCGATTTCCATGGGTTCGCCGTTGTACTCACACTGGATGTTCTCTGCTCCTTTGTAAGAGAAGTCCATATCCTCGGCCGTCATATTCAGGCCGGTCTCGCCGAGCGAAAGGCGCACCTGGAAAGTGGACTGGCTGGAGTAGATGCCCAAACGGCGGATGGATTTCAGAAACTCATCGCGACCGATGGTCAGCACGTGCGGGTTATCTTTAGGAATAACTTGCTCGTAGTTA
>ONQE01000209.1 GCA_900319925.1 uncultured Bacteroidales bacterium | reverse complement strand
CATTGAAGAACACCTTGATTTCATCAGAAGGCTCCCAATAGACTTGGATGCCCCCGTCGATGAGCGTTGTCCTTGTTTCAGTCGCACCTTCCTGATAGGCACGGATAGTGATGATTTCCCCTTCATTGACAGGAGTTTCGACCAAATTGCCCGAACAAGAGCAAAGAGCAGCGGTCGCCAGTGTAAGAATTAAGTAGTTATATTTCATATCAGCTCCAGTCTTCATAGTCGATATCTTCATTTCCCCCGGGAAGAGGGCTGCCGCAGAGGGCATTCTCAAGTACCAAAGGTATCCAGCGGATTACCGGTGGCTGATACTCTTTAGATTCATCCTGCTTCATAACCGAAACAACTAATTGAACCAATGAAAAATGTTTAACGAATCTAGTTTTGATTTTGTAAAGATAATAAAACCACATCGTAATACAAAACAACCAACTCATCTGTGCCCCACCTTAGCACATCGACGGTAAAGATAGGCCAATCCAATGACAAGAGCAGCTCGAGAGGGTGGCTTTTTCGTGATGTATTTTATGGAAAATCAGTAGCTTAAGGCGTTGATCCGCTGGTTCAGGGCGGCGAGTTTACTGATGAGCTGCTCGAAGGAAGGAGACTCCTCGTAGATCATCGATTCCTGCATGGACTGGTAGTCTTTCTTCCACGCATCGCGGACTTCTGCGGGCGGGAGGATGCTGAGGGTCTGCGGCAGCAGGGTCTGGTAGTCGAAGCCATGGAGGCCGATGAAGATGCGGCGATGGTCCATCACGGTGAGGTAAAGGTCTTTGTCGGCGAGGGCCTGGTCTGCGATGGGAGTGTCGGCCATCTTGCAGATGTCGTAAATGTGGCGGGACATGCGGTCAACGCGGATTTCGGCTTGCGGCTTGGCAAACTCTTCGTGCAGGAGGAAGAGTTTCTCCAGGAAGGTGCGCTGGGGCACGACAGCGCGGACTTCTACGGCGGGCTCGGCGAAGGGTGCCTCGGTATAGACTTCATCAATGTAGGAGCGGATAGGGACATTTCCCACCGGCTCGCTCATGGAACGGCCACTGACTTCGATAAGGACCCTGGAACGTATGTAGGGGTTGGCATCAAAGACGGGCGTGTATTCCACTTTGATGGCTTCCGGGTCGGTGGTGGAGATGGGAGTGATGTCTACCATGACTTTGAATGCCTCGGGGCTGATGCCGTCTTTTTCCAGTTGGGCGGCGAGGTCGAACTGGAGTTTTTCGCGTACGAAGGAGCAGGCAGCGCGGCGGAGCCGGTCGCTGATCTGCGTCCTGGTGAGCTGGCCACCGAAGCCCAAGAACTCCCTGTCTATGGCAATATCGACATCCTCCGACATGCGCTGAATGATGTTCCAGCACTTGCTCAGGCTGGTGCCACCCTTGAAGGAGATGTGCTGGGCGTATGGCAGTTCAAACAACGCACGGAGGACGGCCACAACCCACCAGTCCTTCTCTACGATCTGGAGGTCTTTGCCGGTTTCGGACTGGACGCGGCGAAGAATGTCTTGGCGGTCCTGTATAGTAAGGTCGGTGTATTTCATTGGGCGGTGAGTTTTTTACGCACCCACAGGGGAGCAAGGGAAAGGTCGTGGTTGAATTCTTCTGTAGGGATGTTCTTCAGCTGATCACGGATGACGGCCATCTGGGCTTCGGTCACATTCTCTTCGCCGATTTCCCGGAGGGCGGTGACGATGAGGGCCATCAGGTTGGATTTGTAGGCGAAGGTGCGCATCTCCGAGGTATGCTTGAAGAGGATGCCGCGCCCTTTGCCGATGGATACGCGCCGTGGAGAACCGTCGGTGACGAACACGACGTTGGCGGGGATCTGGGTGCTCAGGCCCAGACGGTAGAGGGCATACGCACCAGTGGGTGCAATGCGTACCCGGTCCCGCACCGCAATGGCCTGGGCAATCTCTTCCACGGAGGGGAGGATGACGCCTCCGCCCCAGTGCTCGTCGATGCGGGGATAACTATAAATACCCTGCGCAACGCGCGTGAGAATGCCGTTCTTGCACAGGCGCACGAGGGCTGAGCGCACGGCGTCGGAAGTGCCGGCATCGGCAAAGGTGTCGGGGAAGAAGAGCGAACCGCGCCCTGATTCCTCGATGCGTTTCTTGATGGAATTGTATGTGCTCTGGTCTGCCATAACACAAGTTTTGCCACAAATATATGACAAATTTGTGGCAAAACAAAAAGATAAAAGAAATACTACCACAGATTATTTGCAGCGGAATACGACGGCATTAATACAAAAACATAAGGCGACACACTCGGCAACGGATATCACTCTTTTGTATGACGGCGGCTAAGATTCGGTTTGACGACTTTCAGACCATTTCGAGGCCTTTCCGATTCTCTTTGCAGGTGCTTGTAAAGGTCCAGTTGCGGGACCTATACAAGCAAAAACACCCCCTAAATGCCCGTACCGGTCCCGTTCATGGACCTGTACGAGCACCTTGATAAACTGAAAGACGAGCCATTCTTGGATTATTGCTGCGATGTGCGTATTTTTGCGTGACACCGCAGCTTTGTCATCTGCCTTTGAAGTAACCTGTAAATCCATAAAGCCATGCTCAGAACCAATCGCGGACTCCTCAAATTCCTGCTGCTGTCTCTCA
>ONQE01000179.1 GCA_900319925.1 uncultured Bacteroidales bacterium | reverse complement strand
GACGTGCCCGTGGAGCGGCAGCGCGAAGCCGTGGACTATGTAGGCCGCCAACTGTTCGACGCACCCGAGTGGCTCTACCCCGCCGCCATCCTGGCCAAGACCGGCGAGTCGGCCTCCAAGATGCAGGCACAGACACAGGCCAGCACGCTGTCCAGGCTCATGTCGGCCCAGATGCTCAGTGCCGTCGACAACAGCAGCGTCTATCCCGTCACCACCTATCTTGACGACGTGTTCGCCACCGTGTGGAAGCCCCTCGACAGCACCAACGAGTGGAAGGCCAAGATGCGCCGCCAGCTGGAGCGCAACTACGTGCAGAGCCTGGCAGCCCTGCTCTGCCCCACCGAGGCCGACACCAAGGGCAACAACCCGCGCAACTACAACAGCGATGCCGCCCTCTACGCCCTGCAGCAACTGGCCAAGGCCGAGCGCTTCTGCCAGCAACAACAGGAGAGCGCCGCCGAGGGCTCGCTCAACGCCCTACACTATGCCGACCTGCTGCGCGAGTTGAAACTCATACGCGACCGCCGCGTGAAACCTTAACTTTACACCCCTATGAAGAAGCTTCTCTCCCTGCCCCCAAACCTGGTCAGGGCCTGTGACAATGGATCTACCGTGTTCCACCAGATAACCGGACTCCCGGCCGACGAATATTTCTGCACCTGCGACCCAGAAGGCCACCGCATAGGCAGCGGGGGCGGCACCACGGCCACGAACGTGGTGGTGGTGTCAGGACAGTCGTAATGGAGGACACACTGCACGTAGAGCGTGTCCAAGGCGGTCAGCAGGAAGGAGTAGCCGTCGCCCGGGTGGGAGATGCCATCGACGATCCACTCCACGGGCACGGAGTCGGGGTTGTGCGCCACCTGCAGCGAAAGCGTGTCGCCGAGGCAGCGATAGACCGTGTCGTAGTTGTGGGGACTGAGACCGATACCGTTATCGGGATAGTCCGTATAATAACAGCCTGATGCACCGGCATGATAGTAATAGACCTTGGTAATATCATTGACTTCAGGGTGCCCTGCCGGCGCTGGCAGTACATTATAACCGAACTCATCCACATAGGCCGAAAATCCGTTCACATTGGAAATGCGAATGATTTCGGGGATGTCCTCGTTGTAGAAGGCCATCTGGGTGACGTAATAGTCGCCGTTGGTCATCGGGAACGAGTCGAAGACCTCTGCGGGCAACAGCTGCCCGTTAAAGTAGGTGCTGTGAAGCCCGTCCTCATGCACATAAATCTGCACATCCGCATACAACGTGTCGATGTTCAAAACCTCCAAGTCCTCGTAATGGATTTTGCGTTTAACGTTGTTCCGTGTGGTGGGATAGACCCAGTCTTTGACCATCAGATCAGTAGGTTGCGCAGAGACGTATGGGGAGGAAATTAAAGAATTTGCAGCGCCAATAGAGTCCGGAGGAAGAAAGCCATAAACCGGATAAGCTGGTCCACTCTCCTTGTAGATGAAAAAGAAAGGACCATTTAGTCGATCATAAAAAATGGGAGAGGAAGAGCGTAAAAATGTGTACGGGACATTTACGTATGTGCTTGCACTTCCCCAATTTCTCCGGTGGCTGCCGGTTATCGGATTATATGTCCGGAAAAAAAAGAGGCCCGGAGGATAGTTATCCATAAAGGGAGCAAAATCGTTACCTGAAACAATTTCATTATACATAAATCTGTCCACACTGTCGCTCCACAACGGGGTGAGAGAATCGGGACAATAACGGATTTTCAAATAATGTATGCCTTTGTCAAACCTGTCATTCTCCAGTTTCTTGCACAAATAGTCATATCCTTGGCGTTCAGGTCTTGTGAACGGCTGGAAAGAGCCGAAAAATTGTGTGCAAAATTCACTATTATAATTAACAAAGCTATGAAAATTTCCCAGAAACCCCGTTCCTCTAAAACCAGACATGCATACCACAGGTTTGCAGTTTGTTTTCAACGTCAGGATTTCTTCATGGTGAAAAGTGTTGATGTCCAAAAGGAAAACTGTTTCTTCCTTTTGAATCATTACGGAGTCCGTAATTTGTGAATATGGAGGTTGTTGTAACTTGAAAGTGAATATAACCACCGTGCTGTCCTCCAAAGCCGTGACGTATCGAACATTACGTAATGCCTCACCGCCAAGAGAGCATAGACCGATCGAGGCGCAGCGGTCAAACCACCATTCTTCAAAAGAATCAGGAAAACGTTCCCGAACTTGATTTGGCAAAGGTGGTACTGGATTTTTCTCCGAACGAAAAATATTCGTCGAAAGAGGAGACACATAATAAGGAGACCCAAAACTTGAATAAGTAAAATTATTTTCCCAAAAAAGAAAAGTGGTGGAGGGATTGACAGCATACGCAGAATCAATTATAGTACAAATGTCTTGCATATACAGGAATATATTATGGTTAGCACGTACCCTTACACCTCGGTGCGACGTACGAACACTCCAATTATTCGATTCAGCATAGTCAAAAACTGTCATGGAGACAGGTACTTTCAGCAGTGTTACCTGCCCTGGAATTACTTGAAAATCAAGATGAAAGCCATGATATTCGTTATCAACTGTACCGAGGGTTGCAGTATCACCTACCAAATAAAGTAGCAGAGTATCTGTCAATAAAACACCACTCAAAACACCATGCCCGTCAGAATGGGCTGTGATCACCCAGAAATCCCGTCCCGCCATGCTTGGGTTCTGGGCATAACCGGCACCGCCCATAACGAACGAGAAGCAAAAGAGTGCAACGAAATGTCGGATAAAGCGTGACATAATCAGAACAGGATTAACTTTGTTGTCATTCGGTTGCCTGCACAATCGGTTGCCCGAAGCATATAGACGCCATTGGATTTTTTCAATACGTTCTGTTCCCCATTTCTTGTGGTTCCCCGCTGCAATAATTTGCCTGTCATATCATAGAGGGAATACTCTATGTCACCTTCAAACCCCTCACAGACAAACCGATGGCTACCCTCAACAGAAAGACTTATTGAAGGCGAGGCGTTTGTTATTGAATATGGCAACGCCTTGTCTTCAAACTGGTGAGAACAGGCATTGGATCCGTCGTCGCACTCTATGATAACGGAAACAATATCTGGAGAAACGGAAACAGGATAAGCTGTTGGAGTATAAAATGGATCTATCTCCGCAGCGGACAGCTTTCCACTTCCGTCCGCCTGGAAAAAATAGACATATCCATTGCTGTGAACCACCGAAACGGCACTGGTCGGTTTGCTCACCCAAGTTGATCGGTAGTTACGATACATGTTCTGCGCCACCGCACCCTGCGCGAAACCCCACAAGACGAAAAAAATTGTGATGTAAAGATTTCTCATAAAACGATGTATTTAAATAACGCTGCAAAGATACAAAAAAATACGGAACGTATGGAAAACAAGGACGTTTTGGGGTCCCGTGGTCACCGCACCACCGTCACACTCCCTTTCACCGTCTTCGCCTTCTCCCCGCGGCTTTTGTAGGACACCACCACCGCATAGACCCCGTCGATGGCGTTCGCGCCGTCCCAGCCGAAGGTCTTCTCCTCCGTGCGGAACACCAAAGTGCCCCAGCGGTTCCATAT
>ONQE01000080.1 GCA_900319925.1 uncultured Bacteroidales bacterium | reverse complement strand
CTCTGAGGGCAAGAAACAACGCCATCAAGGTCGGCCGTGTTCTATCGTCATGGTGACGTTTTGCTTTTCGACTTCTCCTTCGGCAGACAATATCTCTGCCCCTTGAACTGCGTTGCCTGTGACAGTCATTTTATATTCAATATGTGAGCCGGCTTGGCTTACTCCATCAACCGTGATGTTGTCACCCTGCCAAGTACCTTCCACATTGATAGGCACGCAATAGTCACATCGCGTGACGACACCCGTCACATCGTTGCCGTTCCTATCAAGCACCATGCTGGCTTTGTCTTCACCAATGGTGCCCGTCAGACGGTAGCTTTTGGGCTGACTTGCCATCAAGTCCGTTTCTTCCGGTGCCAGCACTTCCGTTGAATCCGCAACGGCTGCGCCGGCACTTTCTGCCTGCGTTTGCCTCCCACGGCATGCTGTGAGCAATATCAAGGCAAAGATTATCAAAATACTTTTTCTCATATTCATATCATCTCTTGAGGCGACAAAAGTAAAAAAAATTCCGCAGATCCGAAACCTCTCTTTCGGAGTTGCGGAATGCGCTTGCAAAACTCCACGAATATCAACCACTTACAACCCGATCGTAAAAAATTCATTTTCAATGTAACGAAATCGAATTATTTTGCGACAAATAGGGTTGAAGTGGGTTGATAAATCAATTAATCAAGACAATTAAAACAGTATTCAAAATGAAAGCAATCAAGAGAATCATTCTGCTGGCGGCGTTCGTCGTGTTGACCCTCGCCGCCCACGCCCAGCATTTCGACTGGGTGAAATCTTACTCCGGCCAGGAACCGTCGGGCAAGTATTGGAACTACATCGTCAGCTCCGTCACCGATTCGCAGGGCAATCTTTATGTTGCCGGGCAGTTTGCCAACGGCGCCTCCGTCGACGGACAAGAATTGCTGCCGTTCCCTCCTCATGGCGGGCAAACGGAGAATTCCAACTCGTGCATCATGAAAATCTCTCCGCAAGGCGATATTGTCTGGAAGAAGATTCTTCATGCAAACTATGGGCAGCCGTCGCAAATCTACGGCTTGCAACTGGTCGGCGACACGGCCCTCTTCGCGAATGTCCTTTTCGCCCTGCCCAAAGAGAATAATGAATACCTGTATTTCTACGATACGTTGATAACGAAAGACAATGTAGATTATCTTTTGTATAGGGACAGTCTCGCTTCCACAGGCATATCGACGGCGATTTCCGTCTTCGACCTTAACGGGAACCTGACAGAGAACTACATTTTCCATACGGCATATAAGGACAGCAAGGGCAATCTGATAACACTTGACAGACAGAGCAACAACAGTTTCGACTCGGTGTATATTTACAACCAGCAGTTCAAGCCGGGCGATTTCCATGTGGACAACCAGGGCAACATCTATTTCGGACACCTTGCCACCGATGCGTTGTGGCTTTATTGCGACACTTGCGAATACCAATCGCAGCGCTATGACCTGGAAAACGGGTTGATAAGTGAGGTTGTCGTTATGGTGAACGGTCGTCAGCGTTTTTTCGATGCGCCGGTCTTTCACCCTAGTCCCTACAATTACAGATTGTTCAAGTTCTCTCCTCATTTCAACGACATGTTGGCTTGCCGGTACATATTCGATGAATCCAACAGCAGCTGGAGCTATTGGGATTATGGTGCGCGTGAACTTACTACCGATAACGACAACAATGTTTTGCTCCTTTGCAACATCGAGTCCGACATTGGAAGACTGCCATTGTCTGGCGACACAACCCTGGCGGTCCGTCTCGACAATTTCACAGAAGGGATGGTGATAAAGTTTGATGAGGAGTTGATGCCTTTAAGCGTGACGCAACTAACCATCGGCAGTAGCGAACCGGGCCTGTCGATGACCATCAACCTTTTTAACCAATGCATTGTTGAACCCGATTCCAACTCCATAATAATTCTGGGATCGATAGGCCGCATCCCGCAGGACTATGGCTACCCTGTGTTCTTCGGTCAGGACACATTGGATATTCAAGATAATTGTGCCTGGTTCGTGAGGATTGACAATCAAACGGGAGCATTGCAATCCTACGGATACATCCCCTCCTCGTCGCAGACGACATTCCTGACGAATCATTCTATAATGCGGTCTATTGCACAGAAGAACAGAATCATAACACAAGTCGGATACAAGGAAAACATTCAAACCGGCAACAGCACGATTTCGATTACTCCCTACCGCTTCGGTGCTGGACTCTATATCTGCGACTATAACGGCAACTACATAGACTTCATGGACTACAGCATCGATGCTCCCAGCGTTCTCCTTTCGGGGTGTCTGTCATTGCACGACAGCATCCTGTACATCATGGGTGGCTCGCGGTTCGACCTCACGCTGAACAACACCCAGCTTTCCCCCACGGGTAACAGCGTGGCGTATATTGCCAAATATGTCGATACCGCATTCATGTCTCCTTATGTCCATACGGGCGACACAGGCAGTGTGAGCATTACCGTAGTGGGCGACAAAGGGACTTTCGTAGCCTATCCGAATCCCTTCCGGCAGCATGTCACCATCGAGAGCAGCGAGACCTTGACAGAGACCGCCTGGCTCACCGACCTCACAGGTCGCCGCGAGCAGGTGCGCCTAACAGCCGATGGCCCCGGCCGCTACAGTCTCGACCTTACCTCGCGCCCACAGGCTACCTACCTGTTGACATTGATCACCAATGACGGAAAACAGCATACGATAAAATTATTGAAGCGATAGGACATTTTCTCACGATAAAAACTTTTCAATAATCAAAACGGTACGATAATGAAAAAGTTTTTCCTTCCAATTTTGCTCACCCTCGCCGCTTGTTTAGTTGTGTCGGCGCAAGAAGTGCAGTCAGGCATTCCATCCTACGACAATCTGCAGTCCTTGGCAATGGATGCGCTTAATCGGCAGGACTACAAGACCGCCTACAACACGTATTGTCTGATGGATTCCGTCTACTGTAAACAACTTAAGACAATGTGCGACGAAGACCAGCGGCTGCGCCACCTGTTGCCCAAAGATGGCACATGGCCTGACAGTTTGAGACGAGAGATTCAAACAACAGACTCATTGAACATCGTTCGACTACAGGAACTCATTGCCCAATACGGTTTTCCTACCTACGACAATGTCGGCCATCAAGGAGTGAACGATGCATCGTTGTTGGCGCAACATTCAGAGCCGGAGTTTCTGCATTGGTTTTTGGAGCAGGCCAAGTCGGCAGCAGACAATGGCAACTTTGACCTCACCTGGATTGCATATATGACCGACCGTGACCTTGACCACCAGGACAAACCTCAACTATACGGAACTCAAGGGCTTACCCGTGACGGTCTGACGGGGATGGCTCTTATCGACGATATCGAGCATCTAAATGAACGCCGAAAAAGTGTAGGAATAGGACCCATAGAGGATTATCTTCCACATATGGATATGCCCGACTTCTATTTCCATCCTTCGCTTGTCGATTATAGACAATACAGCCAAGAATGTAAGAGATTGCAGCACTGGCTAAAGTCTAAATAATGATTCATAAATGTCTAACCAAACAACATAAACAACAATGAAGAAAAACATCATCAAATCCCTCGTCGCCCTTACTTTGGGCGCGCTGCTGCTGGCAGGCTGCAGGAAAGACAATGACGCCCTTATCGGCAAATGGTCCAACACCTCACAATCGTATGAAATAACCATCGGGGGGCAGGAGTACCTTCCGAAAGGTTGCATCTACATGGAGTTCACAGAAAGCAAGGTGTTGATATCCGACTCACGGACAGACTGCCTGGCAGAGTGGCACAACTACACCTTCTCAAAAGAATCCGGCAAGCAACTGCTGGAGATTGAAGGCGGTTGTTATAATGGAAGGATATTTGTGGTGGAAAAGCTCACCAGCGACGAGCTGGTGTTGGCTCCGAATCATCACGAAAACGACAGGGACTTCCGCTACATCATGAAACGGGACTAGACATCAACATAGTCATATAAATAACAACATGAAGAAAACAATCACATTGCTATTCCTCGTGTTATCGACGAGCATTGCTTCGGCGCAGGACACGCTCACTGCGGCGCAGATGCGGGAAGACTTCAACTATATGATGGAGTGGAAGGGCTATCTGGACATCTGCAAGCAGTCTCGTCCTGACATGACACCCTGCAAGATGATAGAACTATATACGCGAACAGATTCCCTGTACGATGGGTATATCCCTGTGCGCCGTGTGGAAATGAACTACATGGAGGCCGCTTTGCAGTGCGGCGGCACGGCGACATTCAAAAAGATGGCTTTCCGCGTGCGCGATTTCGAGATTGACGAGCTCTCGCCCATGCTCCATTTACTCATCGACAGGGGCGAGAATCTGGTCTTCTCCAAACTCATCCCCAAGAGCCGCCCGTCGGCCTCGGCCGAAAACGATGTCCTCGCCTATTTCTACGCCACCCGCACCGTAAGCAACTTCCACATCACAAACGACAGAGAGAAACACGCTATCCTCTTTCACAACCTTAACAAATCAACAAACCAAGACAATTAAAACATCATTCAATATGAAAACAACCAATAGAATCATTCTGCTGGCGGCGTTCGTCGTGTTGACCCTCGCCGCCCACGCCCAGCATTTCGATTGGGCCAAGAATTTCCATGGCTACGGCGACGAATACACTAACCTCCCCCGAGGTCTGGTGGCCGACAGCGAGGGCAATGTCTATCATCTTATGCAGGTGGGCAGGGGTGGCTCGCTCGACGGTGTCGATCCCTTCGAGAGCATCGTCAACTACAACCCCAGCGCCTTGCTGGTGAAGATGTCGCCCGATGGGCAGTACCTGTGGCATCGCATCATCAATATCTATGATCGTAACAACACGAACGCCATAAACGTTCATGACCTGCGTATGCTGGGCGACACGGCACTGATGATGATGGTGGATGTGGGTCTGCCGTATACTACCTATTATTCTGGACAACCTACGGTGGAGATGGCACTCTACTACCTCGACACATTGCTGTCCACCAGTGAGTTTCTGATGCCTACCGATAGCATCTCTAACAGGGGCGTTACGGGCTTCATCACTTTGGGACTGGACGGCTCGTTGAAAGAGCATCACTTCTTGCAGGTTACCTACCTCGACAGCCTTGGACATCCCATAATGGCCGGGCAGGGAATATACGGCAATGGCTTGACTAACGAACACTTCGACGTCGATAGCCGCGGTAACATCTATGTTGTTCGTCTGGCTCAGGACCGTGCGTTCACCGATGGAGATAATCCTCTGTATTTCAACGACGGAGGCCTGAGCGGCTATCGCTTTATGGTTGACGGCACACATTTCCTTACCCACATCCCCCCATACACCACGGGGTGGTGGAACCAGCAGGTGCTGAAATTCTCGCCCCACTTCGACAGCCTGCTCGACGCCTCATATATCGCTGGCAGTGCGCCATGGGTCGACTGTTTTGTCACTCCTTGGCTCGACATCCGCTCGTTCGACATCCACGATGACGATCAGCTCTATATTACTTTCAATGCACGGATCGAACACAACGGTATAACCATTGCCCGCTCCAATGGACTGCACCTGGAGACGGACTCCCTCTCGCTGGTAAGTGGTACCGATTGTATGCTTCGCCTCGATACGGCTCTCAATGCCAACCTGCTCATGCAGTTCGACTATGTGCCTCAATACAATGGTTTCTATCCTTCGGTTGAACTCAGCGCCACATGTATCGACACTGCTACAGGTTCACTCTTTGTCCTGGGCAGCGCCAAAAATGATAGTTGGGGGCACAACAGTAATCCCCACCAGTTTATCTACCGTGGCGACACCCTCAGCAACCGCAACAGCGCCTTCTGGCTCCGTGTTGGGATTAACGATGGATATTTTCTCTCATATGGACACCTTAACTCCAACCTTGGAGACAACAATGGCGGCATGGGCATCGTGGCACGCAACAACAGAGTCTTTGCCCAAGTGTCATACACTGGCAATCTCTTCTTTGCCGACTCCACCTTTTCCACCCCGAGTGTCTCCCAGGTAGGACTGGCCCTGGCACAGTGGGACTACGACGGTCACGAGGTGGCCATCCATGACTTTCATTGCAACGGCGGAAATAGCATGGCCGGCCACATCCTGCTGCTCGACACGGCACTCTACATCACCGGCAATAGTTTTATCTCCACAACCAACTTCGGCGACATGGCCTGCGGTGCTGGACAATATATAGCCAAATTGGTCGACACCTCGATGCGCTCGCCTTTCGTTTATCACGAAGGTGGCTCAGTGGGTATCACACCAGTAGAAGGCAGCAACGCTATCACGGTGTATCCCAATCCCTTCCGGCAGCACGTCACCATCGAGAGTAGCGAGACCTTGACGGAGACCGCCTGGCTCACCGACCTCTTAGGCCGCCGCGAGCAGGTGCGCCTCACAGCCGATGGCCCAGGCCGCTACAGTCTCGACCTTACCTCGCGCCCCCAGGCTACCTACCTATTGACATTGACCACAGCCTCAGGCAAGACACATACCACAAAACTACTAAAACAATCAGACATCTTTTCACGGTAATTATCAAAACCTTGTTCAATATGAATGCACGCAAGAGTATTATTCTTCAGGCGGTGTGCATTGCGGTCTCGCTTGCCGCAACCGACAAGCATATTCGTACTGCCAAACCGAAGACTCTCAATGAGCGCCGCCGTGCAGCATGTCTGCCGTCAGCAAGATAGATATGTGAAGAAGCAACAACATGAAGAAAACATTGATTATAAGTTCGAGACACACGGCAAAGTCCGTTATACAGAATCTGAAAAGGACGGCGCGGCAAAGATAGTATTTTGCGAGAACGAAAACCGCCGCAAAGGTCACGAAAACCCTTGCGGCGGCCATTCCATTCGTTCCCATTTCATTTGACTATCGTCGAAATCCTCCTCGCTCGGCATAGCTCGAACAAGTTCAGCTCTGCACTCGCTCGTTCGTCATTTCCTCCCCTTGTTTGTCGTACTGCTTGCGCTTGCCGATGGGAGGCTCCGTGAGGGTGATGCGCACCACGGCCGTCCGTTCGAGGCTGCGGACAATGGCAGCATCGAAAGCGTCCATGTGCTTGGGGAGGAACCGCTGGCAGATGACCCGCAGACCCTCGATCTTCTCTTCGCGGTCGGTCACCAACTCTGCCTTTCCAACGGCAGTGGCTGATTTATACTGCAGCGTGAAATTGCCGTCTTTCGGACCAACGGTAGGCGCACATTTCGTGACGGCCGACAGGAAGACCGTCGGACAGTGTGCTATGCAGTCGAGCTTTTCGCCCTCCAAGGCACAATGGAAATAGAACGTCCTCTCATCTGTCCGCGCCAACGACAGGGGTAATCCGTAGGGTGTTCCATCGGGACGGATGAAACTGACTGTCACGTATGGAGCCTTGTCCAACACCTCCAATGCAAAGGTGGCATCCATTTGGCGGCTTGATTTTCTCATATAATTATACTGTTTTCTCTATAGGAATAGCATTTCATTAAAACCTTGCCAGCATCATCCGTGAAACCGGAGATGCTGGACGTAGGTTTACAGATCAAAGACGGGAAAGGTTACAAGAAACCTTAGATACCGAACAACTTCATGTCCTCTTCTACCGTGCTGATTCCGCCTATACCGAAGTTCTCGACGAGCACATTGGCCACATTGGGCGAGAGGAATGCGGGTAAGGTCGGGCCAAGGTGGATGTTCTTCACACCAAGGCTCAGCAGGGCCAGCAGCACAATGACGGCCTTCTGCTCGTACCACGCGATGTTATAGGCGATGGGCAGTTGGTTCACATCGTCCAAACCGAACACTTCCTTGAGTTTCAATGCGATAAGAGCTAAAGAATAGCTGTCGTTGCACTGGCCGGCGTCCAACACGCGCGGGATGCCACCGATGTCGCCTAAGGCGAGCTTGTTGTATTTGTATTTGGCACAACCCGCCGTCAGGATGACGCAATCCTTGGGCAGCGCTTTAGCAAACTCGGTGTAGTATTCGCGGCTCTTCATGCGACCGTCGCAGCCCGCCATCACCACGAACTTGCGGATGGCACCGCTCTTCACGGCCTCCACCACCTTGTCGGCGAGGGCAAACACCTGCTCGTGCGCGAAACCGCCCACAATCTTGCCCGTCTCAATCTCCTTCGGGGCCTGACAGGTCTTGGCTAATGTGATGATTTCGCTGAAGTCTTTCTTGCCGTTGGCATCGGCGGGGATGTGCTTCCAACCCGGGAATCCCGTGCTGTTGGTGGTGAACACGCGGTCTTTGTAGGTGGCGCTGCCGGTTGGCGGCACGATGCAGTTGGTAGTGAACAAAATAGGACCGTTGAAGGCTTCAAACTCCTCGCGTTGCTTCCACCAAGCATTGCCGTAGTTGCCCTTCAGGTGGGCGTATTGTTTAAGTTTGGGATAGTAGTGTGCAGGGAGCATCTCGCTGTGGGTATAGATGTCGATGCCCGCGTCCTTGCTCTGCTCCAGCAGTTGCTCGATGTCGTTCAGATCGTGTCCGCTGATGAGGATACCCGGACGGTTGCCCACTCCGATGTTCACTTCTGTGATTTCGGGGTTGCCGAAAGCGGTGGTGTTGGCTTTGTCGAGCAGGGCCATTGCCTTCACGCCCCATTCGCCGGTCTTCAGCGCAAGGGCGGTGAGCTCGTTGGCATCGTTGCAGGTGACAAGCTGTCCGAGGGTTTGCAGGATAAACTCGTTGATATCGCTATCAACCTGACCAAGGCGGGCCGCATGCTCCAAATAGGCGGCCATACCTTTGAGACCGTACATGGTGAGTTCTTTCAGCGAGCGGATATCCTTGTTGCTTTCAGCGAGGATGCCCACGGTTTGCGCTTTCTCATCGTATTGTTCGCGAGTGCCGTTCCATTCCAAAACATCAAGTTTAGGCAGCTCAATACCTTGCTTGTTGGTTACGCGATCTTTGAACATATCGCGGATTTCCAAGCCCTTGTCAATGCGGGCGTAGATGCTCTCCATGTCGAAATTGGCGTTGGTAATGGTGCAGAACAGCGCGTCGTTCACAAAAGCGTGGATGCTCTTGCGGAAGTCGCAATAGTCGTGACCGCAACCATGTTGATGGTGATTGGCGATAACGCCAAGTCCTTTGATGACATAAATCAGAAGGTCTTGTGCATGAGCCACTTGCGGGGTCTTTCCGCATACACCTGAAATCTTGCAGCTGGCGCATCCGGCAGTTTCCTGACACTGGAAACAAAACATTTTCTCGTTCATAATGTATATGGTTTAAGTTAATACTGAATTCTGGTGGCAAAAATACAACCGCCCCACAACGTGAAGCGTAACATTTGTTACCAGACGCATTTTTTTGTTATTTTTGCCGAAAATTATGGGTATGAAGGAACTGAAACGAATCAAGCTCTTTGCAAAATGCGGCGACGAGGCCTTGGAATTGCTGTTGAACCAGCCTTGCCGCAGGCAGGAATACCCGGCCGGAAGGCGCATGTTCAACCCCGGCGACCCATGTCGGGCGTTGATGGTGCTTGTGGAGGGTCAGGCCGAATCGCGGATGATGGGCGAGGAGGGGCGCGAACTGCTTGTTGACCGCCTGAAAGCCCCGATGCTGCTGGCACCGGCGTTCCTTTTCGCTACCCCCAACATCATTCCCGTTGAAGTTACCGCAGTTACGGACTGCGTCGTGTGGCACATCAACCGCGAAGCTTTCTTCGAGTTCATGCAGCAAGAGCCGACCGTTCTCCGTGCCTTCTTGGAAGAGCTTTGCGCAAAAGGTCATTTCCTGAGCGGCAAGATGCGCTCTTTTGCGGTAAAGGGACTGAAAAACCGTGGAAAAACCGTGTCGTCGAATATCTTGAGACGAATGGCAGCATCACCTCTGTGGCCGATGTCGCCCAGCAATTAGGCGCCACAAGGCCCTCGTTCAGCCGCGTGCTTTCTGACATGATGGACGAAGGGCTTGTGGTTAAGGATGGGAAGGGATATAGGAAGGCTTAGGGAATAAACGCAACTGTCACATCTCCGCCGTGAACGACTGCTCGCAGGTTTGCGGGTGGTTGAGACCAGGGAGGATGTCGAACATAACATCACCTCAAAGGCACGAAAATCCTTGCAGCACTCATTATCAGTGTAATACCAAATTATTTGTGTTTGAAAGATTAATGTTATGAATGCCATAATCGTCGGAATACTGCTGCCGCTGTATTTCCGCCTTCCTATTTCACCCCTTTGAACTCGAAGCCCGCCTGCTCCACGGCTTTGCGGATGTCGTTCTCGCTTGCGGTGCCCGTGACCACAAGCGTGTTGGCGGCCGGGGTGGCCTCGCAAGTCTCGACGCCTTTCAACTTGCCCACCGACTGCTCGACGGCGGCCTTGCAGTGGTTGCAGTGCATACCCTCGACGGCATAAACTACCGTCCCGGCTTCGGTTTTCTGTTTCTTGAATTTGTCAAAGAATTTCATACCCAATGCAATTATGATGAATAAAACTAATAATGACGAACATACGATTTGGAACACGCTGGGCGCGGCGGCCTCGGTGTGACAACAAGCACCGTGCATTCCACAACTTTCGGACATACCGACGACATTGATGCCGAAAGCGTTGATCAGCAACCCGAACAGAATGGAAAAGCCTACGATGGTGAGCAGATAAATCCACGTGAAACGGCTGCCCATCGACTTTTTCACCACGAGGATGGAGGCGATGTTGACCGCCGGACCGGCCATCAGCATCACCAAGGCGGCGCCGGGCGAGAGGCCTTTCATCATCAGGGCCGCAGCCACGGGGATGCTGCCGGTGGAGCAGATGTACATCGGCACCGCCACCACCAGGATGACCAACATCTGCAACAGCGGCTGGTTCCCGAAAGAGAGGAAGAACTCGTCGGGCACGGCCACATTGATGAGGGCGGCCACCAACAGCCCGATGACCAATCGCAACCCGATGTCCTGAATCATGTCGAAGTAGGCGTACTTGAGCACGCGCCACAGTCGGTTGCCGCCTTCCACCTTGCAGGATGCCTCGGAAACGTATTCGCCCTCGTCGGCTTTCACGAAACGGTTCACCAGGAAGCCGCCACAGATACCGGTGACCAGTGCGGCCACTGGGCGAACGATGGCGAAGCCCAAGCCCATCAGCGAGAAGGTGGCCAAGATGGAGTCAATGCCTGTCTGCGGCGTGGCGATGAGGAACGAGGCCACCGCCCCTTTCGAGGCACCCTCGTTCTTGAGCCCGACGGCGGTGGGGATAACCCCGCACGAGCAAAGCGGCAGCGGGATGCCCAGCAATGCCGCCCACAGCACCGAGAGCTTGTTGTCGCGCGACAGATACTTGGCATAGAACCGCTTCGGCACGAACACATGCAGGACTCCAGCGATAAGGAATCCTAACAGCAGATAGGGGCTCATGGCGTTGAGCACCGCCAGAAACGCATTGCAAAACTCTCCTGCAGTCATTTCATTGTCAAAGGGTTAGACGAACTTATACCAATTCTAGTTTTTGTGGCAAAGATACCTTTTTTCTGAAATCTGAAGGGACAGAACCATAAAATCAGGCATTCGAAGATCGACTCTTCACTCCCATCCGCGCCAGCATCTTGATGCCATACACCGGCCAGTAGGGCACCTTTTCGATGCCCGTGCGCACACGCGGGATGTCCAACAGCAGGAACGCTGTCGTCATGAACCCCGCCGCCCATATAATCTGCCCGAAAATCTGCTTCAGCGTCACCGACATCATCGAATGGAGGTAGTAGCCGTTCATGAACCCGTTCATGTCGAACTGCTGCATATCTACGCCCGTCAACGTTAAGTACGAGCCGTAACGCGACATATTGTCGGCCATAAAGTGCTGGAACAGCGAGGTGTAGAGTCCGTAGCCCGAAGCGCCGGCAAGGTACATGTGGATGACATTGAAGATGAACAGCGCCATAAAGAAGTGCTCCAGCTCATGCACCGACTCGTGGAGCGACCACATCAGCGACACCGCCAGCACCGCATAGGCGCACCCCCGAAACACCAACGCCCACCGGTAGGCCATGATGGGCACGTTGAGGTCCATCAGGAAGTACATCCGTATCGCATATACCGTGATGCAGCCGAAGCCGATGGCGAACAACTTCCACACTTTCCACTTCCTGTGCCCGAGCCAGAAAAGGGTGATGACGACGCCGGCATACACTCCTGGCAATGACCACAGGCACAGCCCCGTCTTGGTGTGCTCCTCCAACCCGCGCACCTCGCTCCAGTAAATCTCCTCCAACGTGTGCTCCGCGCCGAGCAGCAATTCCGCCACCACGGTGACTAACAAGATGGCCACCACGTTCTTATAACGGAAGATCTCCAACGAGATGTACGGTTTCTCGACCGTCTTGAGGCGATAGAGGATGAACGCCAGCAGGATGAGCGCGAGGGCGACGATCCAGCGCAGGCGGGGTGACCGGAACCACATCAGGTAGTCGCCATAGACGAGGAAGTAGCTGACCATCAGCATCAGCACGCTCATCAGCAGCCCGGTGGTGATGTCGATGCCCTTGAGCGGCATCCGCTGCGGCATCGGACAGAAGGGCTTGCAAAGGGTGAGCTGCACGAGGATGACGAAGCACATCGTGCCGATGGTGAGTACGTGCATCATCTGCCACGGTAGGTGGAAGGCGACCACCGCCGCAAGCCACGCGCTACCTGTGATGGCGGTGAGCAGGACGATGTGCAGCACGGGGAAGAAGACCCCGAAGTCGCGCGGCGGCGTGATCCACAGCTGGATGTTGCTCATACACTCGAAAGTACCCTGTATCTTTGCGATGCTCGCAATGAAGCAGACGGGCAGGAGAATGGCCATATTGGAGGTGCTCATCGTGATGAAATTGCAGATTCCGATCACCGCCGCCGCGCCGCAGAGCAGCTGCTGGCAGGTTGGTGGTGCCGCGCACGGCTTCCAATGCGCCGAGATAGACCCCGCCGGAGAACTGGATGCACATCACCTGCACGAGGTAAATCCACGGCTGGATGCGCCGCGGCACGAATGCCCGGAACATGGGCATCATGAAAGGGTGAGACGACTGTTGCATAGCCAGTTAGTATTTCACCTCGCACTCCACACTGTAGCCCGCCTTGAGCTTTTTCAGATCCTCCGCGCTGTTCTCATCGAGGGCGATGCGGACAGTGAGCCGTTGCTCCACCTTGACGAAGTTGCCGGTGGCGTTATCGACGGGCAGCAGCGAGAAGGCGCTGCCGGTGGCGTCGGAAAGACGCTCCACGCGACCTTTGTACTGGTGGTCGGGAATGGCATCCACCACGATGTTGACCTCCGCACCGTCCTTGATGTGAGGCAGTTGGCTTTCGCGGTAGTTGGCCTCCACCCATTTCTGGTTCTCATCGACGATGCTGACGAGCGTCTGCCCCGGGTTGACCAGCTCGCCGACGTTGATGTCGCGCGCGCCGACCACGCCCGAGTGGGTGGCGATGATGTAGCAGTATGACAGGTTGAGCTCGGCCAGCTCGACGGCCGCCTGCGCCAACTTCACCGTCGCTTCGGAGGCGGAACGGCCGTAGCCCTGCTCGTCGGCCACATTCTGCTGCATATCAATGGTGTGGCAGATCTGCTCGTAGCGGGCCTTGGCGGCGAGGTAGGCGGTATGGGTCTGATCGTACTGGTGCTGCGAAACCCCGCCGGTATGCAGCAGCTGTTCGTAGCGGTAGTCATCGCGCTGGAGGTTCTCCATATTCACACGGGCCTCCTCACGCAGCGACTGTGTGGCGTTGACGTTGCTCGCGGCGCTGAGCACCGACGAGCCCGCCTGCTTGCTCTGCTGTTCGGCACGGGCGAGGTCGCTGCGGGCTTGCGCGAGACGGAGTTTGTACTCGCTGTCCTCCAGGATAACGAGTGTGTCGCCCTCGTTGACGTGCTGGTACGCCTCGAAGCGGATTTCGCGGATGAATCCTTGCACGCGGGTGTTCTGCGGAGCGATGTACTGGCACACGCGGGCGTTGTCGGTATATTCCACGTGTCCGAAATGGGTGAATTGAAGCACCACGTAAACGACTCCCGCTATCAAAAGCAGGATGATGACGGCGTTGTAAATGTAAGAACGGAGTTTTGTCTTTTCCATAAAGTAGTCCTATAATTTGTTAATAATCAGTGGAATATTATAGGGCTACCCCTCGCCTTTACCAAGGCTCAAAAACGGCGGCAAAAGTACGATTTTTTTCGTTTTGAACGTCCAATGCAGTCGGCGACTTTCCTTCTATTCGTAGCGAATGTTGCAAAGCTGCTCGCTTAGTTTAAACAGCCGTGTGGCATTTTCCGTCGTCACCTGTTTATTGTACTTTTTTGACTTGCCATGATGAAAATACAAACCGGCCGGCGGCTCACATTGCTCGCACAGGTACAGAAAGTCCTGTGCGGAGACGGATGGATGCACTCCGAAGCGTTTGCGGAATTTCCACACAAAATCCACGATTCCTGTTGTTTTGTTTCCGATGTCCGTGTTCACAAGGCCCGGATCCACACCGTATGCATGTAGCCCCTTGGCCCCGTAGCGGTCACTCAGTCCCTGGGCGAAAAGCATGTTGCAAAGTTTTGACTGTTTGTAGGCGAGAAGCGGATTGTAGTGCTTTTTCATCATCACATCACTCCAACGGACTTTCATATTCTTGTGGGATTCGCTGCTTGTCATAATTACGCGCCCTCCTTCCTTC
>ONQE01000082.1 GCA_900319925.1 uncultured Bacteroidales bacterium | reverse complement strand
GTCGGCGTAGTTCGACTGCTTGCCGTTCTGCATCTCCACGATGAAGCGCTTGCCGTCCTGGTTTTTGCAGTAGAGGTCGTAACGGACAAACCTGTCCTCTTTGCGGATGCCGAGTACCTCGGTGGGGAGGTAGGAGATGTCGGTGATGATGCCGGTGTCGTCGGAGATGAACACGTTAAGGAGGTGCATCAGAATGTCCTTGTTGCGTTCGGAGGCGAGCAGGCGCTTGAACCCGTAGTCCGAGAGCGGGTCCATGACCTTCAGGTTGTGCTCCTTGATGTAGGCTTCGGTTTCTTTAATGCTCGGGAGTTTTCTGGTGTTCCCTCTGGTGTTTTTGTTTTGTTTCTGCGGCTTGATGCGCTGATTCTTTTGTCCTTTTGATCGTTTTGACATTGTTTCAGGTTTTGGTGAATAACTTTGTAGGTTTTGGTCAGACGGGTGCTCCGTAGAGACGCTCCGTGCTACGTCTCCGTCGGCAAACCGTTTTTCCGCTAGCAAAGATACAACACCAAACCTCCTTTGTCAAGAGTTTTTGAAAATTTTTTTCTTGCTGGTTTTCAATCTGATGCGAGAAGTCCGTTAACTAATCGAGGTTGAATAGTTAATTTTTGGAACGGGATTTCGCAGGAAAACGGGGGTGGAGCCGATTTTTTTGTATTTTTGCTACGTCTTTTCTAAGGGCTATCGGCCAGGGGAAAGAGAGAACAAAACAATAACGAAAAAACAAAGTGTTTATGAAAGCGAAAAACATCGAGATCAACGGCGTGCGTATCGAGAAGCCTCTCCTTCCGGGACTGCCTCGGAACAGGAGCATTGGCGTATACGCGTGCGAGAACCGGAAAAAGCACAACTTGGCGGAGGTGGTCTTCTGGAAACAGGTGCACCAAGGCAAATTCCACGGTATTGACTTCACCCGGCAACTCGTCATCGGGAACTATATCGCCGACTTCTGCGTCCGGGACCTCGGTCTGGTGGTGGAGGTGGACGGCGGGTATCATGAACAGCAGAGGGATGAGGACGCGCAGCGCGACGCGTACATGCGCTCCTTGGGACTGCGGGTTTTTAGGGTCTCCGACTACGACGTCCTACATAACCGGGCCGCGGTGATGCGGAAGTTGGAGAGGTTCATTGTCGAGCACTACGGGGTGGTCGATGCCTGACGAGAGTGGCTGGTGCCTGGCGGGTGTTTGTGGCCGCCGCCTGGCGGCGCCGGCGGACGCACCACCCCGCCCTTCGGGCACCCCTCCTTGAAGGAGGGGAATGTCTCGGGGTCGTTAACGTCTGCGGGAAGACGGTGCATCCTTCTCCGGCAATCCCTCGCTGGTTCGATGTGCCGGTCGGGCGGGGCAGGGGAGAGGGGCACCCCTCGTTCCCGCCAACCTCCCCGACCCCCCAAGCCGGACTTCCACGCCCTGCCGAAGAACAACGTCTCATCACCCCCGCCAATCTCCCCGACCCCCCAAGCCAATCCTCCACGCACTGCCGAAGAGCAACGCCCCCTCACCCCCGCAAACAGCACCGGCCCCGAGACATTCCCCTCCTCTCAGGAGGGGTGGCCGAAGGCCGGGGTGGTCGGCCCGCACGGCCGCAGGCCGCGCCCCAACCCCCAACCCCCTGTCCCCCAGCCCCTTGCAATAAAAATGCACTTTCGCGCATATATATGGTATAATATATGCAAAAAAATTGTACTTTTGCGGGTTTTTTGTTAACTGCGCGAAATGCGGTGAGAAGTTAGAAGTTAGAAGTTAGTAGTTAGTAGTTAGCAGTTAGCAGAGAACCCCGAGAGAGAATGCGGTGACGGAAGCGACTTGGTGTTTCGAGATCACAGCCTCTATGCGGGACCCGAATCGAAAAAAAAGTAAAAAAGTAACAATATGAACAGAAAATCTACGAAGGGAAAGAACCAACCCATGAAGACAGCAAACAACAACATCCTCGCGCGTATCTATACGCGCGCGCAGGCGCTCGCCCGCACCCCCCTGCACACCCTCGCGTGCGCGACGTTGACTTTCGTGTTGATGATTTGCGTGGGGAAGGCGTCGGGACAGAAATGCGATACGCTTAAACAAGTGGGTACACATAATTGGAATGTACCGGCTACGGTTACAAAAGTGCGTGCCCATGCTATTGGCGGCGGTGGCGGTGGCGGATATGCTCGCGCACGAGTAGTAGATGCATGGGGTCATCACGTTGAAGCTGCCGGAGGTGGTGGCGCCGGTGGTGGATACGCATCTGGTAATGTTGATGTGTCGTCTCAGACATCTGTGCAATATACTGTCGGAGCAGGAGGAACAGGAGGAATTTATTCTACCGCTTCAACGAGTGGGAGCGCTTCCGCTTTTGGTACAACAATCAGTGCTGCTGGAGGAAATCGTGGTGAAGATGCAAATTGTGAAAAGAAGAATAAAGATGATTATGCGGAAGGAAATGGAGGGAACGGAACTGAAGCTTCGAAAGGTAAACGATGGTGGGATGGGGGGCCACATGCCAAAGGAGGTGCAGGGGGAAACGCGGCTCATCAGTTTGACTCCAATCACAAGGGAACTGGAGGTTCAGGCAATGAAGCTTCTCGAAGTAATACAAGCGGAAATGATTGCGCTGGTGGCAATCCAGGCTCAGCGTATGGGGGTGGCGGTGCAGGCGGTGCCTCCGTTGCGGTCGGTCATGTGGGACATACAACTTCTTGCGCGGCCAACGGTGGTAACGGAGCCCAGGGCATTGTCTGGGTTGAGTATATTACCGGTTCTGCGACCACTACGGCCACATGTAAAAATCCCATCAATGGCAAAATTGTGGTTACGGTGACCGGCGCGAGTTCTGGACTGACGGCTTCAATCACCCCGTCCACGGGTATAGGCAACCCAACTATCTCCGGTAACACTATCACCTACAACAACGTTCCCGCCGGCGAATACTCTATTACCGTTAACCACACTTCCGGTTGCCAGTGCGTGGTGCCGGCTACTGTGGGTACCAATTCGCCCAACTTTCAGGTTACTCAAGGTAATGTGACTTTGGACTGTTACGGTGACAAGATTACCTTGACGCCTGCAGTCTCTGGGCAGACGGGATCGGTGACCTACAGCACCAACAACAGTTCCTATTCTGCCAATCTTGCCAACCTCGGGGCCGGCACCTATACGATTTACGCCAAGGATAGCAAGGGTTGCGTGGCGAGCAAACAGGTGGTTGTCAGCCAGCCTTTGGTGGATTTAACGATTACCCCCTCTAATCAATCGGATGTCACCTGCTCCGAAATGGGTAAGGTTACTGTAAATGTGAGCGGCGGAACCCCCGGCACATCGGGCTACACCATCGCGTGGAAGGAGCAGGGTGCAAGTTCCAACCTTGGCTCACACACACTTAACAGTGCAGGCAGTTACACGATTACAGGACTTGGCAATTTGGATGCGAACAAGACCTACGAAATAACGGTTTCCGACAGCAAAGGATGTTCCAAAAGCACATTTGTTACTATCGGGAAACTCACCAACCCTATTCCGCAGATTGCCAATATCAGCGAAGCCACCTGTGGCGGGTCTGAGTTCCATGTGAATCCCAAGGAAAAACAAACCTCTCCTGCCATCCCTGACGGCATGAGCTATTCTTGGGACGCCCCGTCTGGCGTGACTGGTGTGCCTGGTGGCACCGATCAGCCCGACATCAGCGGCATTATCCAGAACTACAACCCGAACCCGTTGGTGGCCGTTTATACAGTAACGCCGTCCATAGGTGTCAACTGCACGGGGAACACGTTCACAGTGACCGTTACGGTGGCGCAAGGCAACGGAGTGCCATTGGCTTTCTCGCTGCAGGATCTCACAGTGTGTCCTGGAAAACAGGATTTTCTCGTTTCCACACAATTCACCGATGTGAACACCAGCTCGTTCACAGTGCAGTGGAAGTTCAATGGAACGAACCAGGGCGACCCGGAGACTTACTCGGGCGCTGCCACAAGCAATGTCAGTATAGATATACCGTCCGAACCGGTGAGCACTGTCTATACCTACTCCATCGAAGTGACCGACAACGTGAGTTCGTGCAAGAGTTCCAAGTCGGCTCAGATCACGGTGGATCTGCCCGAGTGGAGCATCACCACGTCTGATGGTAGTTCTACGGTAACTTGTTCGGCAGAGGCAGATGTTTTGCCGCACACGAAAAATCCGTCTGTGATGCCTGTGGTGACAATCAATTGCGACGGCATTCCGTTTACAGCCACTTACGATGAACAACCTTTGAAGGTGGTGTCGAGTTTGGACGAGTGCAACACCGATGTGACGTATATTTACACCTACACGGCTCCCAATGGTACCACCGATACGTGGCATTACACCTATACGGTGAACGACAATGTGCCACCTATCATCACCAGCCCGGCCTCTGATGATTTGGCGGTGAATCCGGTGAACACTAACTGTGTGTTCACGATACCGGACGTTACCTCCATCTTGCGCGATGACAGCTACCTGTCGGACAATTGTACGGGCTTGAACGAGTTGACGTTAGTGCAGACCCCCGCGGCTGGCAGCTATATTGTCCAAGACCCTGTTGATCCCCGGACAATAAACATTCACGTCTCAGTGACGGACAAGTGCGGCAACAGCACAACTACCACAGTTCCTTTCACTACGACAGTGCCGCCGCTCTTCACTGCAGCCATTGACAATGATAATTTGGTCAATGTGACCTGCTTTGGCGGCGACGATGGTGAAGTGAGCGTGATAGCCAGCGGTGGTACAGGTGTCGGAACGTATCAATATAGTTGGAGTAACGGGGAAAGCACTGCGTCCATTGACGAACTGACGGCTGGCTCCTATATGGTGACGGTGACGGACGGCAATGGCTGTCAGGTAGTCACCTACGCCAATATCACCCAACCCACAAAAGTTTCAGCGGCCATTGCCCTCACCAACGATCCCATCTGTTTGGGGGAGACCGCCATCATTGTGGGTCAAGGTACTGGCGGCGACAACACAAGCTACTCTTACCAGTGGGGAGGCGCGGCTACGGGCACCCAATTTGCTACATCCCTCACACCTACAGCTGCAGGACAATATACGATCACTTTGAATTTGAAGGATAACAAGAATTGTCCTGCTGACGAAGTGTCGGCCAAGCTCACGGTCAATCCCTTGCCCGAGGTTTTCATCAGCCCCTCTTCTTCCTCCATTTGTGCCGATGGATCAGTTACACTGACAGCGGTGGATGCTGCGGTGGATGGTAATGCTATTGACTTGACAGACAACAGACTGATATGGACTAGGGGGGATGACACCCTTTCTGTTGAGGGTACCCTCACCGTTACCGAGGCGGGCAGCTATAAGGTGGAGATTACAGACGGTAATTTTTGTTCGAGCACGAGCGCGGCGGCCATTGTCACGGTGAACAACCCGTACATCACCTTGGCGGATCTCACCCCGCTGACGATTTGCGCCTCGGATGGTAACGTGAACATCACCGCCACCTCTACGAACTCTAATCCTGCCGGCGCAAACACCTGGAAATGGTACACGCTCGTCGGCGAAAACGACACTACGGCTATTACTGGCCAGAATTCTGCAACGCTTTCTTTGACCGGAGTCACTACCAGCACCACGTATCGTGTGCTGGCCATCAATAAAGTGGGCGACTGTGTGGATTCTGCCTACAAGGATGTCACGGTGACGGTGCTCAACCCCACGGTTGGTGATCTTGTCGTAAGTGGCGCTACGACCATCTGTAAGGGCAGAAGCACGAATTTGGAGGTTTCCGCCACGATTCCTGAAGGCAGTACGCCGGCCTATGCTTGGGACCCCGCCACAGGCCTGAACAGTACCACCTCGGCTACCGTCACCGCCAACCCCACCACCACACAACATTACAACGTGACGGTTACTGTAGCGGTCACGGCTGCCGACGGCACCATCTGCACGGCCTCGGAGAACACGACAGTGACGGTGACGGTCTTGGAACCCGCCGTGACATTGAATGCCATCACGGCCACGGTGAACCCCATCTGCTACAATGGCGGCACTACGCTGAAAGCATCGTACGATGTGAACAATACGAATGCTACCACTGTCACTTACGCTTGGTCTTCCAGCAATGGGGGAAACATTGCGGACACGGATGACGAAATCACAGTGAGTAATCTCACGGCCACGACCACTTACACGGTGACGGCCCTGGCCACTCTGACGGCCACCACCTCGGGCAACGATCAGGTGAACTGTCCTGCCACAGACGAGAAGAGCTTTACAGTGAGCGTATATGACGACTTCACTCCTGGCAGCATCAGCAGCGCGGGAGAGGAAATCTGTAAGGGAGCTACGGCATCACCCATCCTCAGTAACAGCCAGGCTGCCGGCGGCAACGGCACCATCACCTACCAGTGGCAGGTGAAGACTGGTGAAAACGGTGCGTTCGAAGAGGTTGACGGCACCAACAACGAACTTAACTATACGCCCACAGCGCAATATACTGGCGAAGCTGGTGTTTACATCTTCAGACGTATGGCTTTCAATGCCTGCAACACGGATGGCGTTTCGACAGAGGAGACCTATACCCTCACGGTGAATGAAACCCCGACGGTGGAGATTACCACCACATTGAATAACCCCTATTGTCCTAACACGGGCGATGTGACCCTCGAGGCCACCGCTACGGGTGCAACGCCTTACACGTACACGTGGAGTGGTACGCTTACTCCAAAATCCACACAGAACAACACCGCCACCTTCACCATCCCCGCCCAGTGCGGACAATCCTACAGCATCGGCGTCTCTGTGGTGGACAACAACGGCTGTACCGCCACGGCCACGCCCGTGACGCTGACGGTGAATGACGAGACGGCGCCGGTGATCGGTACTGTTTCAGCACTAACGGCTATCGCCAACAATAATTGTACTTATATTGTTCCCGACTATATGGCTGACGGCGTGGTGACGGTAACAGAGACTTGCTCCAATTACACCTTGAGCCAGAGTCCTGTTGCAGGAGCTCCAATTGCACAAGGAACGACAGCAGTTCCTCAAGAGGTTGTCATTACGGCAACCAATGCATGCGGACGTTCCACTTCAAAGACAGTAACCATTACCGTTCCCGCGAAGTTGGCATTGACGACGGTGTCAGCCAATCCTGACGTTGTTTGTGAAAACACACCTGTTCAGTTTACTGTTGCTTCCCAAAATGGTGTAGGCACGGTTCAATACCAATGGCCCGGCATCAGCGGGCACGACAGCTATTCCGCCACGGCCAACACCCAATTCAATTATACTCCCGCTAATACCAATACTTTCACGGTGAATGCGCAGGACGGAAACGGTTGTACGGCTTCCGCCACGGTAAACGTCACGGTGCACACTGCCCCGGCTGAAGTCAACCTCAACTGCCCCGGCACCATCCAGTACAATACCAACGGCACCCTCAGCGTGCGCCCGTTAGTGACAGGTGAGACCATCACGTGGGATATTACCAATGGAACAGGTAGCGCCACATTTGTCGGTGCAACCACAGGCAATCCAGTGACTGTCCTCGGCGGAAGCGTCGGTGATGTTGTGGTCACCGCCACCATCACCAAGACGGGCAACCTCAACGACTGTCTCGCCAAGACCGAAACCTGCACCCTCAACATTGCACAGAACGTGATGACGGTGAACTGTCCGGGCGACAAGACCAAGACGTATGACGGCACTGCCCTTAGCTTTAATGCAACTGAGATTACGGTGACAGATGCCAATAACCAAGCCATCACGGGATACACGCTGACGTACAGCACCGATGGTCAGCATTTCGGCAGCACGCTTCCGACCATCACCGATGCCGACACGGTGCAGGTGACGGTGAAGGCCACGCATCCTCAATATAACGAAAACACCTGCCAGTTCACCATGACGGTGAACCCGCGTCCGGTGACGCTCACGTTGACGAAGTGTGCGACATGGACGGGTAATCAGATGGTTAGCAACCTGACGGATGCCACGGCAGCCACGGCTACCGAGAACAGCGGTCTTGTGACTGGACATGCGGTTTCCGCCGGTACGGTGACCACTAATGCTGCGGCAGGCCGTGAATACCACTACAGCAGCACCTCCACCTCCAACACGGCCAATGTGGACGGGTTAGTAATTAAGGATGCTAACCAGAACAATGTCACGACCAACTACGATGTGACGCTGACCACCACGCAGACCATCCTGCAGGCGCAGATCAGCCACGATATCGTGAACAACACCTGTCCGCTGCAGACGGGCAACTACACCTTCAATGCCGGTCTTGTCGGCGTGACCCCGAGCAATGCGGCTTTATACGCATGGAGCTACAAGGTGGATGGTGGTACAACGCAGACGGCTACGGGCAGCACCCTCGACATCCCCGCCGACGGCACCTGCCACACCTACACGGTGAGCGTGACGGTGACGGACGGCAACTGCACTTCCAACACGGAGCCTGTGACCATCAACTCGGTGGACAACGAGGCCCCTGCCATCCAGAGCTGGCCGCACACTATCGCGGCTGTTCCGAACAATGGAGAGGGTGTGACCCCAAGTTGCGCGTATTTGTATCCAGACGTGACTTCCATGGTAGTTGCGCAGGATAATTGCACTCCGACGAATGAGTTGACTATCACGCAGTCGCCGTCAGCCAATGTAGAAATCACAGGCGGCAATATGACCATTATGGTTACGGTAACCGACAAGTGCGGTAACGACTCTACGCAAAGTGTCACGTTGACGTTGCCCGAGACGTTGACGTTACCCGCACCGACCTCCACGCGCGTGACCTGTAATGGCACGGCCAGCGGCTCGGTGACGGTAACCTCTGCCACGGGCGGCACGGCACCCTATACCTACAATATATATAATAGTAACAATGAGACTGTCGGTATCTGGTCTGAAACGGATATGACGTGGAGGGGGTTGGCTGCCGGCACATACAAAGTGGTGGTGACCGATGCCAACGGATGTATGGACGACGACAATACGGTGACGGTGCAGGATATCCCTGCACTGACGGCCGCGGCCGATAACAAGATCATCTGTTATGGTGGCAATGTCAATATCAGTGTGACGCCGGGCGGCGGCAGCGGCAACTACAAGTACTTGTGGAGTAATGACGCTACAGACCAGACGGTGAACGTCTCCCCGATGGCGGCCGGAATCACGGAATACACGGTGACGGTGAGCGACTTTTACGACAACACTTGTCACAAAGAAGCGGTGTGCACGGTGAATGTGCGCGCTCCCTTCTCGCCGGGTGAGATTGCCACTGACGGTCAAAGCATCTGTTTTGGTGCTACCACGGGCTTCAACAAGATCGGCAGTCCGGTGAAGGCTTTTGGCGGCGACAGCGTCATCACGTATCAATGGTATTTTGACGGTGCTCCTATTGAAACTGCGACGGACAGCATATACACCCCGAATGTGAACGATGACTACACGTTGACTGCCGGTACGCACACCTTCACCCGCAAGGCGAAAGACGGCACCTGTAACACCGTATTCGAGCAGAGCGCGGGCGAGTGGGTGCTGACGGTGTATCCGGAGCTCAACCGCGGTGCGATCAACGGCAGCGAGACCCTCTGTGAGGGCGGCACCCCGTCGGCCATCGGCGCGGGCACCCTGCCCACTGGCGGCCACGGTGACTTTGAGTACCAGTGGTTTGAGGGTGAGGGTGAGAATGCTCACGCTGTCACGGAAGTAACCTCAGATCCTACCTACACCCCGGATGCCT
>ONQE01000089.1:2657-11846 GCA_900319925.1 uncultured Bacteroidales bacterium | reverse complement strand
CTGTTAGAAGCTGTAACCGATGCCTAAACCGACCACTTCCTTGAACTGCACGCGAGCACGCGGGTGGGCGCCGTATTTGCCCCAAGCCGGACCGTCAATCATCACCTTGTCATAATACTTCAGTGAGGTCATCAAGCTGACGCTGAAGACTTTGAGGAAATTGTAGGTAATGGCGACATCCCAATCCACATCGAAGTTGCCGAACTTCTGACCATCATCATCATGAATCCGCGCTGTATAGGGGGTGAACAACGTAACGGTGGAGATAATCTTGAGATTCTTCACCAGCGTGTAGTTGATACCGCCGTTAATGCGGAGACCCATGTTCAGCATCACAGGCTTGTAGGTGCCGTCATCGCGACGTGACATACCGTAATTGGGACGGAGGGACTCCTCCAAACAGGTAGTCAAACGACCTGCGACAGGATAGACACCGATGACGAAGATGTCGTTCGGACGATACTCAACACCTAATGCCAAGTCCGTATAGGACGGAGAGAGCCATTTTGAAATCAGAGAAGGATTAACGGGATCACCCATTTCATCCACGTCGCCGGCATCAACAGCTTTGTAGTCCAGACCGGGCGCATACTGTGAGCGGAAGCTGCCCAACAGGGAGAGATACCACTGAGGATGCATCTGATAACCAACCTTGGTTGTGAAGTTGAGCTTGTCGTTGGCCTTTCTCCAAGGATAACGGACATAATCGCTTGAGAACATCAAGCCCAGTTCGGTGTCCAAGTTGGAGTCCCATGTCCATTTGTCTTTCTTGTAGGACAACGTCATGTTGGCGAACACGAAGCCCGTCACATTGTTGTTACCGCCGGCGGCCCAGTTGAACAGGGCAGTCTGGGCTGCATTCAAGCCGGTCACACCGGTGAATTTCCAGTTCTTGGCACTGTCAATTTGCGCTGATTTCACCTTGGTTTTCAAGGCCTCGTCGGCTGCGGTTTTCTCATCCACCTGTGCGTTCACCGCCATCACGGCCATCGCACACAAACAAAGTAAAAATCCTTTCTTCATAATCTATCTGTTTTAATTATTATATTAAACTAAACTATTGACTACTAACGCATAACAATCATTACGGGTTCACCTTATGGTAGGTTCGCCACCAGCGTTCCGAGATTTTGTCCTCGCAAGCAAGGTCGTAATCTCGTTTGGAGCACGGCAGGTAGTATTGCTGCACATAATCCTTGTCCTTCTGGTACATCGGGACGAGCACCCACCAGCGGTCGGACTTGCGACTGTGGAAGAAAACCAGTTCGTCGGGGGCGCCGGAGACGGAGATGTTGAACTGCCGGTAGTCCTCACGGTTTTTGAACTGGCCGTCGTTCTGGCGGAAGACGAAACCCTCCACGAAATACCACAGTATCTGGGCAATCAGCTGAGAGGTCTGGTTGTTGAAGTCGAGGGTTGGGTCGTACTCGTAGATGCCGAACGAGGAGAGTTTGTCGCTGAGGCCCACATATTTGGCTATCTGACAGATTTCCTCGCCGTAGAAACCGTTGGGGGAGTTGTGGGGGCAGCCGGGCGCATCAGGACGGCGCACAGCGGAGATGTCAAGCGACACCATATCGGCGTTGCGCACAATCGGCTCTACCTCCTCCAAGTTGCGGCGCATCAGCCCCACGCGGTAGCTCTCGAAGTAGAGTTCCTCCATCATGCCCAACGACTCAGGGCTGTTCAGATAGCTCTGATAACCGATGTTGGCATAATTCAACAGAAAATTAGGTTGCCGCAGCACCATCTTGTTGACGTACGCGTCGGAACGAATCGGCACACTCTCCTGCCCGAGGTCTAAGCGGGCGTCGATGGAGACCACGTTGGCCACGCGTTCCATCAGCTGGTAGGCGCGGTAATTGGCAAACGCGAGATCGTTGCTGCCGCCCAAGATAATCGGGACGACCTTATTCTCAACCAGATACGCAATCACTTCGGCCACAGCGGAATAGGTATCCTCCACCGTATTCCCCACCCGAAGATTCCCCAAGTCGAGAATGCGGACTTCGCGTCGCCAGCCATAGAGCTGGTAGAACTGCCGGCGAATTTCATCCGGAGCAAGCGAGCAAGAGGGATTCCGGTAGGCATTGCGGGCTTCCGGGACACCGATGATGGCAATGTCCGCCTCGCTGATATCCAATGATGCCGACGGGTCGTACAGCAGCACCGACTTCAGCAGCCGGCCCTCCATCTCGTCAACATCCGAAAAATGGAGCGACGCCGCAGATACGGGTTCAAAATACAATGACAAATCCATACGCCCTATTTTCTCTTTCTGGTGATGGTGCGCTTCTTGGCGGTCGGAGCGGTCTCCTGCATGATTTTCACACAATCCTGATATGACAACTTATTGGGGACCAAATCTTTCGGTATCTTGTAGTTGTCCGTCCCATTGGTCAGATAGGCACCGTAGCGACCGTTCATCACCTTCACGTTGGCATCTTCGGGGAACGAGAGCAGCACGTTGCGGGTCTCCCTGTTGCGGATAAAGTCAATGGCCTGTTCCTCGGTGAGCGTGTTCACATCCATGCCCTTGTCGAGGGTGATATTCTTACCATCATATTTTATATATGGGCCGTAGCGACCGGCGGCAGCGAGAATCTCCTTGCCTTCGTAATGGCCCACCAAATGCGGGGCACGGTCGGCAGTCTTTTTCATCTTACTCTCTATCAACTCAATACAGCGTTCCAACGTGATGGAATAGGGATCCTCGGTTTTCGGGACGGACTCGAACGTGTCGTCATAGCGCACATACGGGCCGAAGCGTCCCACACCCACGGAGACCGTCTTGCCGTTCCACTCGCCGACCGTACGCGGGAGCTTGAACAGGTCGAGTGCCTCCTCCAGCGTGATGGTGTCGATGAACTGGTCGGACTGCAGACGGGCATAGCGGGGCTTCGCGTCGGCGTAAGCCTCGCCGATCTGCACCATCGGACCATACTTGCCCAACTTGGCGAAGACCTTCTCGTTGGTCTTGGGGTCGTAACCCAAGAGCCGCTCGCCGCTCGCCTTGGTCGAATAGTTGATGGCGGTATCGACTTGCTGGTGGAAATCACCATAGAAACGGTGCATCATTTCTTGCCAGTTGGCCTTGCCGTCGGCGATGTCGTCAAATTCCTTCTCCACATCGGCCGTGAAGCCGTAGTCCATAATATCCTTGAAATTCTCCTGAAGATAGTCGTTGACCACGATACCCACATCGGTGGGAATGAGTTTGTCCTTCTCGTAGCCGTACTTCTCCTTTTTGAGTTCCTCCTTGATTCCGTCGGGGGTAAGCGTGAGGCAGACATACTGCCGTTCTTTGCCCTGACGGGTAGCTTTGCGTACATATTCGCGCTTCTGGATGGTAGAGATGGTCGGCGCGTAGGTCGAAGGACGGCCGATGCCGAGTTCCTCCAACTTCTTCACGAGGCTGGCCTCCGTATAGCGCACCGGCGGCTGGGCGTAACGCTGCGTGGCCGTGATCTGGCGTGCATTCAGCGCTTCATTCAGCTCCATAGCCGGAAGCATGCCCTTGACCTCTTCCGTCTCGTCGTCTTTCGACTCCGTATAGACCTTCAAGAATCCGGGGAAGAGGATGACCTCTCCAGTGGCTACGAATTTTTCAGCGCGGCCTTCGACGGGAATGGTGATGGTGGTTTTCTCGGTCTTGGCGTCGCTCATCTGGGAGGCGATGGTGCGCTTCCAAATCAGCTCGTAGAGATTCTTGGCAAACGTATCGCCCGGGATGGTCTCGCGCGCGACGTCGGTGGGACGGATGGCTTCGTGCGCCTCCTGGGCCCCTTTCGACTTGGTGACATACTTGCGCGTCTTGGCATACTCCTCGCCATATTTCGCGGCCACCACCTTGTTGGCGACGGCCAACGCCATATTCGAGAGGTTTACGGAGTCGGTACGCATGTAGGTGATGTAACCGGCTTCGTAGAGTTGCTGGGCGACCACCATGGTGCGCGAAACGGAGAGGCCGAGTTTGCGGGCGGCCTCCTGTTGCAGCGTGGAGGTGGTGAATGGCGGCGCAGGGCTCTTCTTGCCGGGCGTCTTCTCTATGGCAGAGATATGATAACTGGTGTTCTTGCAGTGCTCGAGGAACGCGGTGGCGTCATCCTGGGTGGAAAAGCGCTTGTTAAGCTCGGCCGAGAGCTCCACCTTCGCGTCGCGCAAGGGGGTGAAGACACCGTCCACGCGGAACGACGACGTGCTGTTGAACTTCTCGATTTCGTGTTCGCGTTCCACAATGAGCTTCACAGCTACCGATTGGACGCGGCCTGCCGACAACGACGGACGGACCTTGCGCCACAGCACCGGCGACAGCTCGAAGCCGACGAGACGGTCGAGCACGCGACGTGCCTGCTGGGCATTCACCAAGTCGATGTCCAACGTCCGCGGATGTGCCAATGCCTCATCGATAGCGGATTTGGTAATTTCGTGGAAGACAATACGTTTCACCTTGGCAGGATCCATTTTGGTCACCTCCATCAGATGCCACGAGATGGCCTCGCCCTCGCGGTCATCATCCGTCGCCAACCAAATCGTATCCGCCTCCGCGGCTTTCTTCTTGATATCGTTGATGAGTGCTTTTTTGTCGTCCAGAACTTCGTACTGCGGTTCAAAGTCATGGGCGATGTCGATACCCATGCCCTTCGACGGGAGGTCGCGCACATGCCCCTTGCTGGAGATTACGGTATAGTCCTTGCCGATGAACTTCTGGATGGTCTTGGCCTTCGCCGGAGACTCTACGATGATTAAGTTTTTGCTCATATAGTTTGGTTTACTTTATTATTCTTGTCACTCGTCCCCACACTGCGGCTCCGCCTTGCGGGTCCTGTTCGTCCCCACACTGCGGCTCCGCCTTGTGGGTCCTGTTCGTCCCCACACTGCGGCTCCGCCTTGTGTGGGGTTAATTGCGCTTCGCGCGTTTTGCCTCTTCGAGGCTGTTTAAGGAAGCATTTTTAATATATTATTACATTCAGCATTCTTCATTCTTCGAATAGGGGTAGCCGAGCATCGCGTTGACAGTGGACCAGTCGTGCTGGCGGATGTGGTCGCGGATGACGGCGGAGTGGACGCCGGCGGAGTGCCACATCTCCTCGGGGATGTCCACAATCTGGAGGCCGCAGTCGCGACAATACTCCTTGATATTGTCGTGATGGCCTTCCCGCTGGTGGCCGAAAGCGTGGTTGGGACCCATCACTAACGTGTGGGTGTGCAGCGTGCCCACGATGACCTCCTGGATGAACTGTCGGTACGGCATCTTGGAGAAGTCCATCGTGAAAGGCAGTATAACGGTTGCGTCGATTCCCTGTTGTTCAATAAGATGCAGATTCTTTTCCAAGGAGTTGATGGTAAAGAAGTCCGATTCCGGATGCAGGACGGTGCGCGGGTGCGGGTCGAAAGTCAGCACCACGCTGGTGCCGTCCTCACGTGCGGCCTGCTCGCGCAGGAAACGCAGGATGCGGACATGCCCGAGGTGCACGCCGTCGAACGAGCCGACGGCCACCACCGGGGATTTCCACTCCGGTAAATTATCCGTTCCTCTGAAAACCAACATCTTACGTATGAACGATTAACGGAGTTTCGCGCCAATCTCGCGCTCGTAAGCGGAAATCAGCTTGTTCATCACCTTGTTGATTTCCTCATCCGTGAGGGTTTTGTCCGCACTCTGCAGCACGAAGTTGAGGGCGTAGGATTTTTGTCCCTCGCCCACCCCGGAGCCTTCATAAACGTCGAACAGGCTCACCTGCTTCAGGAGCTTGGAAGCGTATTTGCGGGCAATCTTCTCCAAAGTGTCGTAGTTCACAGTCTTATCCACCACCAACGCCAGGTCACGACGCACAGCGGGGAAGGTGTTGATGGGCTGGAACGACACGGCACGACCCTGGATCAGCTCGTTGAGTGTCTTGACCTCGATTTCGGCGTAATAGACCGGCTTCTTGATGTCGAAGGCGCGGAGGATATCCTTGCGGAGGACACCCACGCGCACGGGCGTAAGCTCGCCGACGCGGTAGGCGACATGCTGCACGAACATGCGCGGCTCGTCATCGGTCACCAACGTCATCTTCTCCATCGGGAAGTTAATCTTTTGCAAGAAGTTGTCGATCATGTTGCGCAGGTAGAAGAAGTCGGCCTCGGCAGCTTTTCCGCTCCAGTCGTCTTCGCCGAGCTTGCCGGTGACGAACATCGACATCATCTCCTTCTCCTGATAGCGAATCGTCACATCATCGCCCACGACGGTTTGCGGGTTGAAATGATAGGTCTTGCCGAACTCGAAAATCCGGAGGTCGGCGGCCTTGTTGTTGACGTTGCGCGCCACGTTCTCCAACCCAGAGAAGAGCAGGGTCTGCCGCATGGCGTTGAGCTCACTGCTCAGCGGGTTCAGCAGTTTCACCGTTTCGCGCTCGTCGAGGAAGTCGAACTTTTCGGCATACTCCGCTTTGGTGAGCGAATTGTTCATCACTTCGTAGAAACCGTTGTCGGCCAAATACTTGGAAATCGAAATTTGCATTTGGTAGGCACCGTCATTCTGCCGCAGACACGACATATCGTAGTTCAGCGTGGTCGGGATTTCAATATTGTTGTAGCCATAGATGCGCAGAATCTCCTCGATAAGGTCGATGGGGCGGGTCACGTCGACCTTGTTCTGCGGCACCGTCACGATGACCTTGTCCTCGCCGACCGGTTTCACCTCCATGTCGAGAAGCTCGAGGATTCGCGTAACCGTCTTCTTTTCAATGACTTTTCCCGCCACTTGGTTCACCTCGTCATAATAGAGGGTGATTTGGCAGGGGGCGATAATGTTGGGGTAACGGTCCACGATGTCCATCACGGGATAGCCGCCGGCCAAGTCCATAACGAGTTCCACGGCGCGTTTGAGGGCATAGACGGTGATGGTGGGATCGCAGCCACGTTCGTAGCGGAATGAAGCGTCGGTCTTCAGGCCGTGGCGTTTGGCGGTCTTGCGGATGCTCACGGGGTTGAAATAGGCGCTTTCGAGGAAGAGGCGCGTGGTGTTCGCGGTGATACCTGAGTGCAGCCCGCCATAGACGCCGGCGATGCACATACCCTCCTTCTCATTGCAGATCATCAGGTCGGCGGCGCTGAGCTTGACCTCATTGCCGTCGAGGGTCACGAAGGGCGTGCCTTCGGGAAGGTTCTTGACAATAACCTTGTTGCCCTCGATCTTGTCGGCATCGAAGGCGTGCATCGGCTGGCCGTACTCGAGCATGATGAACTGGGTGATATCCACGATGTTGTTGATAGGGCGCACCCCGACGGATTTCAGTTTGGTCTGCAACCACTCTGGCGACTCTTTGACGTTGATTCCTTCGAGCAGCACGCCGGAGTAGCGGGGACAGTCGGTGGTGTTCTCGATGACGATGTCAATACGGGAGTGGACTCCAGAGACGGGCTGAACCTCGCGGGCGTTGCGGCGCACAAGCGTGGAGCAAGGGATGCCGCGTTGCGAAAGGGCGGCGTAGAGGTCGCGGGCCACGCCGAAATGGCAGATGGCGTCGCAACGGTTGGGCGTGAGGCCGATCTCGAAGATGGTGTCGGACTCCACATGGAAGTACTCGGCGGCGGGAGTGCCGGGCACGGCTTCCTCGGGCAGCACCATGATGCCGTCATGGGAGGTGCCTAAGCCGATCTCGTCCTCGGCGCAAATCATACCCTCGGAGGGCTCGCCGCGCAGTTTCGACTTCTTGATGGTGAAAGACTCGTCACCGCTGTAGAGTACGGTGCCGATGGTGGCGACCACCACTTTCTGGCCGGCGGCCACGTTCGGAGCACCGCACACGATGTGCAACGGCTCGGGGTCGCCCACATTGACGGTGGTCACATGCAGATGGTCGGAGTTCGGATGGGGCTCGCAGGTGAGCACCTCGCCGATCTTGAGACCGCGCAGTCCGCCGCGGACCGTCTCAAAGGTCTCCACGCCCTCCACCTCCAGACCGCAGTCGGTCAGAATGGCGGCCGTTTCCTCCGCCGTAAGGGAGAAATTCATCAAATCCTTCAGCCATTTGTAAGAAATCTTCATATATCTAACATTTTAATTATAAACAAGTTATCGCAAAATAACCAAACTTTTTTTGCGGCTGCAAATATAATATATATAACATAGATACGGGAGCCAAAAGGGAGATTTTTTTTCAACCGTACACTTTTTTGACGCGAATGTCCAATATTTGGACACCTCGAAAAACAGAAGGATTTTCTATCAAACTGATACACAATAAATTGTATCTTTGGCACGATTATAGAAAAGAACCGTTGCAGTCAGTAGTTAGCAAAACAATGATACGATTAGAGAACATCAGCAAAAGCTTCCGCTCCGAAACGGTGGAGACGAAAGCGCTACAGCAAGTAAATATGGAGGTCCGGAAGGGCGAGTTCATAGCCGTGATGGGCCCTTCCGGTTGCGGCAAGACGACCTTGCTCAACATCCTCGGCCTCCTCAACACCCCCGACTCGGGCCGCTATTTCCTTGACGGCCGCGACGTGAGCGGACTGAAAGAGCGCGACCGGCTGAAGCTGCGGCGTGGGGTCATCGGCTTCGTCTTCCAGAGCTTCAACCTCATCGACGACATGAACGTTTTCGAGAACGTGGAGCTGCCGTTGCGCTATCTCGGCCTCAGCAAGTCGGAGCGGCGGGCGAAGGTCAACGAGGTGCTGGAGCGCATGAGCGTCATCCACAGGGCCAGCCACTATCCGCAGCAGCTCTCCGGCGGGCAGCAGCAGCGTGTCGCCGTGGCCCGGGCGGTCGTCTCCAACCCGCAGCTCATCCTCTGCGACGAACCCACCGGCAACCTCGACAGCCACAACGGTCTCGACGTCATGCACCTGCTCTGCGACCTCAACGCCGCCGGCACCACCATCGTCATGGTCACCCACAGCGCCCACGACGCCGGCTTCGCGCATCGGATCGTGAAACTGCTGGACGGAACCGTAGTCAGCAGTTAGTAGTTAGCAGTTAGTAGTTAGCAGTTGTAACGAAAAGCCCCATTATATTGAACGTCATTCCAAAAGGGCTGAAAGCCCGAAGTATGCCAACCCAGGGCGAGCGCAGCGTAGCCCTGGGATATCCAAGAACGAAAAAACCAAATCAGATATGAAAACCCCAAAAATCCTCAACATCCTCGGCCTCGCCGTGGCCATCGCCGCCTTCATGGTGGTGGCGATGGTAAGATACTA
>ONQE01000089.1:0-2638 GCA_900319925.1 uncultured Bacteroidales bacterium | reverse complement strand
CCCAAAAATCCTCAACATCCTCGGCCTCGCCGTGGCCATCGCCGCCTTCATGGTGGTGGCGATGGTAAGATACTATGACCTCCGGTACGACAAGTCGTATCCCGGTGCCGACCGCATCTACTCGGTGTGGCTCATGAAAAATATGTACTTAGGCAACGATACGATAGAGAGTTCTGTCCGAGCCGGGGGTACTGATTGTCAGTTGCTTACAGGATTTCCTATGAAATGTAACAGCCAAATCCAATCCTCGGAGCAACCTTTAGAAGAGATTGACGATGTCTGCACATTGAGCGGTTACGGCTATGGTTGGCAACGGGTGGCCGCGGAGAATAGCACCGCACCCGACACCATCTCTAAGATACAAATGACCATTCCGTCTTTCTTTCCCTTCTTTGGTGTTGAAATTAAAGAGGGAAATTTGGAGAAGTTTGCCGATTTTAGAAATGCGGTGATTTCCAGCCGATTAGCAAAGATTTTGTTCCCGCACGGAAACGCTATTGGGAAACGGATTGTCTTGGGCTCAAACGGAAATCAAGAACGATCAGCGTCAGATCTTGATACCCTTACGGTGATTGCCGTTTTCAAAGACCTGCCGCAAAATAGTTCTCTGCATGATTACGAGGTGGTTCGTCACTATCCACCTGGCATCTTTTACGGTAATTTATATGTAAAAGTGAAAGATACAACGATGGTTAATGTCTTGAAGAAAAAGATGTTGGATCGTTATCAAACAGCATATCAAGCTTATTGGGACAATGTTGACACCACCGGCGACGAGGCATTAAGCCATGTGGAATATCAACTAAAGTATAAAGATGCACCGCAGGAAATCGACAATGTGATGATTAGCTCTTTGCATGACAACTATTCTTCGCCCAACAATTTCTGGAATTTGGAAGCAAAGCAGTTCACTACGGTTTCCAAAGTGCTGAGCGTGTTTGGAGTCGTGCTGTTGTTGCTCGCCTTCCTGAACTTCACCAACTACGCGGTGGCTACGGTGCCGCTCTATCTGCGCAAGACGAACATCCGCAAGATCGAGGGTTGCTCCAACGCGCAGCTTCGCTGGGAGATGTTCGGACGTTTCTTGCTCTCCGCCGTAATCGCGTTCCTCATTGCGTTAGTCATCGTGGAGGTGTGCGCCCGCACGAAGGTGATCCCGTTCGTGGAAATCAGTCTGAAATTGGCGGACAACCTGCCTGTGGTGTGGATTTCCGCCGCTGTCACCCTCTTGGTGGCCGTGGTCGCCTCGCTGTATCCGGTATTCTACACCACCGCCGCTGCTAACGTGGAATCGGCGTTGAAGAGTCAGCTCGCCACCCCCGAGAAATACGGCAAGTGGCGCAAACTGTTGCTTCGTATGCAGACCACCCCGGCCTCTGTGGTGCAATTTTTCGCCTCTTTCGCCATCATTCTCTTCATGACATTGGTTTTTGTACAGAACCATCAGATGAAGACCGCCGATGTGGGCTTTGAAACGGATAATATCTATGTATCTCAATTTCAGAAGTCAGCTCCAAACACTACGAATCCTGCTCTCAAAGGGTATCAGGAAGATTTTCAGTGTAAGACTTTGGACTCTTTGAAAGGCGAATGGAAAAAGTTAGGGGAAATTGCGGATGTTACTTGGGCGGAGAATCCCATACTGGGACAAGGGGCCACCTACGGCAGGGTGACGCTTAAAGCCGGAGATGAAATGGTGTCGATTTGCGACCGCACGGTTTCAGCCAATTTCTTCCGATTCTTTGGTATCAAAATGCTGGAAGGCAAAGACTTTGAAGAGGTTTGTAATGCATCGCGTAATGGCAGAATCCTTAACAAGTCGGCTCTGAAATTGACAAAGCAGTGGGAAATAGACTCGAATCGGCGCAATTCAGGCATTGATGGTGTTGTGCAAGATTTTCATAATATGCCTCTCATCAATGAGATTAAACCTTGTATCTATTTTGCGAAGGTCAATGACGAACTCGTGTGGAATGATCCGTATATTTACATCAAACTGAAAGATGCTGGCAAACAAAAAGTTGACGCGTCTTTAGTAAGCCAAATGGACGCCGCTTGCGCCCACATGGGACAGTTATGCCCGTTCACCTCGCTGAAGGATGCCATCGACAAAGAATACGAGAAAGAGGACGATTTCGCCAAGTTGATGGCGCTTTTCGGGGCGGTCACGTTGTTCGTCACGCTCACCGGCTTGTTGGGCATGGTGATGTTGGACTGCCATTATCGTCGCCGCGAGCTGACTTTGCGCCGCGTGTATGGTGCCTCCACCGGCAACCAGCTCTGGAAGATGATCCGCAACCAACTCATCATCTGCACCGTCTGCTTCGCCGCCGCCGTACCCCTCGCCGTCAGCCTCTTCCACAAGTGGCAGCAGCACTTCGCCTTCAAGAGCGGCATCCCCGTCTGGGTCTTTATCGCCGTCTTCCTCACCGTCACCCTCCTCGCCCTCGGCATCACCGCGTGGCAGACCTTGCGGACGTTGCGGGAGGAGCCCGATATATAGTTAGTAGTTAGCAGTTAGCAGTTTGTAGTTGTAACGAAAAACCAAATCAGATATGAAAACCCCAAAAATCCTCAACATCCTCGGCCTCGCCGTGGCCATCGCCGCCTTCATGGTGGTGGCGATGGTAAGATACTA
>ONQE01000086.1 GCA_900319925.1 uncultured Bacteroidales bacterium | reverse complement strand
GTCCACGAGGTACCCCAACCCTTATTACCCGGACAATTTCAAGGGAAAAGTGATGGTGATTCAAGGCAACAACACCGCTTCAGCCGCTGAATGGTTGGTATCGAGGCTACATCAGGACAAGAGCATCGTTTTCTATGGGGAGAAGACCTCCGGCGCCACGGGCAACCCCTACCAGCTCAATCTACCGTCGGGGATGATTGTCCGTTTCAACACCTGGCGCACCTTCGGCCCCGACGGCACCGAGACCTCCTACGGTTTCGCCCCCGACATCCCGATGGATTTCTCGGACTGCTACAAGGCGACCACCGCAGAGGAGCTGTTTCGGAGGCTTGTGGCGAAGATAGGGGCTGAGTAGAGACGCAAAATTTTGCGTCTCCACATCGTGTGAGATACGCAAGACCGTGTGTCGGAGAGACACTACTATTAATAAGGGTTAAGTAAGAGCGTTGTATTTCTCGTGGGAAAACCGAAAAAACAAGAATGATATGAAAAAGCTTATTAGTATTACGTTTGTACTGATAATAGGAACGATGGCGCACGCCCACAATGACACCATCAGGAAAAGACCTTTTTCGGATAAGACGGTCCACTCATTCACAATACAGTACAACAACATCATTCGACCCAAAGGGCATTTTGACTATCATTGTGATCCGTCGTTAGGTTGGGCACCGCTGATTTCATACGGGAATGAATTATCCTTAGGCTATCAATTCACAACGAAATCGGGTTTTGGAGGGAGTGCAGAATTAATGAGCGATATTTTTGGATTACGATTTCTTAACAAAGTTTATTCTGAAATATTGATAGATAAGAATCCTGACATGAGTATCGGCTATTTTAATCCTTTGAATATTGACTACGTTGGTCTGAAATTGAAAGCGACTTATATGCAAAGTCTAACGGATTATTTATTTGCGAATTACAACATAGGATTATCATTCCCATTTTATTTACCACGTTTTTTTGCGTTCATATATTATGATGATATGTTTATAACCCCTAATTCTGTATTGTACATTGCAAACAGTTCTTGCCATCGGAAATGGGTGCCCGATTTGACATTCGGGGTGGATTTCTTGTGGCATAGGAAACGAAATCCGCGTAGCAATTTCATTGTTGGGGTGAATGTTAATTTGGGCTTTGTGACTCGTTACAAGGGCTATTTCTCTTTGGGAGCACCTTTTAACCAGTATGATTGTGATATTGCATACGGATCTACTTTTGTAGGGCTTAATTTCGGATATGCCTTTGTGGGACTGCCCAAAACCTTTGACCGCAAGAAACATAGGAAATCCATCGAGCCCACCACTTTTGATTTCACCAAACCCATACATGCGGTTTCCTTGCAATTGAACAACGGCATAGCCATCGGTGGCAAGACCATTGACAGGGAAGGTCCGATAACGCCTAAGATTGACAATACTTACACCCCCGAGCTGAGTCTGAAATACAGCTGTACATTTGCAAAAGGTTTTGGCTTTTCCATAGGCATCCCTTTTGGCCTTTTCTTCCGAAAGGGACATGTAACCTTGGAAGGAGTGGTTCCTGCCGACACCGTGTGGGCGAATGGAGCTGTCGGCTGGCATGATTCTGACAATACTATTCTTGCCCTGAATCGTTTTTCGGGCTTCTCCATCCAAGCAAGCTATCTTAAGCCCATCCATGTCAAGATGTTGATGCAATGCGAGTTGGGCTTGTCTGTAAAACCGTTGGTGAAAAGTGCTCAAGATATTGAAGACGAGTTTGGTCAATTCATAACTTATCCAGACGGTAGTATTTACTTTAGCGAATGCTATATTGATTGTATTTACAATCCTTCTGATTATAGTACGGGTATTCAATATGGACTTTCCAAATTGTATTGTCATCAAGAAGGATATTGGATTCCAAACCTGTCGGGAAGCGTTAATTTCTTAGTACATGGCAAGAATCCAAGCCATAATTTTGTTTTCGGTCTCAGCTTCAATGTGGATTTCACCAAACGGATGAGTTTTGTCTATGGTACGATTCAGTCATTCCCTGCCAAATACCAGTCGTCAGGAAGAATGTTGCTCAATATGACGACTATCGGCCTCAATATTGGCTATCAGTTCATGGCAGGGAAGAAACAAGCGATAAATTGACCAGAGGTGTTCACCTCTTTTTGTGTTCAACAGGCCCTTCTTCCCCTCACCCGAAAAGCATTTCAACGCGGCAACCGAGGGCGCGGGCAAGGGCGAACACGGCGCGGGCCTCGGCGCGGCGAATGTCCTGGTCGCCTTGCTCGTAAGCTTGTATCATCCGGAGAGTTACGCCACTCAGCTCTGAAAGCTCCTGTTGCGTGAGATGCGCCTCCTTGCGGAGCGTTTTGAGGCTGCGGGGATGCTTCTCCGTATGTTCTCGGATGATGGCATCGGCGGTTTGGGCGAACTTGGTGAGGTCCGCCTCGTGGTGGGTCGGGTAGAGGGAGATGACGATTTCGATGCTCAGTCCGTCCCGTTGCAGTTGCTCGAATGAGCGGGCCGAAAACCATTGGTAGAAGGCCAGCGCCCATCCTGCCCAGTATTCAGGGGTGTCCCCATCGCAGATATAGACCGCCTCGGCCTTGCTTTTGCCGGTGGTTCTCCTCATCACCTCGTTGGCCATTTCCACCCCGGACATCCCGGCGATGTATCGGACGTTGCCAATCGCCACCTGCTCGGATATTCCGCTGGTGAGAAACAGGTTGTAGAACCACCCGATGTCGTGGTGGCATTCCCGGACGGCATAGTCCAGCATGACCCCCATGTTGCGCATGGTGTCTTCGAGATACAGTTCGTTATAGGCGCGGGTCATCATTGTTCCATTTTTGTCTTAAAATATCAATCATATAAACGGCATCCGCCGCTTTTTCGGCACTTTTTTCCTTTTTGTAATCTTCCCGTGCTTGTCTGTCCCGTGCCTGCCGCTTCAGGAAATAGACATTCCCGTCGGCGGGGATAAAACCTTCGAAATGCAAGGATTCAAAGGACTTGGCACTTTTGAGCACCACCTGCTCCCCCAAGAGCCCCAAATGCATTGCCCGGCGCAACTGCTCTAACGAGATAGTGTTGTTCAGGAATGCGCTCGCAAAGGAGAAATAAGAATCGTCGGCACGATATCCGATGATGAGATCGTAGTCTTTATATGCTGGAAGGAAGTTATCCAACAAATAGTTACGTGCTTCCGTGGGAAGCCCCGAAGAGGTGAAAAAGGTTCTGTTCTCCAGCAGGATGGCAAGCCAGTTCAAAATGTGATAAGGCTTCTCATTCAGACGCAAAGTCTCCAGACCTTGTGTCTCCAACAAGTACTTGTTCGCGAAACCGCCCCGCAGTTCCGCACAGGCCCACTCTTTGGCCAATTCCAAATCCTTCGTGCAGTAAAACCCTAAGCCATAGTCGTTTTTGGGGTTTCCTGCACCGAAAACAGGTTCTTCTATCACCTTCGCCGATCCGTGAAACAATGTCATCTTTTCCATATATGTATCGTTATAAAGAGAGTTTGCAAAAATACATTTTTTTCCATTCGGCGGCGAAAATATAAAAATGCATTTCGCCGCCGAATAATTTTTTTTGATGTTTCTTTGCCTGATAAGTCACTGAAAGAATGGTATTTTTGCGACGGAAAAGGAACTGCGGCATTCCTGCCGCAAACATAATATTCGGCAAGGTGTAACCTTTTGCACTTTTTGCATCATGCTTATACAAATGAACAGTTGCAGATAGTGTACCCAAAACAATTATTCATCTTTTAAAACCCAAAACAATGAAAAAAGCAACGAAAAGAGCAATGTTCTTTATCGCATGTGCGATATTGGTTTCCTCCTGCGCGACGGGGAGTTTCGTGTCAACCACCCCGAAAGCCAAGAACGACACCTCAACAAAGACCATCCAGTGCTACTATTCCACGGAGAAGCCTGACAGAGCCTACGAGGTGATCGGCCATGTGGAGGCAAGCGGATTTGTATTCGCCTCGAACAAGCAGCTCGTTTATGCTTTGCAGAAGCAGGCGCAGAAGCAGCAGGCGGACGCCATTGTGAACGTCCGGTTTTCGTACATTCCCGCCCTGCTGATAGGGATTCCGTACGCGGAAGGGGACTTGGTAAAGTATAAGTAGTACGTACCGATGCCATTCGCCGCGTGCAGGATGCACGCCATCTTAGTAACCCCACACGAAACGAACGGAGTGAGTGCCGTGTGGGGTACGCGACTGGGGCGCGCAGCTGTGTGTCGGAGACACACTACTATCACCATCGATGGACATCCTCCACTGCTATACATGTAGTGGCGTGCATTCTGCACGCAGGTACCCTCATCGCCCCTTCCACCCCACACTGCGCTTCACTTCGTTCCGCTGGTATGGGGTTATTGAGATTTCGTGCCGCTGGCACGAGGTCGTGAGCCGTAAGATTCTCTTTTGTTCCGAAAAACAAGTCATTATCGAATAACAAACCCAATACAACATGAAAAAACAACTCTTACTTTTCGTGGCCACCCTCCTGGATTCGCCCCACGGCACATACCTCGTGAAGATCAACTTCGAGCGAGGGGTGAGCGTGGTGAGAAAGGTGGTGAGGAGTTAGCAGTTAGCAGTTAGTAGTTTGCAGTTACGGGAGTCGGTATTGCGTCACTAACATCGTTCTTCTTTTAATGGAATTTTTTATTTTTGCAGCCTAATGTGTTTGCATGAACACGGTTGTGAAAACGCGAAAAAGAAAAGAATTTAGGACGAAATGACAGAACAGGAACTCTTAGAATTGTGCAGCCTCGGTGAATCCACCACGGTTCAATATAAGTTGGAATTCACTACCCAAAAGAGAATACTTGACTATTTGAAAGACTACCCCAAAGCAACAAGACAGAATGTGGCGGATGCATTGGGGAACATCACGGTGAACGGTGTGAAATTCAACATCGGCCTGCTACAGCAATATGGCGCACTGGAACGCAAAGGTGGTCGTAAGAACGGGGAATGGGTGGTGATTTGGAGAAACGTTGACGATAACGTTCCATCTACCGAGCCCTTGCCCCTACCGACCAACTGCTAACTGCTAACTACTAACTGCTAACCCATTAAACCCCAACAATATGAAAAACCAACTATCCCTTTTCGTGGCCACTCTTGCCACCCTTTTCATCACCCTCACCGCCTCCGCCCAAGGCGGTAAGGACCGCACCGCTGTGGTGTCGCTGAAGGAGGAGTATGACATCGTGATAGACCATGCCTATAACCGCGATTGTCCCTACTATGGGCTGTCGTCGCACTATTTTGACGGGGAGCATCTGGTGGCCGAGGGGATAAAATGGACGTCGCAACAGTACCTCAAGTACAATGTTACGGACTCGGTGCTGCTGGATTCCGTGTCATTGAAAGTACGGCCGCACAGCCAAATTGACGATTACTGCTTTCTGGACCAAAACACTGTCCTTGTCGCCGCAAACCCCTCGTACGAGCGTGATTTGCACGACGGGATACTCTTTTGGGTGGATCGGAACCAGCGCATTGTCGATACGGTCTCTCTGTACGACTTCCCCGTGAAAACCAGCCGTCGGCCCGACATCACCGACCCAGAACGGATGTTCGTCTCCTATTTCCGGTTCCCGCTGGTGTGCAAACAGGACAAAATTGCGGTGCCTATGCTCCATTGGGGACATCACTTCCCCGGGGTGCCCAACGACAGCGTGATCGGGATCATCGACCTTAAAAACCACCATGCAAGCAGGCTGCCCATTGCGCCCCCTGCGGCTCCCGAAGGGCATTACTGGGGCTACCACTACAATTATCCCCGAGGGTTGGATGCGGACGACCATCTGTTTATCTTCTTCGGGTCTTCGCCGCTGCTGTACAAATACAACCTGAAGACAGGCGAGATTGCCTCGTGTACCGTCCCTTTCGAGACCATCGGGGAGATTCAGCCCTACCAGTTGACGGAGGACAACCCGCAGTTTGACCCTTACCGTTCACAGTTTGAGGAACTTTTCTACGATCCCCGCCACAAACAGCTCTACTGGACCGCAAAGGTGAACTGCGACACCACCGACGGACCCTTCGCCACCCAGTATGTGAATTACCTCTATTCTTTTGCGATTCTGGATGAAAACATGCACAAAATCGGGGAAGGCATCCTGCCGGAAGGCTATGGGCATGAGATTATCCCGTATAAGGAGGGTTTTCTGCTGTTCAAACGGAACCAGCCGAAGCTCACCTACACCTACTTCACCTACTCCATAGCCAAAGGGGACGGGGCAACGCTGAAGGAACAAATCAAGGAACGAAGGGAAAAGTACAACCGCGACTATCCGAAACTGCCCAAGGGAAAGGCGTTCTCAAACTATATCCGGAAAATCATCGGTGACCGCTATGCCTACTTCGAAAGATTTGTTATTATCCCCGCCGCCTCCTGTCCCTCCTGCGTTCCTGCGTACCAACAGTTGCTCAAAAAGAACCGTTCCTCTTTCCTGAAGAACAAAACGGCTGTGATTCTCATCAACAACAACCCCTCGCAGATAAACGAGTTTTTCGAGGCGCTTGAAGAAACAAGGGATGCGAACGAACTGAAAATAAACAAAATCCCCGTCTATTGCGACACCACGAACGAATACCGCTACTACTTCAACGAATGGATCAACCTGCGGTGCATCGAACTGGATTCCAACAAGGAAAACATCCTCTTCGACAAGATTGTCAACCCTTCCAACTTGATGGATTTGGACGATTTCTTGCGGAAAGAGGATTGACACGGGTTACCTGCGCTTCGCGCGTTTTGTCCCTCCGGGACGGCTTAGATCCCCACACTGCGGCTTCGCCTTGTGTGGGGTTACCTGCGCTTCGCGCGTTTTGTCCCTCCGGGACGGCTTAAGGAAGGCTTTCATATATGAACAGAAGGTGTTGATAACTTTATTTAGTACTATGCGATGCAAGGTACTAAATAAAATGTATCTTTGCCGCGTCAAATTCAAAGAAAAGAACGATGAACATCAATGCGGAAAACGTGAAGTCACAGATGCGGAAAGGGTATCTTGAGTATTGCATCTTATTGATCATCAACAAGAAGCCTGCATACGTGTCCGACATCATCAACGAGTTGAAGGAGGCGAAGATGATTGTGGTGGAGGGCACCCTCTACCCTCTTCTCTCGCGACTGAAGAACAACGGCATCCTGCAATACGAATGGCAGGAATCGCTTTCCGGTCCCCCGCGCAAGTACTACGAGCTCACCGAATCCGGCAAGGCTTTCCTCGCCGAACTGGAGACCGGCTGGGAGGAGCTCGCCAACGCCATCCAGCTATTACGAACTAAGTGATATTTATAGACATAATTCCTTAAACAGTCCCGAAGGGACAAAACGCGCGAAGCGCTAATAACCCCACACAAGGCGAAGCCGCAGTGTGGGGCCAGACACAGAGAGGCGAAGCCGCAGTGTGGGGCCGGACACAGAGAGGCGAAGCCGCAGTGTGGGGATCAAACGAAAATAAAGAATCAGAAATATGAAAAAGACCTTGACAATCAACCTTGGCGGATTCGTGTTCAACATTGACGAGGACGCCTGCGATCGGCTGAGCCAGTATCTCGCCGACATTGAAAAAAGATTTCCCGAAGAGGAGCGTACCGAAATCATCCGCGACATCGAAGAGCGCATGGCGGAGCTGCTGACCTACAAGCTTCAGAACCGCAATGTCGTGGAGACCAACGATGTGGAGGAGGTCATCGAAGTTATCGGAAAGCCCGAGCAGTTCGAGGACGAGAGCGGTGAGGGCCAGACGGAGAACGCTGCTTCCACAGACAAGAGCGCCTTCGCGGACAAGAGTGCCTCCGCAAACGGCGGCAAGACGCCCGAACGGAAGTCCCGTCGCACCCGCAAGCTCTACCGCAACAGCAACGACCGCATGGTGAGCGGCGTGGCGAGCGGTCTGGCGGCCTATTTCGACCTCGACCCCGCCATCATGCGCATCCTGTTCGTCATCCTGGCCTTCGCGAGCCTCGGATGGGGCATCCTCATCTACCTCATCCTGCTCATCGCCATGCCCGAGGCCAAGACGAAAGCCCAATTCCTGGAGATGCAGGGCATTGAGCCCACGTTGGAGAACATCGACAACTTCCAGATGGATCCCGTGGCCCACAGCGACGGTGCCACCACCTTCGGCAAGATCCTGAAAATCTGCCTGATTGTGCTGGGTATCATCATCGGTGCCAGTCTGGCGCTGTGCGTGTTGGGCATCTTCATCGCCATATTCGTGGCCCTGCTCACCCACGAGCCCGACAGCTTCGGCAACGCCATCGACATGGGGTTGTTAGGCAGTTGCGCCCTCTTCCTGCTCTGCCCGGTCATCGGCATCGCCATCCTGTGCGTGCGTGCGGCCGGCGGCGAGCGCAAGCACAAAGGGACCGGCTGGATTCTGCTGGCGGTGTGGCTGCTCAGCCTCTTCGGCATCATCGGCTTCGGCATAGAAGCGGGCAAGCACGACGACATCGGCAAACGGCTCGAGCGCACCGGCGAACAGTGGGAACGCTGGTTCGAGAACAACGACTTCGTCACCACCGACAGCTACTACGGCACCACGGAGCTCGACAGCATCATCGACCCCGTCCTCGACGGCCTCCGCGACGACAACACCACCTACGACATCACCATCCACACCAGTCCGGATAAGGGGGTGAACTTGAATATCAGCACGAAGAAAGAAACGGACTCCATATAATTTAGTTTAAGGTTTAACGTTTAAGGTTTAAGATGAGCCCTAAACCTTAAACGTTAAACCATAAACCTTAAACTATGTTAATAGAACTGCACAACATCCACAAGACCTACGACAACGGGCAGCCGTTGCACGTGCTGAAGGGCGTCGACCTCGGGATTGGCGAGGGCGAGTTCGTCTCCATCATGGGGGCGTCCGGCTCAGGGAAATCCACGTTGCTGAACATCCTCGGCATCCTCGACAACTATGACGAGGGAGAATACTGGTTAGACGGCAAGCTCATCAAGAATCTGAGCGAGAAGGAGGCGGCGCACTACCGCAACCGGATGATTGGCTTCGTGTTCCAGTCGTTCAACCTCATCAACTTCAAGACGGCGGTGGAGAACGTGGAGCTGCCGTTGTACTACCAAGGGGTGAGCCGCAAGAAGCGCAACGAGCTGGCCATGCACCTCCTGGAGCATTTCGGTTTGGCGGACTGGGCCACGCACTACCCCAACGAACTGTCGGGCGGTCAGAAGCAGCGCGTGGCCATCGCGCGGGCGCTCATCACGCAGCCGCGCATCCTGCTGGCCGACGAGCCCACCGGCGCCCTCGACTCCAAGACCTCCGTGGAGGTCATGGACCTGCTCACCGAGCTCAACCGC
>ONQE01000202.1 GCA_900319925.1 uncultured Bacteroidales bacterium | reverse complement strand
TCTGTTGAACAATATTTTCGGAAAATTCTGTATCGGAAAATAGTCGCTAACCGCTAATATTCCGCAAGTTATAGGCATTGGACAGCGCCAAAAGTGCGGTCCGGTCCCCTATTACCAAGAGATGGAATAGCTGTATCCACCCGAAGATTTAGACTTGCCCTTCCCTGAACTTTTGGAAGAGGGTTTGTAGGTATAGGTGACAGTTGGGCCTTGAGGGGCAGGGCCGAGACGGAAGTTGATATTCAGCTTGCTGTTCATTTTCAGGCGGATGCCTCGGTTGCGGGCTTTGTCGTAGCGGAGCAGTTGCACGATGCGTAATGCCTCTGCGTCACACGAAGGGCACAGGCTCTTCACAATCACCGGACTCTCCACATAGCCGTCATCATTCACCTGATAGGCGACGGTCACCACGCCTTCGATGCGACTTTCCATAGCATCCTGCGGGTATTGCAGATGCGCATTGACGAACTCACGCAACGCTTTCGCGCCGCCCGGATAGAGCGGTTTCTCCAAGAAAGTCTTTTTCTTTTTCTTCTTCTCTTCCATACGCAAGTGTTGAAAGTGTCTCTTTAGATAAACGAGAAAACTATCTGATTAAATGATTGTTATCGAAATCAAATTCCCAACTTCTCCATGGCCAGCTCGGCAGCCCGTTGCTCGGCGCCTTTCACGGAGTTGCTAACGGCTTCCGTGAGCGGTTCGCCATCCATAGAGACGTGTGCGCGGAACAGCTCGCAGTGCGCGTCGGGTTCCGACTCGTGGTTGAAGACCACCTTGTGATGGTTATGTTGCGCCCAAATCAGGAGGCGGCTCTTGAAATCTTTGTCCTCTTCCAAGACGGTATCCATATCGAGGTGCACCAGGAAAATGTGGTCGAGGAGGATGCGGGCAGTACGCTTGTAGCCTTGGTCGCGGTAGATAGCACCGACCACCGCCTCGAAAGTGTTGCCCGGAATGTTCTTGGAATTGATATTGCCGGCGGTTTCCACGATATCAGAGAGTCCCAACTTGTGGGCAAGGTCTCCCAACTGCTTGCGGTTCACTAACTTGGAGCGCATTTGTGTGAGGCTTCCCTCGGTTGCGGAGGGGTATTTGTGGCAGAGAAAGTCGGCGATGATGGCCCCTAGCACCGCGTCTCCGAGGTATTCGAGACGCTCGTTGTTCTCGCGGTGTCCGATTTGGGAGAGTCCGCTGACCGAGCGATGCATCAACGCGGTACGGAACAGGTTGACATGCCGGATCCGGAAGCCGAAAATATTCTTGAAATAAGTCCTTATTTCCTTATCTGTCAGCGGCATACGTTACTCCTCGAACTTTTTGTACAGCAGGGAGACGTTGTGGCCGCCGAACCCGAAGGAATTGGTCATGACGACCTTGACCTCGCGGGCGATGGCCTCGCCAGGGACGAAGTTCCAGTTGGAGGGAATCAGCGAGTCGAGGTGGTCGAGGTTGATGGTGGGGTGCACCAAGCCGTCGCGCATCGTGCAGCAGATGGCCACACTTTCGACGGCAGGGCCTGCGCCGAGCAGATGGCCGGTCATCGACTTCGTGGAGTTGATGGCCATCTTGGGGGCGTGGTCGCCGAAGAGCTTCGCGATGGCGCGGCACTCCGAAAGGTCTCCCAGCGGGGTGGATGTGCCGTGCGTGTTGATGTAATCGACATCCTCGGGACGCAGATCCGCACTCCGCAGGGCGCTCTCCATCGACTGGACGGCGGCTTTGCCGTTGGGATCGGGAGCCACGATATTGTAGATGTCGGCCGACATGCCCACGCCGACGACTTCGGCGTAAATGCGTGCGCCGCGAGCCTTCGCATGTTCGAGGCTTTCTAGGATGAGCGTGGCAGCCCCCTCCCCCATCACGAAGCCGTCGCGGTCGCGGTCGAAGGGGCGGCTGGCGTGTTCGGGGTCGTCATTACGCACGCTCAGCGCACGCATGGCGTTGAATCCGCCGACGGCCAGCTCGATGATGGCCGATTCGGTACCGCCGGTGACAATGACGTCGGACTTGCCGATGGCGATGGCGTAGCATGCGTCGGAGATGGCGTTAGCCGATGACGCGCACGCGGAGGTGGTGATGTAGTTGGGTCCCGTGAACCCGTAGCGCAGGGCGATGCTGCCGGCCACGGTGTTCGCCAGCACGCGCAGCAGATGGTAGGGGCTGAAACGCGGGACTCGGTCTTGCAGCATGAACTGCTGCACGGCCTCCTCGGAGGAGGTCAACCCGCCGATACCGGTGCCGAACACCACTCCCACCCGGTCCTTGTCGAGACGGTCCCAGTCGAAATGCGCGTCCTCAAGCGCTTCCTCGGTGGAGATGAGCGCATATTGCGAGCTGCGGTCCAGTTTCGAGAGTTCCTTGTTGGTGAAATGGTCGGTGGGCACGTAATTCTTTAGCTGGCAGGCGATACGGGTCTTGAAATTCTCCGTATTGAAATATGAAATGTGGCCTGCACCGGACACACCCTTGAGCAGGTTGCCCCAGTACTCGGCCACATTGTTACCTATTGGCGTTAAGGCGCCAATGCCTGTTACAACAACTCGTTTGAGGTTCATCACAAACGGATCTTGTAAACGGATGATTTTACTTCGATGCGAGAAGGTTTTCGATGTATGCGACAGCGTCACCAACGGTGGCGATCTTTTCCGCATCTTCTTCCGGGAACTTGATGCCGAAGGCGTTCTCAAATTCCATGATCAGTTCGACGGTGTCCAATGAATCGGCACCCAGGTCGTTGG
>ONQE01000090.1 GCA_900319925.1 uncultured Bacteroidales bacterium | reverse complement strand
ATGGTTTTTCCATCTCTGGCCAGGTCATACAACAGCTGCCGGTCCTTGTCCAGCAGCCACACCCCCAGCAGGGGATAGCAGCTCAGGTCCACCAGATCCCAGTTGTTGATCCGGTCGGTATGCGCAAGGTAAAAGTCGATGCAATCTTGTTGCTGAGGTTTGTTGTGGCGGAAGATTTCCACCAGCGCCAGCAGCGCGGCGAGCCGCACCTCGTGATACTCGCTGGCGATGCATTCTTCCAAGTCCTGCAGGCTGGTTTCCCGCCAACAGGCCTTCACGACTTCCCGCGTCACGGGCACCTTGATGCCGAGGAACTTGTCGCCCTCGCCGTACTCGCCCTTGCCGGTTTTGAAGAAACGGCTCAGGTGTTCGGCCTGCTCGGGGTCCTGGCGGTGAAGGATTTCCTCGTAGAGGGAGGCGGGATGACCCGATTCGTTATATTGTTGATTTTCAGTCATAATCAGAATATTTGAAACTGGCGGCAAAAGTACAAAAAAACTCCGCAGCCACGATTAGCGGACACCACTGTTTTGGATACTCTAAAAATGTAACCTTTTTAATTTTTTGCATCCATTTATAATAGAAAAACCTTATTTTCGCAGCATCAAAAATTCACAAAATGAAAAAGCGTAATATATCCCAGCGCGTTATGATATTGGCCGGAATAATCCTGGCCATATATTTCTCAGCTTGTTCACCCGAGCCCATCGGCCCGCTGCCTTCGGAGCCGCAACCCATCGAATACACACCCGAAGTGCCGGAGCCCGTCACCAACGACTTCACCCTGCTCAAGGCCTGCATCGGCAAGTCGCAGTCGGAAGCCGCTGCCTTGCTGACCGAACACGGTTTTGTTGCCGGAGATGGCAACAAGTTCCTGAAAACGGAGAACGGTGTCACCAAGGAGGCGAAAATCTACTCCACTGGCAATGTCGCGCTGACCCTCAAAGACAGTGACTTCGACATTTTGAAACCAGGTTTCGTGCAATGGATGAACGAGATACGGAACTCGGTATCATACACAAATTTAGTCCGAAAATCTTTCAACCTCTGTACAGGATGGGAAAACGGGAACCAGCACTTCGATAGTCCTGAAGCACTCCTCGATGCCCTCGCACCCGTCCCTCTTGCTGATGGCCTAACCGCCAGCTTCTATGGAAACGACTTCTACGCTAACCGATACAGTTTGGTGCTGATGCCCGATCTCAGTGGCGTTTACATGCAAATCATCAACCACCTTGCCGGGCAGCCTTCCAACGATTTCACGGAGAGCGATTTGCAAGAGACAGACCTCCAAAAGCACATCCTGATTTCCAAGGTGGACTATCTCACTTTCAGATACAAAGGTTTTTACGCGCTGAACGTCACTAACAAACTCAACTCCGGCAACGAAATCCCGTTTGTTTCGCAATATCAAGCGCCAGGAGACTTCGGCTACATCAAACTCTTCTACCGCAACACCAACAACCTGCTGATGGACGGTTCCATCATCTGGAGCGGTTGCGGCGAGCTGAACTTCCCGAACAACTTCCGTGCCGGTCTGCCGATGGACAACGGACTCCCCTACCCTGGGCAAAGCCGCATTTCTTTCATCAACGATGGTGGGCACTACGAGACTGTGACCGACGAGAGGGATTTGCAGTATATCTGGCAGAGTGTCTCCCGACAGAAGGAGTTCCAGCATTATTATGGGAATTCATCTAAGAAGGTGGCCGTTTACTTGTACACCCCGAGTGTGGGAATCGGCGACCCGGCCGACGCTTACTACCTTGTATTCACGGAGCAATAGAAGAACGTTAATTGTCTTTAACTTCGATATCGGAAATATACAAAAACAGTCCCCACATCCATAGTCAACCGGGCGGTAGTGCGCTGTGCGGCCTGAGCCGTGCATTCGGATGACAACGTGCTGAGCCTGCGCCGTGATGTTCGAAAGGAACGGGTGCTGCCGGCTCCGAGCAGCGGTCAGATAGACGATCAGAAAATCGTTTTTTTCGGTTCGCCCTACAGATGCGGGGGGCTGTCGTTATATCAGCTCTGTCTGGAAGTTGAGTGCCTGGATTTCCATGTCCAGCTGGCGCAGACGGGCAGAGCAGTCGTCCACCAGCTTCCCGATGGCCTTCACATCGACCACCGTCACCGTCTTGATTTCCGAACGGGAGTAGCGATCCTGTCCGGCGGAGGCCGTCTCGAAGATGTTGCGCAGGGTGGCTACCCGCATAGTCAGCACGTCCTTGCGCGCCATCAGCTGGGTCAGCGTGACCCCGTCGCTGCTCTTCGTCTGCATGTTGGTGGCGTTGATGCGCCAAATGAGCTCCTCCAGCTGCACGAGGCAGGTGTCGAGTTCCTTCATCAGCTCCTCCGGTTTCTCCAACGGCTCGTCGCCCTCCTGCACTTTCACGTTGTTCTGGATACGCATCCCGATCTGCTGGATGCGTTTCTGCAAGTCTTTCCTGATACTCAATGCTTCCGCAAGTTTCATAGTGGTTTCATTTTTGTGCGGCAAAAGTACACAAAATTGCGTTTTGCAAAACACGTTTTTTTCAGTCCCCAGTGTAACAAAATCCATTTTTTCATACATAGTATTATGAACGCGCTATTGCGGAAACATAAAAAAATGTATTTTTGCACCCGAATTGGTGGTAATCTTACCACCAAAAAAAGTGGTAAACAATTGTTATGGAGAACAAGAAGTTACAAGCAGCATTGGAAAAATGGCAGGGTATTCAACCTTTGTCGGAGACTGACAGGAACAGATTGAGTCGAAGGTTCACGGTGGATTTCAACTACAACTCGAACCACATCGAAGGAAACACGCTGACGTATGGCCAAACGGAGTTGCTGTTGTTGTTCGGCAAAGTGTCAGGAATGGCGGAATTCCGTGATTATGAAGAGATGAAGGCCAGCAACGTCGGTCTGAAAATGATGTCAATTGAGGCATTGGAGACGCAACAGCCTCTTACACAGAATTTCATCCGAACGCTGCACAAAACATTGCTGCGCGAGGATTACACGGTCTATCGCAACCTTCCCGGGGGGATGCAGACAAGCTACACTGTTCACGCGGGGCAGTACAAAACCCGTCCGAACAGTGTCATCACCCGCTATGGGGACCATTTCGAATACGCCTCGCCGGAAGAGACCCCGGCCCTGATGACCGACCTTGTCGATTGGTACAACAAGGCGGAGGCGGAAGGGAAGCTGTCGCCCGTGGAGTTGGCCGTGCTGTTCCACTACCGTTACATCCGCATCCACCCGTTCGAGGACGGCAACGGGCGCATCGCCCGCCTGATGTTCAACTATATCCTGTCACGGCACGGATACCCGATGATTGTGGTACGCAGCAAGTCAAAACAAGATTATCTGGAGGCATTGCACCAGGCCGACTTGATTGTGGGTGCAGCCCCGCACGACGGTGCGCACGCCTCGCTGAGGGAGATTCGCCCATTCCATAAATACATGGCAAATCTGATTGCCCATGAAATAGAAAATGATGTGTTGTTCGTCACAGACAAGAGTGAGAACATCTGGTGGTACGACGGCGAGCGCATCGCGTTCCGGTCATCCAACTATGCCAAAATCCTCCGTGAGCTGAAAATCGAGAAGAACGCCACCTATTCATACTTGCAGGAAGCGATAGGCATCAACCGTTCCGCTATTCAGAAAATGCTCCAAACAATGCTGGAGAAAGGCTACATTAACAAAGACGAAACCGGTTCCTGGCGGGTGTTCATCACGCCGTCGGTGTGAGGGCTTTTTTATCAAAAAAATGTATTTTTGCACTCCAGTCCTAAAATGTTCTGGGGTAGCATGTCAAAATATCGAACGAGCATGAAAAGATTGATTCTCATCGCAGCGGTCGCCACATTGGCGACGATGAATGTTTGGGCGCAGCAAAAGGCTGTGCAGCCGTATATCCCCGTGCAGGATCTGCCGGACCTGATCAAGTGTCTGCCTGCGCCGCCGGCCTTCGACAGTCCGGAGTTCGCATACGACGTGGTGCGCTACCAGTGGGGGAAGACCCAGCGTGCCGACTCCGCGCGCGCCGCCATCGCCCGGCGCGACGCGGTGTGGACCTACGAGGCGCTGTTGGCCGAGTTCAGCATCCCCTTCGGGCTGACGATTTCGATAACGGAGACACCCGAGATCTGGAAGCTGATGGAGACGAGTCTGGTCACCACCGACCCGATGCGGGTCGCGCCGAAAGCATACTATCACCGTAAGCGGCCGTTCGAGATGTACGAGGAGCATTTGCTTTCGACGGAGACGGAGGCTGAGCTGAGCGGTGAGGGGAGCTATCCGTCGGGGCACACGGTTCGCGGCTGGTTGGCGGCTCTGCTGTTGGCGGAGATCAACCCCGCCCGTGCCGACACCATCTTCGCCCGCGGCTGGATGTACGGTGAGAGCCGGGTCATCGAGGGTGCCCACTGGCAGAGCGACGTGGATGCCAGCCGTGCGGCGGCCAGCATTGCCTACGCGGCCTTGCAGACCAGCGCGGCCTTCCGCGAGCAGATGGAGCGGGCCAAGGCGGAGTTCGCGAGGAAGAGGGGGAAGTGAGGCCTGGCGCGGAGGTGATCTCCACGGATCGCGCGAATCGGCGCGGATTACACTTTATAATGTTGTATCTGTTTTTATTTGAGCGAGGCGATGCATAGGAGGCGACGCTTCCCAGCGTCGCAGAATCACATTTTTTAAGAATCAATTGTTAAAAATGCTACTTTTGCGCCTTGAAATGATTTTGTGTGCAGAAGTCCATGCCCAGCATTCAAGAATACCTGAACAGGATACGCAATTCTTTCTCGCCATCGGCGGAGAAGAGTCACGTTGTCGCCTTTATCGACACCGAAGTCTCCGCAGACGGTCGTAAAGTCTATGATTTCGGGGCGTTCATCGAACCGGAAGAGAAGTTCCACGCGGCCTCGAAGGATGAATTCGCGAAGTTCATCCGCAGCGCTGAATATCTCTGCGGTCACAACATTCTCCATCACGACCTCAGATACATTGCCGATATCCCCGGCCTCAAACGAAAGAAGGCCATCGACACGCTGTACCTCTCCCCTCTCCTTTTTCCTCGGCGTCCATACCATAAACTTCTAAAGGATGATAAGTTGCAGGTGGAGGAAGTGAACAACCCGCTCAATGACAGTCTGAAAGCACGCGACCTTTTCTACGATGAAATCTCCGCATTCAACAACCTGTCCAAAGAAATGCAGTCTATCTATTTTCTTCTTTTGCACAAACGAGAGGAATTCGAGGGATTTTTCGACTATATCGGCTTCGAAGAAAGAGAAAACGACTTGGCGGAATTGATTCAGGCGCAATTCAAAGGGTTAATCTGCGACCATGCTGACATCTCGAGACTCGTCTCGGAACACCCGACAGAGCTTGCCTACGCCCTCGCCCTTATCCACTGCGGCGACACCTTTTCCATCACGCCACCATGGGTGCTCTACCATTTTCCACTCGTCGAACGTGTCCTAAAACTGCTTTGCGACACTCCCTGCCACCAATCGTGTTCCTACTGTGAGGAACGTTTGGACATCCACAAGAACCTACAATCCATTTTCGGATATAACGAATTCCGCACCTTCGACGGCGAGCCGATGCAGGAAAAAGCGGTACAGGCAGCGGTGGACGGTAAATCGCTGCTCACCATCTTCCCTACCGGCGGCGGCAAGTCGCTGACCTTCCAACTTCCGGCCATCATGGCGGGACGGAACGAACACGGCCTCACCGTGGTCATCTCGCCGCTCCAGTCGCTGATGAAGGACCAGGTGGACAACCTCGCGGAGAAGGGTATCACCGAGGCGGTCGCCATCAACGGGCTTCTGGATCCCATCTCGCGGACGAACGCTTTCGAAAGGGTTGCCGACGGCAGTGCATCCATACTCTATATCGCGCCGGAAATGCTGCGTTCCAAAACCCTCGAAAAATTACTTCTTTCCCGCAATGTGGTGCGTTTCGTCATCGACGAGGCGCATTGCTTCTCAGCATGGGGCCATGATTTCCGCGTGGACTACCTCTACATCGGCGACTTCATCCGGAAAATCCAGGAGACAAAAGGCGACCACGTGACCATTCCTGTTTCCTGCTTCACCGCCACCGCCAAACAGAAGGTCATTTCCGACATCCGTGACTATTTCCACCGGAAACTGGGATTGGAACTTGAGCTATTTGCCTCCACAGCGGCGAGGACCAATCTCCGATACTCCGTCATCCATGCAGAAACGGAAGAAGAGAAATACGACTATCTGCGCAACCTGCTGACCGCTAACGGTTCCCCAACCATCATCTACGTTTCCCGCACACATAAGACGAGAGAGATTGCCGAAAAGCTGACCAGCGACGGTTTTCCCGCGCTGCCCTTTAACGGCAAAATGGATTCCAACGACAAAATCGCCAACCAAAACGCCTTCATGGACAACCAGGTGCGAGCCATCGTGGCAACATCCGCATTCGGCATGGGAGTAGATAAAAAGGACGTGGGCATGGTGATCCACTACGACATTTCCGACTCGTTGGAGAATTACGTGCAGGAGGCCGGACGCGCCGGGCGTGACCCGAAACTCAACGCCCAATGCTACATCCTGTTCAGCGACCACGATTTGGACAAACACTTCATCCTTCTAAACCAGACAAAACTGAGTATCAGCGAAATACAGCAAGTCTGGAAAGCCATTAAAGATCTCACACGGCAACGAAAGTCGGTGAGCTGCTCCGCCTTGGAAATCGCACGCCAGGCGGGTTGGAACGACGAAATGGCAGACATCGAAACCCGTGTGCGCACTGCGGTTGCGGCGTTGGAGGAGGCCGGTTACGTCAGCCGAGGCAACAACGTGCCCCGCGTTTTCGCCACGGGCATCTTAGTCAAAAACATGGAGGAAGCACGACAGCGCATCGAACACTCTTCGCTGTTCTCCCATGACGAACAGACCCAAGCCATCCGCATCATCAAATCCTTGATTTCCAACAAATACAAGGCGAATGCGGGCTCAGTGGAAGCCGAATCCCGCGTGGACTATTTGGCAGATATGTTGGGCATGACTAAAGCCGAGGTCATCCAAGCGGTGAGTCTGATGCGACAAGAGGGGATGTTGGCTGACTCCCGCGATATGACTGCGCTAATCCACAAAACCGACAACGAAAAGAAATCCCTCAAACGGTTCGAGTCATTCGCCAAACTTGAACAATTCCTATTGGCGATGGTCATCTCACGGGACAATGAAATCGAAATCTCCTATAAAGAACTGAATGAAAATGCCTTAAAGGCCGGTATTCAAGATTCGACCATACGGAATATCCGTACCATCCTCTTTTTTCTAAGCATCAAATCTTATATCAAGAAAAAAGAGAATATCGAAAAAGGCTTGGTCCGTTTTTCGTTGAGCCGAGATATCAACGCCATTTCAAGGAAAAACGACCTTCGTATCGATCTTTGCAGGTTCATTATCGAAAAACTTTACACCTTGCCGACCACGGAATCCGAAAACACCTCCAGTGAGTTCAGATTAGTACAGTTCTCGGTCACGGAAATCCAAAAGCAGTTTGCCGGACAAATCAGGATGAATACTTCCGAAAAAACGTGCACCATTGACGATGTGGAGGAAGCGCTGCTCTATCTCAGCAAAATAGGGGCGCTCAAATTGGAAGGAGGATTCATGGTGATTTACAACGCCATGCAGATCCACCGCCTGACCGACATGAAACACAAATACAAAAAAGAGGATTACCGGCTGTTGGACGAGTTTTACAAACAGAAAATCAGGCAGATACACATCGTAGGGGAATATGCCAACCTTATGGTCAAGGACTACGGTGCAGCTCTGCAGTTCGTGCAGGACTATTTCCTGTTAGACCACAAAAAATTTATCAGCCGATATTTCAAGGGGGACAGAGCAAAAGAAATCGAGAAGAACATCACGACGGCGAAATACCGGCAGCTTTTTGGCGAACTGTCTGAAAAACAGCGGGAAATCATCCAAGACAAACAGTCGAAGTGCATTGTGGTTGCGGCCGGCCCTGGAAGCGGAAAGACGAGGGTGCTCGTACACAAATTGGCCTCCTTGCTTCTGATGGAAGACGTGAAACATGAACAGTTGCTGATGCTGACCTTCTCCCGCGCTGCAGCCATCGAGTTCAAACAACGGTTAATCAAGTTGATTGGAGGCGCCGCCCATTTCGTGGACATCAAGACCTTCCACTCCTATAGCTTTGATTTGATAGGAAAAATGGGGAATCTGGAAGACATGAACCATGTGGTTCGTATGGCCGCTGACATGATTGAGAATGGTGAGGTAGAACCCACCAAAATCGGAAAAACCGTGTTAGTGATTGACGAAGCGCAGGACATGGACGCCGACGAGTACGCGCTCGTAAGCGCACTGATGCGACAAAACGAGGAGATGCGCGTGATTGCCGTCGGTGACGACGACCAGAACATCTATCAGTTCCGCGGTTCCGATTCCAAATACATGCAGTCGTTCATCTCTGATTTCCAAGCTGTTCAATATGAGATGACCGAAAACTACCGCAGTTGCCGGAACATCGTCCAGTTTTCCGACCGTTTCATCCATCGTTTAGACAACCGCATGAAAAAAAAGGGTTGCACGGCGATAAGTCAGGAGAACGGGCAGGTTTTTCTGACCAAACATATCAGCAGCATCCTATACACGCCCATCATCAATCAACTGAAACACAACGGAATAACAGGAACCGTATGTGTGATGACCAACACCAACGACGAGGCGGTGCAGATGGCGGGACTGTTGCACAAGGAGGGATTCCGCACCAAGCTGATTCAGTCGGGCGGCTCGTTCCGGTTAGCGGACTTGGCGGAAATCCGCTATTTCCTAAAGCAGATTGACAAACGGACCTCCACGCCAATCATATCGGATGCACTCTGGAAAGAGGCGAAAGAGAAAACACTTCTCACCTATTCGCAAAGCAACCTTCAGGAGTATTTGCAGGGCTTTTTCCACGCTTTCGAGAGCACCAACAAAGTGAAATACCGCAGCGATCTAGGGGATTTCGTGTTCGAGTCCAATATCGAAGATTTCTGCTTCGCTGACAAGAAAACAGTATTGGTTTCCACCATCCACAAGACCAAAGGCCGCGAGTTCGACACGGTGTACATGATGCTGGCTCGCA
>ONQE01000038.1:9751-43974 GCA_900319925.1 uncultured Bacteroidales bacterium | reverse complement strand
ACTTCAGCAAACTGATTTATCTCATTATTGTTTCACGAACGCCTTCGTCACCACCCCCTCTTCCGTCGTCACCCGCACGAAATAGACACCGGCGGCCAAACCCGAGACATCGATACGGGCGACCTGTAGGGACGAATAATGACTCGCCCCTACAACGGTTTTCCCGTACACATCGCACACCTGAATCTCGCCACTAAAAAGATTATTATTCACTAGGTATTCTACACAGACCACATTTTTGGCGGGATTAGGATATACAACGAACGACCGGTCAAAGTCGTGCAGCCCTGTGGTCGTGGAGGCTGTCACGGCAGGCGTCCAGTCGCTGGACTGGAGCCCACAGACCGATTGTACCTGGATTTGGTATTCGGTGCCCGGTTGCAACCCGGTGATGAGGTAGGAGGGTGCGTAGGCGATGTCGGAGCTCATCTGGCCGCTGGAGGCGCGGTACAGGACTCTCCACTGCTCCGCGTCGCCGGTCTCCGTCCACGCAACGGCGATGCTGTAGTCCGCCGAGTCGATTACGTGCAGGTCGGTGGGGGCAGGACAAGGCGGAATCTCCTCATCCAACGTGGTGAAGACGATTTCGTTGCCGTAGGTGGTCGCCACCGCAGTCGTGGCGAAGGCGCGGTAGAGGTAGTCCGTGCTCGGGGCGAGGCCGCTGAGCGAGTGGACGAGGCTGTCGCCCGTGACCGTCACCACGGTGAAGTCGGTGGCGAACAGCGGCTTCCACTCAAAACCGTACGTCACGATGGGCAGCTCGCCCATATCCGCGATGTGGCCGTGCAGCGTCGCTTCCGTCTGTGTGATGCTGCCCGCACTGTCCGTAACCACCATCGGTGCGACGAACGGACAGCTCGCGGTGAAGGTCGTCAGCGTGCTGTCGTGGTTCCACATCCCCGCGACCGTATAGACCATGTTCCCGTCAGGATCCAGCACGGTCACGCCATTCTCCATCCACCATGTCCCCCACGTCCACTGCAACGTAATGTTCTCATTATGACACAGATTCACCTGCACCGTGTCGTACGTCGGCGTGTTCTGCAAATGATGGTCGATGGCCACCAAGGAGGCGATGTCGCTTCCCTGCTGCATCACGTGGACGGCCGCGTTGCCATTCCAGCCGTCACCACGACTGTCGTACAAAACAAAGGTGTAGGGACAGAAGTAGTCGCAAGGCGTGGTGGTGAACGATGTCTGCACGGGTATCGACTGGCCGTTGCCGCAATCCGCCTGCACGCGCACCTCATAGTCGGTGGATGGTGTCAGCCCCGTCAGCGCGCACCCCGGCGTGCCGAATATGACCACCTGATTCCAAGTTGTGGCTGAGGTCTCCTTGTACTCCAGCACCCACTCCGTTTCGCCGCCGTTGCCGGGGCTCCAGGAGATGTCGGCAGTGGTGGAGAGCACATTGGAGGCGGTGAGCTGGCTCACGGGCGCGCAGGAGTTGTTCCGCACCGAGATGTTCGTGATGACCGGGCCAGGCTGGTCACCCCATAGATGGTCGTTTCTCCATAGGAAAACTACCTTTGCCTGGGAAAGATTCACCATGTTGGCGACCGGATTGGGCATCACTGCCGCGATATGCACCATACCCGTGCCCGTAGAAAGCGCGAAGGTGTAAGGGGCCGAATGCGACTGATCGGTGCTGAGGCTGAAAAACGGCGTGAAGTTGAAGGCATTCGTGCTGTAACTCGTCCCGGCGTATGACGGGAAACTTGTGGTTGAGGTCGAATATTCCGTATTGGCCGGTGCCAGAAACAGCTTGATGAAATCATAACGGGACTCGCCGCCGACACGTATGTCGAATTCCACCACAACGGAATCCGCATTGCCCATCTCGAAGAGTTTTTCCGCCGTCACTACCGAAATGTCCGTGTTGCTATACCCCGGCGTGCTGCCGTCGTGGGTGACAAACAGCGCGTTCACGTGGTTGGCGGCGTCCACCTCGCCCATCGTCCAATAGTTGGCGCAGTCGCCGTTGTTGAGCAACCAGCCGCGGTCGGAAGTGGGCGCGAAGTCCGTGAAATAGGGCAGGTCCTCGGCGATGAGCGGCGTAGAGAGCTGCGCAGAGAGCCAGTTCGGCTCGTCACAGTCACCGGACACTTGCACAATATAGGTGGTAGATCCCAGTAAATTGTTGATTATCAAAAACGTGTCCGTAGTCGTGACATAGTTCCACGCCGTGTCGGAGAGGTCGTGGTAGCGCACCACGTAGCCATTTTCGCTATGCCCGACCCAGGAGATGGCAGCCGCGGTCCCCGTCACATCCACCACCGATACGCTGGTCAGCGGCAGGCACGAAGGCCCGTTATAGACGGAGACATCATCAAGATAGATGGCACCTCCGCCGTCGTTTTGGACGGATAGAAAGGCGAACTGGATGTAATTGAGCGAGTCAGGCAAGGGAATGGAGTCGGTTTTCAACGCGGAAATCTCCATATCATACAAGACAAGCGTTTGCCACGGACTCAACGAACTGGTCCGGTAATCCACTTTCAGATAGTCAAAATGGTGGAAATTGATGTCTCCCTGCTGCTGATGGGAGAATTTCAGATAAGGATGGCTCACGGCGGAAATGTCCATCATCGGGGAGTAGAGGGGACAGGTGTCGCTCAAGCCCGCCTGATAGTGGTGCTGGTGGTACATGGCCCCGTTATAGTTGAGATAACTCCACGAATGATCCGGGTTCACTGCCATAATCCAGCAATCTGGTGCTGTGGAGAAATCTTGCACGTAGGGGGTGCTGTCTGTCACCACAATAGCACAGGCCGTGTTGAAAGAACAGTAGCGCCAATTCCCAACGCCCAACACGTTGCCACAATTCACCCGCACCCGCACGTTATAAACGGTGTCTGCTAATAATCCGTTCAGAATCAAAAAGTTCGTATCTGTCGTCAAGGTCGAGGCCGAAGTCCAGTCATCGCTTTGCAGCTTGTACTCCACCACGAAGTCATCGGCCACGGCAGGCGGCGTCCAAGTCACGGTGGCGTGGCTTCCCACAATGTCCACGACCTGCAAATCGGTGACCACGTCGCAGTCGTTCTGCCACACATGCACGTTGGTGATGACGGGGCCGGGCTGTTCATCAACGTGGATGCCATAATTGCTGGTATTGCTGTGGTCATTCTGCCAAACAAACACCAACTGCACCTCCCCATTTGGTGCTGGGTTTGGCATTTCCATATTGATATGCAGCACATTACCTTGCGTGAGATTCAGCTTGTAATCGCCTCCCGGATAGCCCGTCTGGCTCAAAAACTCGTGGAAATTGGCTGCGTAAACCTGATAGTCATAAGCGGAAAAGCTCGTGCTGTTCTCTGACGCAGCGTACTCCACATCCGCCGGGGCGAGAAACATCTTCAGATAATCCAAGTTGCTGTTACCGCCGCAAAGCACGTCAAACTCGATGTTCACCGTAGATATATCACTAACATTGAATCGTTTGGAAGCGCTGACAACCGTGTAATAATGGTCTTGTCCATACCCCGCCGTTGTCCCGTCGTGCGTGATGAACAGGGCGCTGGTCATCTGCGGATAGCCGTCCTGCGAACCCATCACCCAATGGTTGAGGCAGGTGCCGTTGTCTAACTGCCAACTTCGGTCGGCGGTGTCGGAAAAGTTTGTGAAATAAGGCAATAGCGTGGCGACCACCTGCGAGGTGAACGCGCAGGGAACCCACACCAACGAATCGCAAGAGGACGAGACTTCCACCTCGTAGTTCGTGAGTGGCGCAAGAGGCTCAATGATTGCATAGCCGCCGAGGTCGTTTGTATAGACCCACTCCGCTGTGGCAGACGTTCTGTAACGCACATTACATCCTGCGGGATTGTTGCACACCCAGTGGATAAAGGCCGTGTCACCGCTTTGCCCCGCAAATGCCACGTCCGAAACCACCTCACAGTCAGGGCCATTATAAATGTAAATATCGTCCAAAGAAATACGAGAGAGCTGCTGGTTCTCATGCTGTATCGAGAAGAATCCGAGTTGCAGGGTGGGGGAGTGCGAGGGAATCGCCACGGAGTCTGTTTTCCACTCATTTGAGTTCGTCGGCGTGATAAAGGTCCCGATGTAATGCCACTCATCTTCCTCATATTCACGGTAATACAAGTCCAAATCCTTACACTTTCCATCGTACTCGCTCTGAATGCGGGAGAATTTGAGGTAGGGGTTGTCCAAGTCTGAGACGTCGATTACGGGCGAGATAGCGCGTGCTGTGTCAAAATAGCCGAAATAGTCCGGGCTGCTGGTGTATGACGCGTAATTTGTGGTATATATGTATTCAAACAACACGCTGAATGTCGGATCAAGTGTCCAACAATGCTGGCTCGAGCTGAAGTGCTCTTCGAACGGGGCCTCGTAGGTGCCGCATCCTGTCGTGAAATGCGTGCCTAAGTACATCGCAGAGGTGTCTGAGCCACAAATCTTCGCCATCCAAGCAATGTATTCACGGTTGGGAAGCAGTCCCCCAATCGTGTCCATGCTTCCTGTAACCGTCTTATACACACTGTTTTGTGTGCCTTCAGAAGCTAGCCGGTAGATAATCAGGAATGTGTCCGTTTCCGATCCTGGCCAGCTGAAGGCGGCGTTGGTGCCGACCGTCGTGACCGTGAACTGCGGCGCGTCGCACGTGGCGGGCGTGATGGCGATGTTGTCGATGGCCGCCGGAACGAGCCGCGCATTCGCATTGAGATAGCCCCACGTGTAGAACTGCAGCGTTTTCACCCCCGAGACATTCTGCAGGGGGATGCGGATGTGCCGCCAATCGGTGTCGTTCACCGCTAACTCCAGATACTCCTCCGCATAGTCCGGCGTTTCCTGCGGCATCAGGTCGGCGGTGTCGCGCAGGAAGACCTTCAACCCGCCAAGGAGATTCGAGCCGTTCTGGTTGCCCGACGCCTTCCAGTCGAGCTCCAGCACCCAGTTCTGCGGGATGTTCCCGAAATCGAGAATCCGTTCGGCAAAGAGCCGGCAGGACTCACTGTTGGCGCCGTAGCTTTCCAGTCCGGTCGTGTCGCCGCTGACATACAGCGACTTGTCAGCGCCGCCCGCCACGGATGTGCCCGTGCCGATGACGAAACGGTTCGAGGGTTCAGCCATGAAGCAGCTCGACCGCGTCAGGATCCAACGCTGGTTCTCGCTTTGGCTGTTGAAATCGCAGCTGAACGGCACTGTCGCCGGAATCAACTGCAAACTGTCGATCTGCGCCTGCACCCATCCGCAGAGCAGCAGCATGATCATGAAAGGATATATTTTTTTCATATTCGGTAAGTTTTTGTTTTTTTTCGTCCGTGGCCCCACACTGCGGCTTCGCCTTATGTGGGGTTATTAGCGCTTCGCGCGTCTTGCCCCTCCAGGGCTGCTTAAGGAAGATGTTCAACATATCTAGGGTACAACGTACATCATTCTTAATTATCCATTAACCCTTAACCCTTAACCTTTAACCTTTAACCCTTAACCCTTAACCCTTAACCCTTAACCGTCTCCCCCTCACATCCGCCTTTGTCGCACGTCCCCCCGATTTCGTTACATCGAAAAGAAAAAAAATTCACGTCGGTCGTTTTTATTTTTTTTGTATTTTAGCCGCCTTAAATTTTATTGGGAAAATTGTTGTAAAATGAAGAAATATAAAGTCTGTTTAATCATCGCAAGCTTCTTATTGTCAAGCATTTGCTGCACGTATGCGCAATCCATTCTGCGTCCGGCCGACAACTTGTTCCGCGACTGTCAGTACGAGAATGCGCTGAACGAATACAAGAAGGGCATCAAGAAGCTGAAATCCAACCGCGTGGAGATTCAGCGCGCCACCTTCCAGATCGCCGAGTGCTACCGCATCATGGGCGACCTCAAGAAAGCAGAGCAACAGTACCTCCGCCTCGAAAAGAAGAACTATCAGAAGGACAACCCCATGATACTCTTCCACTTGGGCAGCATCTACAACCTGCGCGGCGACTACGACCTGGCTCTCAAGTACTACAACAACTATAAGAAACGCGTCTCCGACGACCCGCGCGTGGATGTCCGCATCGACGGCTGCAACAAGGCCAAGATGTGGAACGAGAACCCCACCCGCTACGAGGTCGAGAACCTCAAGAAGTTCAACACCAAGGAGGACGACTGGGCACCGCGGTGGGCCAACAACGAGAAACGTAACGCCATCATGTTCTCCTCCAACCGCGAGGGCTCAACCGGCAAGGGCACCGACCAATGGACCACGGGGGCTTTCTCCGACATCTATGTCTCCACCAAGCCCAAGAGCAAGAACACCGACTGGCCCGGCGAGTGGTCGCCCGTGACCTCCATGGACGAGGGCGGCACGCTCAACAGCGGCGTCAACGAGGGCGAAGCCTCCGCCAACCGCAAGGGTACCGTGCTCTACTTCACCAAATGCCCGCAAGACAAGAAGAAAGTCCAAGGCTGCTACATCTATAAGTCGATGAAGAAAGGCAAAGCCTGGGGTGAACCCGAGATCGTGGACCTCGGCGACTCCTCCTACAACTACGTCCATCCGTTCATCTCCGACGATGAACTTACGATTTGGTTTGCATCCAACATGCCGGGCGGTCAGGGCGGCTACGACCTCTACACGGCTACCCGTACCAAGAAGACGGCCAAGTTCACCAATATCACCAACCTCGGACCCACAATCAACACCGAAGGCCAGGAGGTGTTTCCGGCTTGGCGCAACGAAGAGGAGTTCTACTTCTCCTCCGACGGACATCCCGGTTTGGGTGGTCTTGATATTTTCGTTTCCCACTACAAGAACGGCGCGTTTGGTGACCCGGAAAACCTGATGGTTCCCATCAACTCCTGCGGCGACGAAATCGGCATTATCTTCGACGAGAACGAGGCCATCGACCCGCAGTCGAAATCCCCGTACCTCGCGAAGGGCTACTTCTCCTCAAACCGTCAGGGCGGCCGCGGCGGCGACGACATCTACTACTTCCTCCTCCGCCCGATCGTCTTCACGCTCTCCGGCTATGTCCGCGACAAGAACAACGGTCAGTATATGGACGGCGTCGAGGTTGAACTCGTCGGTTCCGACGGCACCTCCTTCAAGACCACCACGGACGTGAAGGGTTACTACCACTTCGACAAGGCCAAGATTCTCGGCTCCACCACATACGACATCAAGATCAAAAAGAGTGGCTATTGGGAGCGTGGCAACACCGCCAAGCAGACCACTGTCGGCCTCACCGAGAACACCGACCTCAAACAGGACTTCACCCTGGAACCCATCCCGAAGGAGCCTATCGTGCTGCCCGAAATCCTCTACGATTTGGCCAAATGGGATCTGAAACCGCAATATCAAGACTCCTTGATGTACCTATATAATATTATGGTACAGAACCCGACCATCGTGGTTGAGCTCCGTTCCCACACCGACGCGCGTGACACGGAGGAGAAGAACGATGTGCTGTCTCAGAAACGTGCCCAGAGCTGCGTGGACTTCCTCGTCTTGGAGAAAGGTATCGCCGCCGACCGTATCGTGCCGAAAGGCTACGGTGAGCGTGTGCCGCGCCGCCTCGACAAGGACATGTACTCCACCTATAACGGCAAACGTTACTTCTTCGCCAAGGGCACTTATCTGACCGAGGACTACATCAACTCCTTGCCGTCGAAACCCGAACAGGAGGCTGCCCACGCCCTGAACCGTCGTACTGAGTTCACCATCCTGCGTGACGACTACGTGCCCACCAACGACACCATCGCGAAGGTGCCCACTGGCATCGCCGTCGTCCAAGAGCGCACCGTGCCCGTCACCATCGATGGCGAAAAGGTCAACGGTACCTGCTACGCCAACAGCAAATCCCTGCAGTTCCAGATCGGCGACAACAGTGAGGAGGTTCTCATGAACTACGCCGATGCCACCCGCTTCCTGAAAGAGTCCTTCATCAGCTTGGAAGACTTCGAGGAGAAGGCCGGCGCCATCAAGCAGGAGGACGGTAGCATCATCGAGGGCGCAGTCCTCTACCTCGAGGAACTGCGTATCGGCGACGACTACTCCGAGAACGTGAAGGTCACCATCAAGAAGAACCTGCCCGCCGCCATCGTGGTCGGCGACCAGTACATCCGCGAGGAGTGGGGTGAGTTCACGATTGACAAATCCCGCAACGTGATTCTTTATCGTTAACCCCATACAGAGACGCGCCTGGCACGTCTCTGCGTACAAACCGAAATATTGTAGAGACGCGCTATGGCGCGTCTCTACATTTGTAAATAACGAACCGAGTATGGCCAACCTTGACATTTTCACCCCGCATTCCCACCATGACAAGATTCCCGTGGTGGAAGGTATTCACGCCGGATTCCCCTCCCCGGCGGAGGACTACGCCGAGCCGGTGCTCGACCTTAATCGCTATGTGGTCAAGAACCAAGCCTCGACCTTCTACGCCCGCATCACCGGCGACAGCATGGTGGGTGTCGGCATCCAAGACGGTGACATCGTGGTCATCGACAAGTCGCTGGTGCCCTCCAACGACCAGATCGCGGTCTGCTTCATCGATGGCGAGTTCACCCTCAAGCGCATCCACGTCGAAAACGGCCGCCTCTTCCTCCTGCCCCACAACCCCGACTACCCACCCATCGAAGTCACCGAAGAGAACAACTTCCAGGTATGGGGTATCGTGACGTATGTGATTAAGAGGGTTTAAGGTTTAAGGGTTATGGTTTAAGGGTTATGGTTTAAGGGTTATGGTTTAAGGGTTATGGTTTAAGGGTTATGGTTTTACCGTTTACCGTTTACCGTTTACACCTCACAAATCACAAATCACAAGTCACAAATCACAAGTCACAAGTCATAAGTCACAAGTCACAATTCACTAATCACCAGCACATTACAATACTACTCATCTTTTTTTTCAAAAAAAAATTCACTCATGTTGCAACCATATCACTTTTTTGCGTCTTATAGTATGTAAGGACGATGTTTCCTGACGGGGCGGTATGGTCGGTGTTGAAAGAAACATTATTTTTGCACCCGCAAATAGTGAACTGTATGAATGCGACGAACGCTTTTTGGACAAGGAAGTACCAGCGGCATATCGCGGAGATGATCGGGATATGCTATCGGTATGTGTCTGAACGCGAGGTGGCCGAGGATTTGGCGCACGACGCCTTCCTGCGTGCCATGGAGCGTGCGGACACGCTCCGCGTGACCGAGAGCTTCGGCCATTGGCTGACCCGCATCACCATCAATACCGCTGTGGACTACCTCAGGGAGAAGGGACGCATGACGGAGGTGAGGACGGAACAGTATCTGTCTGTGCTTCCGGACGTGGACGAGGACCTCTCGCCCGAGACCATGCTGGAGGCCATCCGCCAGGCCGACTTCACTCGCGAGGAAATCTTGGAGGCCGTCGCACAGCTCCCCGTCCATCACCGCACCGTCCTCAACCTCTATGTCTTCGACGGTCTCAACCACCGCCAGATTGCCGAGACGCTCGGCATATCGCCCAACACCTCGAAATCACACCTCATGCGAGCTCGCAAAGAGTTGCAAATCATCTTGTTCCAAAAATCACAACATAAACACACACCGCTTATGACGTTCTTTGCACCACTTTTCGGCATAGATGCCGCTTTCGACCGTTATTGCCGCAGTCGCCTTGACGGTCTGGGGTTGCCTCCGCAACACCCCCTCGCCGCGTCGGACATCCAGGGCGCGGCCGCCACGAAACTTCCCCTGCGGGTCCGCTTCCACGCCTTCCGCGCGCCCTTGGCCGTAGGCCTCGGCACCGCCGCGGTGGGCGCGGTGCTGCTCCCGGTCATGCTCCGGCCTCCACAACCCGTGCCGCCCGTTGCCCCACCTTCCGTGCCCACCGCCGCCATCGCAGCACCGCCGTCCACCGACACTACGGCCGAGGTGGAACTCCCGGAAACCTCCGTGGAGACAGTTGCGCCGACCCCGGCCAGAACCGCCACGCCCTCCAGCAATCCCGAAGCCGAACCCTCCTCCGACGACCTACCCGATTCCGCCGCAGCCCCTCCACCCGTCGTGGTGAAAAAGGTCCTGCGGCACAACAACCGAACCGTCGTGATTAAGGATTCCAATCGGTAGTATGGTTTAAGGGTTAAGGTTTATGGTTTATGGTTTAATGTTTACCGTTTACCGTTTACAGTTCACAAGTCACAAATCACAAATCACCAATCACAAATCACACCTCACAAATCACACCTCACAAGTCACAAATCACAAATCACAAGTCACAAATCACAAATCAATATGAAAGCTCATTGGTTAAGGTTAATAATGGTTTTCGTGGGGGGCTTCGCCTTCACGTCGGCCTGGGCGCAGGTGGACGGCGACAGCCCCTCGCAGGACACCCTCTACATCATCGAGGAACAGGTCACCTACGACACGCTCTACCTTTACGACTCGTTGCCGCAGCCGGCCCTGATGACCAAGGAGGAGCTCCTGGACGCGTTCCGGAAGGATCGCGGCATCGGGAAGCTCTACTTCCAACGTGGCCACATGTACCTCACGGGTGACGGCGAGCTGTTCCAACTGAACGATGCGGACTTGGAGTCCTTCCTCTCGACCTCCGACTATGCCGACTGGCGTAAGTCAAAGGTCAACCGGATTGTCAGCATCCCGCTCTACGTGGCGGCCGGCGGTGCGGCGGCCTTCGCCGGCACCGGATTCTATCAGTTCTGCGCCGCCTTCGTCCAAACAGCGAAGTACGGGGACCTAATCCTCGAACACGATGATTTGGGACCATTGATTATGCGCAGTGCCTTCTCGGGATTCTTCGTCTTCTTGGGTAGCGCTGTGGTGACCACCGCCTTCATCGTGCCCGCTGTCGTGCTGTCCGTCAAGGGAAGAGCCACCGCGAACCGAATTGCGGACGGCGCCAATGCGCCCTCTTCCGCCATGCAGCTGCGTGTGGGGCCGACTCCCAGTGGGGTGGGGCTGAGCCTGTCATTTTGAACCCATTTGAAAGGGCAGATGCGAAGTCATTGTGTCACAGACTTCCGCAATGGCAATCGCACTTGTCCTTAGTACAATATCACAAAGAAGTCTATGAAAAGCATTATGAAAAAACTTTTGGTTTTAGTCTCAGCAGCATTGCTGTTGGCTGGTCTTTCCACCTCTTGCAACAAGGTCGGATGCCATTGTTACCTCAAGACGGATGTCATGCATCTCGCACCGGAGTACGAGGATGAGACGTCCAACAAAGAAGAGTGTATGGCCAAAGAGGCCGAGCTCAACGAGGAATGGGGCGCAAACGTCGTCAAGTGCAAGCAGTAACACAACAGATGAAAGACGGCGGACGTGTCAAAGCGCCCGCCGTCTTTTTATATCTTGCGGTCCGCGTTTATTCGCAGAAGTGTTCGTAGAAGTGCGTGATCACTTCGATACCGCGGCGGAAGTGCTCCAATTTGTAGTTCTCGTTCGGGGAGTGGATGTTGTCCTCGGCGAGGCCGAAGCCGCAGAGGATGGACTTCACGCCCAGCACCTTCTCGAAGTGCGCCACAATCGGAATGCTGCCTCCGCTGTAGGTCGGGATGGGACGTTTGCCATAGACATCGATGTAGGCTTTCTCAGCCGCCTGATAGGCAGGCACATCCACGCCGCAACGGTAGGCCTCGCCGCCGTGCGCGGGAATCACCTCCACCTTCACGTAGTCGGGCGCGATGTTCTCGAAATGCTTCTGGAACAGCTCCGCAATCTTGTGGGAGTCCTGGTTGGCTACCAAGCGCATGGAGATGTTGGCGGAAGCAGTGGCCGGAAGCACGGTCTTGAACCCCTCGCCGGTATAGCCGCCTTCGATGCCGCAGACGCCCAAGTTCGGACGGATACCCGTGCGCTCGATGGTGCTGTAGCCTTCTTCGCCGTACAAAGCCTTGACGTCCAATGACTTCTTGTACTCCTCTTCGTCAAACGGAGCCTGTGCGATGAGCGCGCGCTCCTCTTTGGAGAGCACCACCACGTCGTCGTAGAATCCGGGGATGGTCACCTCGCCCTTGTCGTTGATGAGGCCGGAGACGAGGTCGCAGAGCACGTTGATGGGGTTGGCGACGGCACCGCCGAAGATGCCGGAGTGGAGGTCGCGGTTCGGACCGGTGACCTTCACGATCATGTTGCAGAGACCGCGCAGACCGGCGGTGATGGAGGGCGTGTTGGTGGCAATCATGCCCGTGTCGGAGACGAGGATGACGTCGCACTTGAGCAGGTCGGTGTGCTGCTCGCAGAAACTGTAGAGCTGCGTGCTGCCGATCTCCTCCTCGCCCTCAAGCATGAACTTGACGTTGCACTTCAGGGCGCCGGATTTCACCAGGTACTCGAACGCTTTGGCGTGCATGAACGACTGACCCTTGTCGTCGTCGGCACCGCGTCCCCAAATCTTGCCGTCCTTGATGACGGGCTCGAAAGGCTCGGTGTTCCAGAGCTCGATAGGATCCACGGGCATCACGTCGTAGTGGCCATAGACCAGCACGGTCTTGGCGGCGGGGTCGATGATTTTCTGACCCACCACGATGGGGTTGCCCTCAGTGGGGTAGATGTCGCACTTGTCGGCGCCGGCGGCCATGATGAGCTCCTTCCAACGCTCGGCGCAGCGCACCATGTCGTCTTTGTGCTCACTCTGCGAGCTGATGGACGGGATGCGCAGCAAGCTGAACAGTTCGTCCAAAAAACGGGTTTCGTTCTCTTCGATGTAATTCTTGATGTTCATATTGTGGGGGATTAAGGTTTAAGGGTTAGGGTTTAGGGTTTAGGGTTTAAGGTTTAAGGGTTAAGGTTTAAGGGTTAAGGTTTAAGGGTTAAGGGTTAAGAGTTAAGAGTTAAGGGTTAAGGGTTAAGGGTTAAGGGCAGAACAGTTTAGAGGTGCAAAGATACATTTTTTTAGGATTGGGGATGTGGCCAAGTGACCGAGTAACCCCGAATCGCACGGCAAAGATACAACGAAAAACAAATTGAAAGTTTGAAAGAAAGTTTCAAAAGTTTCTTTCAAACTTTCAATTTGATAACCAATAGGTTATGAATCAAAAAAGAAAGTTTGTAAAGTTAACCATACAAACTTTCTGAAGAAGAGAGGAGAAATTTTGCGTCTCTACGTGAGAGCATATAAGCAAACAGTTGAACCGTAGTAGAACCGTACCAGAGCACTACTTGAACAGGGGCAGGCAAGCTCTTCGCAAGCTCAAAGGCTTGCCTAGGACTTGCCTGATACTTGCCAACCACTTGCCAACCCCTTGCGAAATATACCTTAGCTTCAAAGAAAAAAATGTGTATTTTTGCGGTTTGGAAAATAAACAACGATTAAGAACGTGAATATGAAACATTTGAAATGGATTGGCGTTGTCGCGCTGGTGATTCTTTGCGGTGCGATAACCGTCTCCTGCAAAGGGAAAAAAGCAGAAGTGAAACCCGTGAAAGGCGTGTTGGAGGAACCTGTGAATGAGGGCAAAGCCCCTGAACTCGTCGTCGCGACGCTGGATCGCCACGTCCTTGACAAGAATTTCGAGATGATTCTCAACGATACCGTCAACCATGTCCAAGTGTGGAGTCTGGTGAGCTGTGACTCGGTCACCTCTTCCGAGGGCTTCGGCATCGTGATTGCCAAGGATGGCCGCGCCACCATCTTCGCCGACATCCGCCACGGCAACACCCCTGCCGCCCGCTACAACGCGTCCACCGGTGAACTCTGGCTTACCGGAGTTTCCGTCGAGGGCACGGGCACCCACGTGGAACGCTTCTACAAGATCGGTTTCCGCGACGACGGTCCCCACTACGTTGCCGGTACCATCAACCCCTACGAAATACAGGAAGCCCTCCGAAAGGAGCTGACGTACTCCGTCAAAGGGGAGAACATCACCCTCTATAACGGGGAGACCGAGTTGGCAACCGTCACGAATACAGTCAAGGATATGGGAGACTTCTTCGACGATGCCGTTTGGCTCGGTGAACAGATTTCCTACAACATCAACGGCGACTCGTTGTTTGTGCTGGCGCAACCTGGTGTGAACTTCGTGACCGGCAAGGTGCTCCACTACGATGACATGCCCGCCATCACCGCCCTCGTGACCTTCAACAACGACGGCGGCTTCACCCTTTCAAACATCAGCGTCTCCCAATCTTCAAATTAACCCATAACCTTTACCCCTTAAACATTACCCCTTAACCCTTAACCCATAACCCTTAACCCATAAAAGCTCAAATGCATAAAAAGACATTACAACGAATCCGGCGGGTGCTCGCGGCCCTTTTCTTCCTCGGCATCACGCTGATGTTCCTCGACTTCACGGGAACGCTGCACAGATTCCTCGGCTGGATGGCCAAGGTGCAGTTACTGCCTGCCGTCCTCGCCCTCAACTTCGTGGTGGTGGCTATCCTGCTGATCATCACCCTCTTGTTCGGGCGTGTTTACTGTTCCGTCATCTGTCCGCTCGGCGTGTTCCAGGACGGGGTGGCGCACGTCCACAATTGGGCGAAGAAGAACCGCTACACCTTCTCGAAAGCGCACAACATCCTGAGATACATCTTTTTAGGGGTGTTCGTAGTCGCGCTCGTCGCGGGCATCGGCTCCTTGGTTGCGCTCCTCGCTCCCTATTCAGCCTACGGCCGCATCGTGCAGAGCCTCTTCGCCCCTGTCTGGCAGTGGATCAACAACGGGTTGGCCGCCGTCAGCGAGCACTTTAACAGCTACGCCTTCTACTCGAAGGAGGTCTGGATGCGGAGTCTGCCGACCTTCCTCATCGCGGCGGTGACGTTCCTCGCTATCGTCATCCTGGCATGGCGCAACGGCCGCACCTACTGCAACAACATCTGTCCGGTGGGCACCTTCCTGAGCTTCTTCAGCCGGTTCTCCTGGTTCAAGATGCGCATCAACGAGGAGAAGTGCGTGCATTGCGGCCTCTGCACCAAGAATTGCAAGGCCTCCTGCATCGATGGCGAGAACGGCTTCGTGGATTATTCGCGGTGCGTGACCTGCGGCAACTGCATGGCGGTCTGCCCGAAGGAAGCCATTGAATATAAACACGCGACGACCAAATCCGCACCCGTAGGGGCGAATAATGATTCGTCCCTGCCCGGTGACCCACAACCCGGCAACGCCGGAAGCGTTGACACCTCCAAGCGTGCCTTCCTCATCGGTTCTGCGGTGGCCCTCGGTGCCGCTGCCTTCGCTCAGGAGAAGAAGACGGTTGACGGTGGATTGGCGGCCATCAAGGACAAGGTGGTGCCTGAGCGCGAGACGCCTATCGTGCCGGCCGGAGCTGGTTCGCTCCACCGTTTCCGCACACACTGCACGGGCTGCCAGCTTTGCGTGTCGCAGTGCCCGAACGACGTGCTGCGTCCCTCCACCGACCTGCTGCACCTGATGCAGCCGGAGATCTCCTACGAGCGCGGCTGGTGCCGTCCCGAGTGCACCGCCTGCAGCGATGTATGTCCCACCGGCGCGATACAGAAGCTGCTCAAGGAGGAGAAGGCTGTCACCAAGAAAGGGCAGGCCTACTGGGTGGCCAAGAACTGCATCGTGGTGGCCGACGGTATTCCCTGCGGCAACTGCGCCCGCCATTGCCCCGCCGAGGCCATCAATCTGGTCCCGCTGAAGGGCGACGAAACCACCAATCTGCTCATCCCCGCCGTCAACGAAAGCAAGTGCGTGGGCTGCGGCGCCTGCGAGTACGTCTGCCCCGCCCGCCCGCTCTCCGCCATCTACGTCGAAGGCGTCGAACAACAACGAACGGTGTGATTAGTTAGCAGTTAGCAGTTAGTATCGGTAACCTTTCGTATTATGAAACATAATTCCTTAAGCAGTCCCGAAGGGACAAGACGCGCGAAGCGCTAATAACCCCACACAAGGCGAAGCCGCAGTGTGGGGCCCCAAAGAGGCGAAGCCGCAGTGTGGGGCCCCAGCGACGATGAAGCCGCAGCATGGGGCCCCAGCGAGCTAATCAACACGAAGTAATCAACACGAAGTAATCAGCATGAAAGACATATCCAGACGAGATTTCCTCAAAATATTCGGTGCCGGCACGGTCGCGACGGCTGCGACGATGGTCGGCTGCCAGAACAAGGTCGGCAACCTCGACCCTAAAGGTACCATCAAGCCCCAGAAGGGCCAGATGACCTATCGCACGAACCCTAAAAACGGCGACAAGGTGTCGCTGTTGGGTTTCGGCATGATGCGGCTCCCCGTCATCGAAAAGGACGCTCCCAAAGGGGCCTCCGGACGCGAAGCCAAATCCGCTCCTATCGATCAGGAGATGGTTAACAAGCTGGTGGACAAGGCCATCGAGTACGGTGTCAACTACTTCGACACCGCCCCGGTCTATTGCCAGGGACGCAGCGAGCATGCCACCGGCATCGCGCTGTCACGGTATAAGCGCGACAGTTACTATCTCGCCACCAAGATGTCGAACTTCTCCCCAAGCACCTGGCCGCGAGAGGAGTCCATCAAGATGTTCGAGAACTCGCTGAAAGAGCTGCAGACCAACTATATCGACTATCTGCTTCTGCACAGCGTGGGCGGGGGCGAGGACGGTATGGAGATGCTCCGCAAGCGTTACTACGACAACGGCATCCTCGACTTCCTGCTGCAAAAACGCGAGGAGGGGGTCATCCGCAACCTCGGATTCTCCTACCACGGCGATGTCAAGGTGTTCGACTACCTGCTGTCGCGCCACGACGAGTACAAGTGGGATTTCGTGCAGATTGAGATGAACTACCTTGACTGGCACTTCGCCAACGAGATCAATGAGGCTAACACGGAGGCTGAGTATCTCTACAACGAGCTGGCCAAGAGGAATATACCGGCTGTCATCATGGAGCCGTTGTTGGGCGGCCGCCTTGCCAACGTGCCCGACTACATCGTCGCGGAGATGAAGGAACGCGAACCGCAGCGCAGCGATGGACCATCTGGACGACAACCTCGCTACGCACTGTCCGCTGAAACCGCTTACCAACGAGGAACTTAACTTTCTCGAAACCATCGCAGAGGAAATCTACGATTTGAAGAATATCCCCTGTACCGCCTGTCAGTATTGTATGCCTTGTCCCTTCGGGTTGGACATCCCCGGCATCTTTACTCACTACAATAAGTGCATTAAGGAGGGCAATTTGGCTACGTCGCAAGATGAAAGCGACTACAAGAAGATGCGGAGGGCTTTCCTCATCGGTTACGACCGCAGCGTGCCGAAGCTGCGCCAGGCCGACCACTGCACCAACTGTGGCGAGTGTCTCTCCCACTGCCCGCAACGCATCCGGATTCCGGAGATGATGCAGAAGGTGGACGAATATGTGGAGAAATTGAAGCAGGGAACGTTGTAATAATAACAAATAGAGACGCAAAATTTTGCGTCTCTATTGTTTTTTTGCATTTGTTAATCCAACTTGAGTACGGCGAGGAAGGCTGACTGCGGCACTTCCACGTTGCCGATTTGGCGCATGCGCTTCTTGCCTTTCTTCTGTTTCTCCAGCAGCTTGCGCTTACGGGTGATATCGCCGCCGTAGCACTTGGCCGTCACGTCCTTGCGCACCTGTTTGACCGTCTCGCGGGCGATGATTTTCGTGCCGATGGCGGCCTGGATGGCAATGTCGAACTGCTGACGCGGAATCAACTCCTTGAGTTTCTCGCAGATACGACGGCCGAACGGGTAGGCGTTATCGACGTGGATCAGCGCGGAAAGGGCGTCCACGGACTCGCCGTTGAGCAGGATGTCGAGCTTCACGAGATGCGCGGGCTTGTAGTCGGTGATGTGGTAGTCGAAGGAGGCGTAACCCTTGGAGATGCTTTTCAGCTTGTCGTAGAAGTCGAAGACAATCTCGCCGAGGGGCAGGTCGAAGGTGAGCTCCACGCGGTTGGCGGCCACATACATCTGGTTGATCAGCGTGCCGCGCTTGTCGATGCAGAGCTTGATGATCGGTCCGATGTAGTCGTCCTTGGTGATGATTTGGGCGCGGATGTAAGGCTCCTCCACGTGGTCGATTTCGTTGGGGGCGGGCATCCCCGAGGGGTTATAGACATCCAGCCATTGTTTCTTGGTAGTCAACACTTTATAGGAGACGTTCGGCACAGTGGCGATGACGTCTTGGTCGAACTCGCGGTCGAGGCGCTCCTGGATAATCTCCATGTGCAGCAGTCCGAGGAAGCCGCAGCGGAAGCCGAAGCCCAGGGCTAACGAGGATTCGGGGACGAACGTCAGGGAGGCGTCGTTGAGTTGCAGCTTTTCGAGGGAGGCGCGCAACTCCTCGTATTGGTCGGCTTCGGTGGGGTAGATGCCGGCGAACAGCATCGGTTTCACCTCTTGGAAGCCCTCGATGGCCGTCTCGCAGGGGTTTTCCACGTGCGTGATGGTATCGCCGACCTTCACCTCCGTGGAGGTTTTGATGCCGGTGATAAGGTAACCCACGTCGCCCGCCGAGAGCACATCCTTGGGCACGCGGTCCATCTTGAGGATGCCGATTTCGTCGGCGTCGTATTCGTGCTTGGTGGCGAAGAACTTCACCATCTCGTGCGTGCGGATGGTGCCGTTGAAGATACGGAAGTAGGCGATGATGCCGCGGAAGGAGTTGAAGATGGAGTCGAAGATGAGGGCCTGCAGCGGTGCGTCCGGATCGCCTTTGGGGGCGGGGATGCGCTCGATGATGGCCTCCAGGATCTGCTCCACGCCCAACCCCGTTTTGCCGCTCGCCTCGATGATGTCTTCCGCGTCGCAGCCGAGCATGTCGATGATTTGGTCTTTTACCTCTTCGGGCATAGCGGCGGGCATGTCCATCTTGTTGATGACCGGGATGATTTCCAGGTCGTTGTCGATGGCTTGGTAAAGGTTGGAAATCGTCTGGGCCTGAACGCCTTGCGTGGCATCGACAAGCAGCAGCGCACCCTCGCATGCGGCGATGGAGCGCGACACTTCGTAGGAGAAGTCCACGTGGCCGGGAGTGTCAATCAGGTTGAGGATGTATTTTTCTCCCTTGTAAACGTACTCCATCTGGATGGCGTGGCTCTTGATGGTGATGCCGCGCTCGCGCTCCAGGTCCATGTCGTCTAAGACCTGGTTCTGGAAGTCGCGGTCGTTCACCGTTTTGGTATATTGCAGCAGCCGGTCGGCTAACGTGCTCTTGCCGTGGTCGATGTGGGCGATGATGCAGAAATTGCGGATGTGATTCATCTAGAAGGTTTAAGGGTTAGGGTTTAAGGTTTAATGGTTAAGGTTTATAGGTTACGAGGAGGGTAGGGGCGAATAATTATTCGCCCCTGCGGTCGTGTTTATTAAATGTCGAAATGCAAATCGTGTCCCATTTTCGCCTGTTTGGTCTTCAGGTATCCTTCGTTGATTTTGTTGGGTTTGATGATGATGGGCAGGGTTTCGGAGATGGTGATGCCGTGGGCGGAGAGGCCGACGCGTTTGGCGGGGTTGTTGGTGATGAGGCGGACGTTGGTGGCCTTGAGGTCGCGGAGGATCTGCGCCCCCACGCCGTAGTCGCGCTCGTCGGCCTTGAAGCCGAGTTCGAGGTTGGCCTCCACGGTGTCGCGGCCGAGTTCCTGCAGGTGGTAGGCCCGCAGCTTGTTGATGAGTCCGATGCCACGGCCCTCCTGGCTCATGTAGAGCACGAGTCCCTTGCCTTCCTTATCGACCATTTCCATGGCGCGGTGGAGTTGTTCGCCGCAGTCGCACTTGCAGGAGCCGAAGATGTCGCCGGTGGCGCAGGAGGAGTGCACGCGCACCATCACGGGTTCGCCGTCCTCCCATTCGCCCTTCTTGAGGGCCAGGTGGGTGGCGCCGTTGTTGAGCTGCGTGTAGGCAATCAGCTTGAAATCGCCCCATTGCGTGGGCAGGTTGACCTCCTGTTCGCGGCGGATAAGGGTCTCCTTCTCCAGGCGGTATTCGATGAGCTTCTCGATGCTGGTGATGGTGATGCCGTACTCCTCGGCCACTTGCAGCAGCTCGGGCAGGCGGGCCATGGTGCCGTCGGGGTTGATGATTTCGATGAGGGCGCCCACCGGTTCGAGACCGGCGAGTTTCAGCAGATCGACGGTGCCTTCGGTGTGGCCGGCGCGTACCAGCACGCCGCCGTCACGTGCGCGCAGGGGGTTCACGTGTCCCGGGCGGCCGAAGTCGGAGGCCTTCATCGATTTGTCGGCCAGCGCGTTGATGGAGGCGGCGCGGTCGTGCATGGAGACGCCCGTCGTGCAGCCGTGTCCGAGCAGGTCCACGGTGACGGTGAAGGGGGTCTCGTGGATAGAGGTGTTGTTGGAGACCTGCATTTCGAGGTCGAGTTCGCGGCATCGTTCGCTGGTCATGGGCACGCAGAGCACGCCGCGGCCGCGGGTAAGCATGAAATTGACCTTCCCGGCGTCAATATGTTGGGCGGCGATGATGAAATCGCCTTCGTTTTCGCGTTCCTCGTCGTCCACCAGGATGACGAACTTCCCGGCCTTCAGATCCTTGATGGCCTGTTCGATGGATTGTAATTTAGACTCTTGCATATCGTTTCTTTACCTTGTCTCTAAAATTTGGCAAAGATACGATTTTTTTGGACTCAATGGAACTGCATCAGGTACGCCTTGATGAAGCCGTCGAGGTCGCCGTCCATTACCGCGTTGACGTTGCCGGTCTCGTACTGCGTGCGCAGGTCCTTCACCAACTTGTAAGGCTGCATCACGTAGCTGCGGATCTGGCTGCCCCATTCGATGCGCTTCTTGGAACTCTCGATCTCGTTGAGCTTCTCGCGCTTCTTCTCCAACTCGATCTGGTAGAGCTGCGACTTCAGCATCTGCATGGCCTTCTCGCGGTTCTGCGACTGCGAACGCGTCACCTGGCACTCGATGATGATGCCCGTGGGATGGTGGTGCAGGCGCACGGCCGTCTCCACCTTGTTGACGTTCTGACCGCCCGGACCGCTGCTGCGGTAGGTGTCCCACGAGATGTCCGCCGGACTGACCTCGATCTCGATGTCGTCGTTGATGACGGGGTAGGCGAAGACGGAGGCGAACGACGTGTGGCGCCGTGCCGCGGAGTCGAACGGCGAGATGCGCACCAACCGGTGCACACCGTTCTCGCTCTTGAGGAATCCGTAGGCGTACGAGCCGCCGATTTCGATGGACGCGGACTTGATGCCAGCGACGTCACCCTCCTGACGGTCAATGAGTTTCACGGAGAAGTTGTGCCGTTCCGCCCAGCGCATGTACATACGTAGGAGCATCTCGGCCCAGTCGCAGCTCTCGGTGCCGCCCGCGCCGGAGTTGATGTTGAGGATGGCGTCGAAGGAGTCCTCCTCGTCGCGCATCATGTTCTTGAACTCCAGCTTCTCCACGGCCTCCATCGTCTTGGCGTAGGCCTCGTCCAGCTCCGCCTCGGTGGCGTCGCCCGACTGCTGGAATTCGTTGACGACCTGCAGCTCATCATTCAGCTCGGCAGCCTTGTAGTAGTCGGCCACCCATGCTTTGATGCCGCTGATCTCCTTCAGCAGTTTCTCGGCGGCCTTGGGATCGTCCCAGAAACCGTCCTGTTGCGTGATTTCTTCTTTCTGCTTGATTTCCTGTTCTTTGGCATCTACGTCAAAGATACCTCCTTAGCTCACCGAGCCTCGTTACGATGTCCTTAATCTGATCGGATGTGGTCATAGGGCAATTATCAATTATGAATTATCAATTATTAATTGGGTGCAAAGATACATTTTTTACCGTTTTGTCCGTATGGATATGCGGATTTACGATTCGCGGGGATGTTTCTTCAAGAAGGCGGGGGAGTCGCCCCAGGCGTTGTAGAGGATGTCGTGGCCGATGCCCTTCATGCGCAGGTCTAAGCACGAGAAGCACTCGTCCGGTTTGTCGCTCACGCAGGCCTTGTCGGGGTAGATCAGGTACTCTTCCCTGAACTCGTTGGGGGTGAGGTTCGGCATGATGACGTTGGCGCCGGCGATGATGGCCTTCTCGCGCCCGAAGGGGTCGAGGGTCTGCATGGCGGTGGCCGCTACCATGTTGATTTCCGGCATCATGAGGCGCAGGATGGCAATCATCCGGAGGGTCATCTTCACCCGTTCTTCGGAGGATGGGATTTGGTCTGCAAATGCGTAGAGCGGGGTGTCGGGGTGCGGAATGTAGGGGCCCATGCCGACCATGGCCACGTCTTTGTCGCGGAAGAAGAGCAGGTCGCCGGCCAGGATTTCCAGGGTTTGGAACGGTAGTCCTACCATCACGCCGGTGCCGGTCTGGTAGCCGAGCCCGATGAGCGTGTCGATGCAGTCGAGGCGGCGGTGGAAGTCGTGGCGCGCATCGTGAGGGTGGATGCGGTAGTAGAGCTCCTCGTCGGAGGATTCGATGCGCAGCAGGTAGCGGTGTGCGCCGGCCTCGAACCAGCGGCGGTAGGTTGCCTCGCTCTGCTCGCCCAACGACAGGGTGATGCCCAAGGAGCCGTTGTCGATCTCCTTGATACGCTGGATGATGCGGGTGATTTTGTCGATGAACTCGGCATCGTCGCGCTCGCCGCTTTGGATGGCCACGGAACCGTAGCCGAGGCGCTGGGCGAGTTGGGCGCACGCCACGGCGTCGTCCTCGCTGATGGCATAGCGGGTGACCTTGGTGTTGCCGCCGCGTACCCCGCAGTAGAGGCACGACTTGCGGCAGATGTTGCTCAACTCGATGAGCCCGCGCAGATGCACGTGGTTGTCGAGGTGCAACAGTTTGACGTCCAAAGCCTTGCGCAACAACGACTCGTATTCGTCGCCCTGCGTGTCGAGCAGCCTGAGGATGTCCTCCCGCTCCAAAAACGTCTTATCAAGAATGTCTTGCAATACCATATCGTGACACGTTTCAGTTTCGGCGGCAAAAATAGTATTTTTCATGGAAAAGGACTTGGAAGGTTGTGGTAAAAACGCTGGGCGGCTATTTTCTGAAAGAAAAGGGTGGGGGATACAAAAAAAAGACGGGCGTTATGACGTCCGTCTTTCCTGATCCGTCGGGGTGAGAAGACTCGAACTTCCGACCCCTTGCACCCCATGCAAGTGCGCTAGCCAACTGCGCCACACCCCGAATCAAATTCGACGGCAAAAATACACTTTTTTTGATAATGTGTACACCGTTTGAATTTTTTTTTTATTTGTCCGTATGATACTGTGCTTCAAAAAGATAATCGTTTGTCTGGACATCGGTTTGCCAATGATAGTTGGTGATGATGGCAAAAAAGTCGGTGAGTGTCGCCAAAATACCAAACATAAGTAATCCTGTCCTTATCTCTTGACCACCCGTTTGGTGACTGTGCCAGCCTCTGTCTGAACTCGTACAAAATAGATTCCGGCAGCGAGTTCGGAAAGGTCCATCCGGACGGTGTTGCTATCCGTGTCCGTGAATGTCATCGTCCGCCCTGCCAAATCGCACACTTCGATGCGGATGATGGGACTTTGCGCGGAAGTGACGGTCAGTGTGCCGCTGGTGGGGTTCGGGAAGAGCTGGATGTCGCGTGCCAGCTCGAGGGTGAGGATACCGACATTGGTGGTGGAGACGGAAATCGTGTCCGATGCCGCAGGCAAACCTCCCTCGCAATAGGATACCACATAGATGTCGTAGGGCGTGTTCACCTGGAGGGCATCCAAGGTGACCGACGGAGTGGTAGTCTGGAGCGAATCCCAAACGCTTGTCCCCGAGATTCGGAAATAGACCACCCAATAGTCCGTCTCCTCGGGTGTCCAGCTGAGCGTGATGTGGTGGTTGCCGGTGTCCGTGGCGGTCAGTCCGGTGACGGGTTGGCAGGTGTCGAGCGGGACTGCCGTGATGCTGACGTCGTCGATGAAGATGCCATAGCCGTATTTGACCGTGCCCTGGAAAGCGATCTGGTAGGTGTCGGTGCCGTTCGGCAGCGACAAAGAATCCAGCTTCCAGTTTGGAATATCTTGGTTGTAGGAGGCGAGCAGGGTCCATTCGGCGTCAGGGGCTGTCCTGTACAATACGGCCAGCGTGTCTTGGTCGTTGACCCACTTGGCTTGAGTATGCCAGAAGTGCAAGACGGGGTTCCCAAACCCTTGGAGGCGGAAGGTGGGGGAGATCAGCATCGTGATGTCACTGGCTGTTTTCGTGTTTTTCAGGTGGATGGCCTGGCTTCCGCTGTGCGCACCGGTCGGGTGGTCAGAGGGTGTGGCCAAGCTCCATTCAAGCGTGTTTGTTAGGAATTCCTGCTCCCAACAATCCGGGAAAACGTCCGAATCTTCGAAATCCTGGAAATAAGGAGGCGTGATTGAACCGCAAGCAGTGGTGAATGTGACGGAGATCCAATTGCTGAATTCGCCGCCACCACAATCGGAACGCACGTAAGCGGTATAGGTGGTGTTGGCGTCCAGTCCGGTCAATGTGGCGGTGCTGTCGGATAGGGTGAGCGTGGTGCCGTTGCCATGCGTGAATCCGTAGGGGCCGTATTCGACCTCCCATCCGGCCACAGGTGTCGAGAGGGTGTTCCAGTCAAGCGAGGCCATGCTCTCGGTGATGTTGGTGACGGTCAGATTCGTCGGCTTGGCGCAGGAGGAGATAACCTCTACGAGGATATCGTCCACCATAACGCTTGCCACGGGGCTGGCCGTGCTCATGCGGATGGCGATGAACTTTCCGTTGCCGTTGTAGTTGTTGAGCGGCACCGAAGCCTCCGTCCACAGATTCGTGGGGAAGAGCGTGTCCAATGGGACAAAGGAGGCGGTGACGTCGGGATCGGTCATGACCCCGATTTCGAGGAGGTTGTTTGAGGATAGGGATTTCATAGTCAGAGACACAACGAGGTTGGCGGGGTTGATGCCGCTGCCGAGCTCTGGAAGCACCGCCAACGCGAACGGCGAGCTCGACTGGTAGCGGGTCAGGAACAAGCAATGGTTGGTGGTGACGGAGGGCGTGGTCCCTTGGTTGTCGATGACCGTCGCGGTCTCTTCCAGCCTGCTCCAGCAATTCACAAAGTCGTTGGTGATGTTGTCCTCGAAATCCTCGGAGTAGGGGATTGTCACGATGGCTCCGCATCCGGTCGTGAAGGAGACGTATGTCCAGGAACCGTAGTCGTTCGTCCCGCACACCGCCCGCATACGCGCTTCGTAAAGGGAGTTCATTTGCAGGCCGCTCAGCGTGACGTGGAACCCGGTGGGGTTGCTGTAGGAGTTCCACACCGTGGATTCAGCCATTTTGTACTCCAGCTCCCACTGGGTCTCCTGATAGCCGGCCGCCCACGTCAGATAGGCTTCGTTACCGATCACGCTGTCCACCATCAGGTTCGGGATGCCGCACGTGGCGTTACTGTCGCAGTCTTTTCGGAAAATGACGTTGTTCCGGTTTGAGGAAAACGACCATTGGTAGTCGAACGGATGGTCAGGGGGCAAAGTAGTGCTGTTCGCGGCCATGGATACCGGGCAGGAGTGTACGTAGTACGAATTGGTGTAGGAAGCTTGTGATCCGGTGTAGTCCTGCGTGGTGAGCACCAAATTGGAAGTGCCGTTGTAGTAGAACGGGGTGTCGAAATAGATGGTGAACCAGCCGTCGTGGATGTTCACGGTGCCTTCAAAGACCTTCACGGGCGGAAGGTTGTCGAGCACAGCGGTGTAGGAAAATTCGCTGAGGCTGGTATGCTGCAAGTAAATCTTCCAGTTGCGTTGGTTCGTCAGCGGGTTGTTGGCCTGAAAAGAGACGGAGTAGATGTAGCCAGGGCCTCCGACCTCGCTCTGGTAGTAGAGCTGCCGGGAGATGGATGTGTGCCAGTTGCTGACGGGCTGATATGAGGAAGTGCTCGTTCCGTTGCCGATGTAGGCGTAACCGCCGGAAAGGCACTCTGTCTGGAAGGCGGTCGTGTCCCATTCCCCGTAGGTGCTGTCCGTGCAGAGCGTCCGCACGCGCACGTCGTACCAAGTGTCCGGTGTCAGCCCGGTGAGGAAATACTGCGCCTCGGAGATGTTGCTGGCAGCGGTTGTCCAGACACTGTCCCCTTGCGGCTTGTACTGCAGGGTGTACTCCTGCGCGTCGCCCACAGCCCCTGACTGCCAGGTAACGATGGCGGAGCTGCTCCCGATGTTGCCGCAGGTCAACCCCTCGGGCGCGGAACAGGTGTAGTCCAGCTGGCTGATGACAAAATTGTCCGCCACGGCGTAGGACGCATTCCTGTTTTTGACAGCAATGTAACGGCCGTTGCCAGTATATCCATAAAAGAAGACTTCGTCGTGCCGGAAGTTGGAAGAAAAATCGTATCCGACGTCAATATCCTTTACGGCTTGGAAGGTGCTGGCGTCATTCGGGTCCGTCATCACGCCCACGGTGATGTGGTCGGCGTTGTCGTAATAGCGGGCATCCAGATCCAGCTTGAGGTGCCGGATGTCTATGGGATTCCCATTGGAGTCGTAGTCTGCGAGTCTCGGCATGACGGCGATGCCGGGGTCGTAGATGAAGCAGAGGTACCCGCTGGACGGTGAAGAAAATTGGATTTCGACGTATTGGGTGTTCAGCCGCCCCCAGCATTCGGGCAGACTGTGGATGCCGTTGCCGGTACCTGCCGCGTTGAAGTTTTCGGAGAATGGGAAGTGGTCGATCTCATAGCAGGGGGTACTGAAGGTATAGACGTTGCTCCAGTCGCTGTGGTGGTCGGTGTCGCAGTCGCAGCGCACGTAGAAGTCGTAGGTGTGGTCGGCCAGCAGGCCGGAAAGGGTGAACGGCAGCGCGTCTACCGTCACCACGGTGCCGGTACCCTGCGTGAACCCGTTCACGCCGTATTCGATGCTCCATTGCGTGGCGTTGCCTGGCTCCGTCCAGTCAATCTCGGCGGAGAAAGCCAAGATGTCGGAGACTTGCACGTCGAGCGGTACATAACATCCGGTTGCCTCTCTGACGGTCAAGTCGTCGATTTTCAGATTCCCTGCCGTGCCGCCCGTTCTGCGGAAGGCAATATGGGTAGTGAAGTCGGTATAATGGAGGAACGGATAGACGATTTTTTCATAGCTGTTGGTGGAATAAGGATGTATGATATCCAGCGGTAGGAACGAGTCGGGGTCTGAGGGGTCGTACATCACCCCGATTTCCAGCGTGTCATTGCCAGGGTCCGACAGATAGAACTCTATCTCTAACGAGCTCAGTAAGATATTGTAGATGCCAGGCAATACAACGATGGTGGTGTCGTTCGGGGCAGCCGATAGGTTGAGATAGTGCTCGCCGCTGTGGGCTTCGGAAAGCGAGGTGGCCACGGTCGCGGTAGGATTGTCGGCGGTGCTGTAGCGCTGCCAACAGCTCAGGAAGTAGCCGTCGGCTTCCGAAATCAGGGACGTCTCAAAGTCTTCGGAATAGGGTAGGGGCAGCTCTCCGCAGGTGGTGCGGAAACTGCGTGTGGCCCAGTGGTCGGGAATCCCGTTGCCGCAGTTGGGCTTCACCCGCACCCAATAGTTGGTGTTGGCGGCTAAGCTGCCCAAGTAGTAGGGCGAGTAGGTGACGGAACTGTCGGTCGTCCAAAGGGTGTCCTGTTCACCCCGATACTCCACGGTCCAGGAGCTTTCTCCGTTCCCCGGCACGATGTTCAGCTGCGCGAATGTTTCCGAGATGTCGCTCAAGTACGTGTAGGGAGCCACGCAGGAGGCCTGGTTGTCGCACACATCCCCGAATTTGATCCGGTGACGGTAGTGGTAGATGGTGCCGTTATAGCTGCTGACCGAGCTGGGATTGTAGTTCGTGTTCCAGGTGTTAGCGATGCGCACCATATTGCCGACGGGTTCATCCACAAAGAAGAAGCTGTTGGGAGTGTAGGACCCGTAGGCGTTTGTGTTATCGTCGATGACCACCAGGAGGTTGGAGGAGCCATCGTAATAGTACCCATCCGGCACTCATGTTGACGATGCCGTCAAAGACCTTGACCGCCGTGCTGTTGATAGGGATGAAGCCCGTGAGCATCGACTGCTCGACCGGCATCAGGTAGAGGGCGATGTTGCGGTCGCTGCCGGCGGTGGTGCAGTGGAAGGAGACGGACTGCAGGTTCCGCGCCGCGCCGATTTCGCTGGCCGTGTAGATCTCCTCCGTGAGTGCGTATTTGTGGATGGGGAAATTCCGTGAGGTGATATGGTTCTCCTCTCCGAAAAGCAGGTCGCCGCCGCTCGCGCAGGCGGTGGTGAAACTGATGCTTGCGGGGAGACTGGTAGAATCGTTGTCGCAGTTGGCGGACACGTTTACGTTGTAGGTGGTGTTGGGGGTGAGCCAGCTCAACGCGAACTCGTTGCCGACAACGTCGGTGATGGTGGTGATCGTCGAATCGGAGTCAATGTATTCGATGGTGTGTCCCGTGACCGTGCCTATCGGTCCGTCGTTCCAGCGGAGCACCGCACTCGTGCCGGTGACATTGCTGGCGCTCAGTTCCTCGACCGTGGCGCAGCCCGTGCTCTCCTGGAGGGTGATGTCGTCCACCCAGGCGTAATGGGGGTCGAATATGGCTGTATAAGTTCTCCAGCGGAAAGCAATGTAACGTCCGGTTCCCGAGTAGTTGTTTAGATAGACGTGGTGCGGATAAAATGCGATGGTTGTGGGATTTTGCAAGGTGTCTATCGGAAAGAAGGTGCTTTCGTCGGTTGGATCGGTCATCACACCCACTTCAAAACAACCGGACAAGGCACTCTTTTTCAAGTAAAGGGAGACCATGACCGTATGGATGTCATACGAATAATCCAAAAGTGGCATCACGGCGATGTTGTATTCAGCGATGTCCAACAGGAGTCTTGTATGAGCAGGTACTGCTGAAACGAGGAGAAATCCTCCGTGTAGGGCAATGAGGTGATGGCGCAGGAATCCTGCTGCGCTTGCATCCAAAGCGGGAACGTTCCGAATAAGAACAGTAAAAGGGCCAATGTCTTTCTCATTATAATATAGCTTATTCTGTTTCAACTTTTTGCCGTGTCTTGATTCACGAAAACCCAATCCAAGACACCTCGCTGCAAAAATAGTAACTTTACTTAAACTAAAGACGGGAAATAGTGAAAAGGTTGCAGTATGCCGTGATTTTTTTTGATGCGACAGTCGTGGTGACAAGTAAAAAATAAGGACGGTCAGAAGGCCGTCCTTATAATAATATATAGTAGAGACGCGCCATGGCACGTCTCTACAGACGATTACAACGTGTGGTAGGGAGTCAACAGACCCTTGCCGATTTCCACAGCCTCCTCGTTCTTGGGGATGAGGTGGTGGTGGCGCTCAGGCAGGGACTTCTCCAGACCTTTGTGCAACATCTCGGGGGTGACGAGGGGTTTCACCTTCAGGAAACCGCCCAGCACGATCATGTTGAACAGCTTGGAGATACCGAGTTCGCTGGCCTTGTCGGTGGCGGCGACTTGGTAGATGTTGATGTCCTTGCGGGTCGGGTGATGGGTGATGCCGTTGGGGTCGTAAATCAGAAGACCTCCGGGTTTCACGGCCGACTCGAACTTGTCCATCGACTGTTGGTTCAGGATGATGGCGGTGTCGAACTGGTTGAGGTAGGGGGAGCAGATGCGCTCGTCGCTGATGATGACGGTGACGTTGGAGGTACCACCGCGCATTTCAGGACCGTAGGAGGGCAACCAGCTCACTTCTTTGTCTTGCATGATGCCGGCGTAGGCCAAGATCTTACCCATGGAGAGCACACCCTGTCCGCCGAAGCCTGCTATAATGATTTCTTCAGTCATGTCTTTTGGATTTTAATGATTATTTTTTTCTCAGTGAAAAGATGGTTTCGTTGGGCTGGTCGAAGGTGCCGACGCGTTCGATGAACTTGGGATCGAACTTGCCGTCAACTTTCATGTCGCCGAGCGGGAAGTATTTGAGGGTGTTCTCTTCCATCCACTTGTTGGCTTGGACGGGAGTCATCTTCCAGCCGGAGTTACAGTTGGAGGTGACTTCCACGAAGGAGACGCCCTTGTTCAGTTTCTGGTTTTCGAAGGCCTGACGGATGGCTTTCTTGCACTTGCGGGCAGCCGCCGGGGTATAGACAGCCTGACGGGTGACATAGTATGTGCCGGGCAGTTGGGCCAGCATTTCGGTCAAGCGCATGGTGTGACCCATGATCTTGGGATCACGGCCGTAAGGACAGGTGACGGTCTCCATACCCTCGAGGGTGGTGGGGGCCATCTGACCGCCGGTCATACCGTAGATACCGTTGTTGATGAAGATCATGGTGATGTTCTCGCCGCGGTTGCAGGCGTGAACGACCTCACCGCAGCCGATGGAGGCCAGGTCACCGTCGCCCTGGTAGGAGAACACGAAGGTCTCGGGGCGGAGACGTTTGATGGCGGAGGCGCAAGCCGGGGCGCGGCCGTGAGCGGCTTCCACGAAGTCAACGTCGAAATAGTTGTATGCCAGCACGGAACAACCCACGGGGGAGATACCGATGACATTGTCTTGAATGCCCATTTCCTCGATCACCTCGGCGATGATTCTGTGCACGACGCCGTGACCGCAACCAGGACAATAGTGCATTGTAGCATCCGTGAGGACCGGAGTGCGTTTGTACACCAAATTTTCGGGTTTGATTATATCTTCTCTTGTCATAATTTCAAGTGCTTAAATTATTTAACCATTTTTTTCAACGCATCGAGGATTTCGACCGGGGTGGGGATGACACCGCCGTAGCGGCCGTAGTGTTCGACGGGGACGTTGCAATCGACAGCGAGTTTCACGTCTTCGATCATCTGACCGGCGTTCATTTCCACGCTGAGGATCTTCTTCATGCGGCCACCGATTTCCTTGACGGCTTTCGTCGGGAAGGGCCACAGGGTGATCGGGCGGATCAAGCCGACCTTGATGCCTTCGGCGCGGGCGAGTTCGACGGACTTCATGCAGATACGGGCTGCGGAGCCGTAAGCCACGAAGACGTATTCGGCGTCGTCGCATTGGATGGCCTCGTAGCGGGCGTCTTCCTCTTCGCACTTGCGGTATTTGGCCTGGATGCGGTCGTTGATGGCCTCCTGCTTGAGGGCTTCCAGTTCGAGGGAGGTCACGATTCTGTGCTTGCCGGTGGAACGGTGTCCGGTGGCAGCCCACGGGCAGTTCTCCTCGATGTATTCGTTGGTCCAGCGCGGTTTGTAGTCGTCAACCATCACTTTCTCCATCACCTGGCCGATGACGCCGTCGGAGAGGATGGCGACCGGGTTGCGGTATTTGAAGGCGAGGTCGAAGCCCAGCTCCACGAAGTCGTACATCTCTTGCACGGATGCGGGGGCGAGGGTGATCAGACGGTAGTCGCCGTGACCGCCGCCCTTGGTGGTCTGGAAGTAGTCGGACTGAGAGGGTTGGATGGTGCCAAGGCCGGGGCCGCCGCGGACGACGTTCACGCACAGGGCGGGCAGCTCAGCGCCGGCGATATAGGAAAGGCCTTCCTGCATCAGGGAGAATCCCGGGGAGGAGGAAGAGGTCATGACGCGTTTGCCGGCGGCGGCGCCAGCGTACACCATGTTGATGGACGCCAATTCGCTCTCGGCTTGCAACACTACCATGCCGGTGGTCAGATATGGTCTCTCCGCCATCAGGTGCTCGAGCACTTCTGACTGCGGGGTAATGGGATAGCCAAAATAGCCGTCACAGCCACAACGGATGGCGGCTTCTGCAATGGCTTGGTTTCCCTTCATCAATACTAATTGTTTTGCCATTTTAATAGATGTTTTGATTAATTGTTGTTAAAATTCTTGACTCTCCGTGCGGGTTAGCATTTCGCACGATACACTTCAATGACCCCGTCGGGGCAGATCACCGCGCAGCTCGCGCAGCCGATGCAGGCCTCCTCGTTGACCATTTCCAGATAGTTGTAACCCTTGGCGTTCACCTTCTTCGACAAGGCGATGCATTTCGGGTCTTGCGGGCAACCGGTTATGCACACGGCACAACCTTTACACTTTTCAGTGTCAATGACTAAAGCTCCTTTAAATGCCATAATTTTAATATTTTAGGTAGTTATTGTTTGAATTTTTTGTTGATTCCTGACTGAAAAATCAAGTTTGCAAAGGTACACTTTTTTTCGTTATAACAGGCGGGTGTTGATAAGTTTTGGTTTTTGGGTTTAAGGTTTATTGGTTATTGGTTATTGGTTATTGTGTTATTGGTTATTGGTTGTTGGGTTCGCGAAAGTCACAAGTCTTAAGTCATAAGTCACAAGTCACAAATCACAAATCACAAATCACAAGTCACTCGTTCTTCCGCAGGTACTCCTCGGCGTACTGGTAGAATTTCCGCGACATCTCGTGGTTGCCGCGCTTCTCGGCCTCGCGGGCGATGCTGAGGTACGACTCATACACCCCCTCACGGGAAAGCACGATGCCCTTGTAGTAGTCGTCGTTGCAGTACCCGCTGGGCATGTTGTTGCAGAAGTGCTCCAACGCGAGGAACACCTCCAACGCCTCCGCCGACCTTCCGCTCTTCACCAGCGTGCTGCCGTGCGAGTAGAGCTTGTCGTAGAGCACCAAGGTGAAGTCCGAGACCGCCCTCTCCTGCGCCTCGTCGAGAGTCGCCTCGGTATAGACCTTGTGGATGAGATCGACGCACGGCTGGTACTGCCCCTGCGCCAGCAGGATCTTGCACTTCTGCAGCATCGCGTCGGGGTTGAGCGGGTTGTACTGCAAAGCGCGCTCCAGATTGTACATCGCCCGGACGGTGTCGCGGTAGGCCAGCTCCTCCACGGCCCGTAGGTAGAAGTCGTGATCGACCCGCGCCTTGGCCACGGACAACCGTTCCTGCATCTGCTCCGCCTTGAAGGTCAGCCGCCGGAACTCCCGCTTCACGGCGTAGAAGTCCGTCTTCGGACTCCTCGCCAGCGTGACGTTCAGCTGCTCCCCAGTCTTGTCCATCTGCTTGCGGATGTCCTGCAGGAAGAGGTAATGCAGCGACACGATCTCCGGGTCGTCATCCTGCAGCCCGTCCATCCGTACCTCCCATCGGTGGAAGATCGACGGCAACGAATCCGCCACCGTCACCTGCGCGTCCGCGCACGCAACGACAAACAAAAACCATATCGTTATGAGGAAGATTTTCTTCACGCTAATGCTTGATTAAACGCACCTCCATTCCGTTGCCGACGATAGGAGGCGACGGAATCCCGAACTCGCCAGTGCCATTGTTTTATCCACATCTAACGTCTCACGTCCTAAGTCTATTTTCCCAGAAACTCCTGGATGGTGCTCTCCAACTCCGACTCTGTCGGGGCGCCGACCATCAAACCGGGCTGGGTGTTGGGTTTCATGAAGAGCAGGGTAGGGATGCTTTGGATGTTCAAGGCCTGGCAGATGTCTTGTGCCCTGTCCACGTTGACCTTGTAGACGATCAGCTGGCCTTTGTACTTCTTGGCCATCCGCTCGGCGATGGGGGCAAGCTGGCGGCACGGTCCGCACCAGTCGGCGTAGAAATCGACCATGCAGGGGGTGTTGCCCTTGTAACGCAGTCCCCTTGCGGGGTCAATTTCGCTGACCTTGGCCCGGAATTCGTCGGCGGTCAGTATGATGACCTTGCCGGAGAGGTCTTCCTGAACAGTGGTCGTGCCGTTGTCCTGCACAGGGTTCAGGTGGCTGTAGTCGTTGGCGGCCTCCGTCTGGACTTGCTCCTGAGGCTGCTCCGTCTTGGTTTTCTGTCCGCAGGCGGCGAACAGCAGCACTGCACAGAGGATGAGGATGTTCTTTTTCATATTGTTAAGGTTTTGGTTAGGTTCCATACTGCGGCTTCGCCTTGTGGGATTGGGCCCCATACTGCGGCTTCGCTTTGTGGGATTGGGCCCCACACTGCGGCTTCGCCTTGTGGGATTGTTTCTCTTGCGAGGCCCCACACTGCGGCTTCGCCTTGTGTGGGGTTACTTGCGCTTCGCGCGTTTTGTCCCTTCGGGACTGCTCAAGGAAGAATGTCTCAATAATAGCACTCTTTTACGATAGCACAACTGCTAACTACTAACTGCTAATTGCTAATTACCAATTACTAATTACTAATTGCTTGAAGGTTTCCCCTCTCTCCTCGAAGTTCTTGAACTGGTTGTAGCTGGCGGCGGCGGGGGAGAGGAGGGCGGTGCCGCCGACGGGAGTCTTTTCGTAGCAGAAGCGGACGATGGCTTCGTAGTCGTCGGTTTCGATGAAGTTTTGCGGGAGGGCGTTCTGTTCACGGCACATTTCCAACATGCGGTGGCCGGCGGGACCCGTGAAAGCGATGTTCTGGATGGGGTTCTCCTTCAGGAAGTCGATGAGCACTTGGTAGTCGATGCCGCGGTCGAAGCCGCCCAAGATCAGCGTGTCCACCCCGCGTAGCGCCTTCACCGCCGCGATGGCCGACTCGGGAATCGTGGAGATG
>ONQE01000038.1:0-9743 GCA_900319925.1 uncultured Bacteroidales bacterium | reverse complement strand
CTTGAACTCACCCACAAACTCGATGCGGTGCGGTAACCCCTTGAAGGTCAGCAGTGCATCCAGGATCTCCTTGTGCTTGACCCCGAGCCTCCGGCAGATGGCGATGGCGGCCATGATGTTGAAGTAGTTGTGGGTGCCGGGCAGGTTCTTGTAGTCAATGAGGTCGTATTCATCGACAATCTCGCCGTCATTCATGAAACGGATGAGGTGGTTGCGGCAGCGCGCATGCAGTCCCGGGTGCACCTGCGTGCCGAAAACGCAGGTGTCGCTTTCGGGCTTGTTGCCCTTCACCCAGCCGGGGATGTGTTCGTCGTCGCCGTTATAGACTAGGAAGTTGCCCGCGTGCTGGAATTTGAAGACGTTGGTCTTGGCGTTCTGGTAGTTGTTGAACGAGTTGAAATGGTCGAGATGCTCCTGGTAGATGTTCAGCAGCACGGCGTAGTCGGGCGAATGGTGCGTGAACTCCAATTGGTGCGCCGACAGTTCCGCCACCACGATGGATTCCGGGGTGAGTTGCTCCACGATGTCGAAGAACGGCGTGCCGATGTTGCCCGCCAGGAAGACGTTCTCCCGCGAGTGGCTCAGGATATGGTAGATGAGCGAGGCCGTGGTGCTCTTGCCCTTCGTGCCGGTGATGCCGACCACCTGCTCGTGGAAGAATTCCAAGAACAGGTTGGTCTGCGAGGTGATGCGCTCATTCTCGATGTAGTAGTTGACCTTGTTGAAGCTGATGCCCGGACTCTTGAAAATCAGGTCGTACTGGTTGAGATTTTGGTCATAACCTTCCCCTTTGATGAACTTCACGTGCTTGTCGCCCGAGAAGTCGTCGGTGTTGAGGTTCCCATTGCCGTCGGCGACCACCAACTTCATTTTCGGGAAATGCCGCCGGATGAAACGGTAGGTCGAAATACCCTCTTTGCCGAAGCCGAGGATTATAACTTTCTTATTTTCAATTCTTTCGAGAAGCTGCTTTAATGCCATAGGGGATTTTGGTTTTGAAAGCGCGAAGATAGTAATTTTTGGGACTTAAGACGTGGGACTTAAGACTTTTGGACAAAAACAAATATCGTCTCACGTCTCGCTTCTACAGCACTGTCAACGTTCCCCGATAGACGAACGGCTTCCCGTTCATGTCCTTGATTCGGAGCACGTAAACATACACGTCCGAGAGGTGGACTCCCTCGCCGCACCAGATGAAGTGCGGGTCATCGGTGACGAAGACCTGTTCGCCCCAGCGGTTGTAGATGCTCAGACTGAAATCGCTGGTTTTGTGGATGAGCGGTTCTGGAAGGCGGAGGCAGTCGTTGAGACCGTCGCTCCTGGACGGGGTGATGGTGTTGGGCAGATAGACGGCGAGGTCGCAGGGCGGAATGTCAGCAGAGGCTGTCGCGAAGCAGTCGCCGATGGAGGCCGTCACGGTGTAGTGCCCCGATTGGACTGCCGAGATGAATGGCGTTTCTTCCCCTGTATTCCACAGATAGTCAGTGGCTTCCGAGACGGCGGTGAGTACCAGCTCGCCGATGTCGCAGAAGTCGCCCTCGGAAACGGAGATTTCCACCTCCGGCTGCTCCACCACGGTGAGTTGCAGCACCACCATGCTGTCGCACCCGTGCGAAGACTGCAGCAGCAAGGTGTCGCGGATGACTCTCCCCACCGAGTCGGTCTCTTCAGCAGGAACCTGGAAACCGTGGCCTTGATAAGGTTCCCTGCTGCACACTTTCGCTTGCAACTGGATGAGGCTGTCCTGCGAAATGTCCAACCAAATCGTGTCCGAGAGAACTGGCGGGCAACCAGTCGTACTGTTTCCAGTAATTACGTAGAAACCAGATTGTTCTGGCGATACACCGGGGAGTGTGTCCGAGGCGGTTTCCTGTTGGTCGGGACCGATAATCCGGATATCATCGACATTTTCGGCGGTATAGGAGAAAAAGATGCTGTCGCCTTGGCAGTAAAGGGTCGGCATCGCTTGCGTGTCCCAAGAAAGGGTCGAGGGAGTGGCGAAGTCGGAAATATAGACACAGAAAGTGCCGATATTCTCGTTCAAGTTCCTGTCTTCCGCAAATTCGAGAACATGGGTGTAGAACGGCCCCATGCTGTTTTGGGTGTAGAAACAAGGTGATCCTATTGCCTCTAACCCCGTATATCGGAGTGTTGTGCCCGGAATTTCCTGCCAAACCCAATAAGACGTGTTAATGGGAATAGTCTCATCCGGCACGAATGGACCCCAGCCGTTGCCAGGAACATAGTAGGCCATTTGAAATCCGTTGATGTACGCCTCATCACAGAAAAAGGTAAGCATGGTGTGCCGATGGATATTGAAGTTTATTCCGTTCGGTTGCATGTGATAGTTGATTATTCTCGATCCTTGGCAGGTCAAAGGGGTGAGCATGCGTCCGGCCGGTTCTCCAAAGCCGCCGGTCAGTTGGAACACCAGAACAGGCTTGGTGGCGGATATGTAGGCTGCAGTGTAGTCCACGAACTGATAGGCACGCCGGTCGCCGCGCTGGAGATTGCTGTATTGAGCCGGTGCCCCTGTGTTATGAACGGTCACGTCGGTGTTGTCTTCCAGCGCGTAGATCAGAACATAGTCGTTTTTTTGGCCGTTATAGGTGTTCTGGAAGGTGGGGGATGCGGGCATGGCGATGTAGTCAACCCCGGCTTTCTCTTCCGGGATGAGCTGGTCGCAGATGATGTCCACATGTACTCCGTCGTAGGTCACCGCATCGTCTGTGAGATCTACCGCCACGGGCTTGTTGGAGATGATTTCGGTGCCGCCGAGATGCCCTTCCGGAGATTGCGAGGCGGCGGCGAAACAATAGACCTGCCCGCGGTTCAGCGACACGTTGAACGGGACACCTGCCGTATGCGTGCCGCCATACAAGTCAACCGACGGGGTGACGGTGATGACCGTGTTGTTCTCCGTGGCGATGACCTCCACGCTGTTGCGGGCCTCGGGGTACTGGCTGTGGTTGGGAAACTGCCATTGGGCGGGAATCATGAAGCGGGTTCCGAGCGCGTTGGCCCCTTTCAGCATATAGTCCCCCATATTGCTGTTCTCGATTTTCAATATCATTTGGCTGCCTCCGGAGCCGTGATAGTGGTAGCCGTAGTTTGAAACGGCGTTATATGGACAGATGGAGTCGAGGCCGCTGATACCGTTGTTGTATTCAATATGGGTGAACCAGCTGTTATAGGAAGGGACGCTCCCAATAGTCCAAGCACCCAATGCCGGCTGCTCGAAAGTGTAGGTTACTTCATCGTAAAAAGTGCTGTGTGTCAGGATTTTGTTGTGATAAGGGTGGATGTCTTGGACTTGGGGCGAGGCAAACCAAAAGACAGTGTCTGCTTGCGCTTGCACAAACACCTTCCCGAATGACAACAGCATCACCGCTGTCGAGAATATCCTTATGATAATCTTAAATCGTTGCTCTTTCATGAAATGGGCATAATACCTCTTACCTCATTCAGTCGCACCAAAGTTCATTTTCGTTACAACCCGAGACGAAAAAAAATGATATAGTTATAAATATTTTATTTATAGTTGTTTAGGCCAAACTGCCGATTTCCATTCGTAGGACTTTAATAAGTTTCACGTCTTACGTCTCACCGCTACAGCACCGTCAACGTTCCCCGATAGACGAACGGCTTCCCGTTCATGTCCTTGATTCGGAGCACGTAAACATACACGTCCGAGAGGTGGACTCTCTCGCCGCACCAGATGAAGTGTGGGTCGTCGGTGGCGAAGACCTGCTCGCCCCAGCGGTTGTAGATGCTCAGACTGAAATCGCTGGTTTTGTGGATGAGCGGTTCTGGAAGGCGGAGGCAGTCGTTGAGACCGTCGGACCGGGACGGGGTGATGGCGTTGGGCAGATAGACTTCGAGGTCGCATGGCGGTATGTCGGTCGAGGCCGTGGCGCGGCAGTCGCCGATGGAGGCCGTCACGGTGTAGTGTCCCGATTGGACTGCCGAGATGAACGGTGTTTCTTCCCCTGTATTCCACAGATAGTCAGTGGCTTCCGAGACGGCGGTGAGTACCAGCTCGCCGATGTCGCAGAAGTCGCCTTCGGAGGTGATGATCGACAGGGAGGGTTGCGCGATGACTTTGAGCGTGAGGAGGACAACACTGTCGCAGCCGATGACGGATGCAAAGGTCAGCGTGTCAAAAAGGACGCGCCCCACAGAATCTGTGCGGTCGGAGGTGATGTGGAACCCGTGCCCATGGTATGCGTTCCCCACGCATACACTGTCCGCAAGAGTTTCGGTCAAGACACTGTGTATCTGTATGTAAACACTGTCGTATAGCGTATCGTAAAGGGGCTCGCCCAGACACTCGGACACATGAACCCCCGTCAGAGAGTACCATCCTGACATTTCGGGAAGTGCGCTTGCCAATGTGTCGGAAACGATGACTTCTCCCTCTGGTCCAAGCAGGGTTAGTTCGGTGATGTTATCCGCCGAATAGGAGAGGAAGATGCTGTCGCCTTGACAATAGTCAGTGGGCATGGTCGCGTTCCATACCAGCAATGCGTGCTCGGTATAGTCGGTAATATGCATGCTCCGACAGCCACCTTCGAGATTTGGTACGAACCAGGTCGGGTTGTAATCCATCATAACGGCGAAAAATGGCCCCAGGGTGTTTCGGGTGTAGCTGTTGTACCAGTCCGTCACGGTTTGGCGATAGTAGAAAAGATTGGTGCCGGGGACGGGCTGCCAGTCCGTGGGGCTGAAGGTGTAGTAGGTTGTGATGTTGTTGGAAGCATCGAATTGACTGCTTTCAAAACCGTTGATGTAAGCCTGCTCACAGAGAAGGGTCGTCACCGTGATGCGGTTGGCGAGCCCTCCCTCCGGAGCTTCAGCATTATAGAAGAGCTTGTCGGTCGTAAGACAACGCAGGGGGGCGGTAACGTGTCCGCTCAGTTCGGTGTAGGCACCGGTAAGCTGGAAGACCAACACGGGCTTGTCGGCCACAATGTGAATCGGCGTGTTGTCGGGGAAATGGTAAGCGGTGCGGTCGCCGCGCTGCATGCCGGTATATTGCACAGGTGTTCCGGCCGTGTGGACAGTGATGTTGGTGTTGTCCTCAAGGATGTAAATCAGCGCGTAGTCGTTGCCCTGGCCGTTGTAGGTGTTCTGGGCGTCCGGGGGTGACGGCACCGCCACATATTCGGTTCCGGCTTCCGATTCCGGGAGTAGCTGGTCGCAAACCACATCGATGTGAATGCCATCCACGGTGACAGCATCGTCGGTCATATCCACGGCCACGGGCTTGTTTGAGGTGATGGTGGTGCCGCCGAGATGCCCCTCTTCCGACTGCGAGGCGGCGGCGAAACAATAGACTTGACCCCGGTTGAGCGAAACACTGAACGATTCGTTTGCGGGATGTGTTCCGCCGTACAAGTCAACGGTAGGCGTGACGGTGATGAGCGTGCCATCTTCCGTGGCAATCACCTCCACACTGTTGCGGGATTCGGGGCAGCTTGCGGAGTTGGGGAACTGCCACTGCGCGGGGATCATGAACTGTGTGCCGAGGGCACTCCGCCCTTTCAGCAGGTAGGTGGCGGAGTTGCGGTTGAGGATGCTCATGCGGGCCACAATGTCAACGGGGGATACCAGCCGGTAGCCCCAGTTTGAGACCGTGTTATAGGTACACATGGAATCAATGTTCCCGGTCCCGTAAGACTGCAAGCCGAACGGGTGGCCGTTTTCATACATGTAATTCCCATACACGGTGGCTAATCCCACATTGATGGTGACACCCGTTGCCGGTTGTTCAATCGTGGCGGTGAAGTTTACCTCTGGTGTGAAATCGTAGAAGTCCACGTACTGTTTGAACCATCCCGTAGGCACAATGTGGGTTTTAGGAAAAGCGAACCAGAACTCGTTGTCAACCTGTGCGTCGCACCAAAATGGCCACGATGCCAAACCGAAATATGACACGATGACCAAGACCGACAGGAGCTTCCTCGTTTGGGCAAGATTTACAATCATACATAACCTCTCTCGTCAATTATGTCGCACCAAGTCCGGATTTCGTTACAACCTAAAACAAAAAAAATAAGTTGTTTTTGTAAGTTGTTTGTTTACAATGGTTTATCTTATACAAAGAGGGTTGTTGCCCAAAGGCCTCAATAACCAATAACCTATAACCAATAACCATTACTTATATTTCTCCGCTTCCGCTTCATCCCCCTTGTCCGTATACATATAGTACAGGTTCAGCTTGATATTGTCGTTGTCGGGGGAGAGCTCCAGGGCGTGCAGCAGGCAGCGCTCGGCATTGGTGAAGTCGCGCTTGATGGCGTAGGCGATGCCCATGTTCTCCCACGCGCTGGAGAAGTCGGGCTGCTCGGCGACAATCTCCTCGAAAATCTTGATGGCATCGTCTAAACGGCCGTAGCCGCGTCCCAATACATTGCCTTTCACGTTCTTGGCGACGATATTGTTAGGCTCATTTTCCAAAATCTTGTTGACTTCGCGCCATGCGTCGTCCACCTTGCCCTCGTCCAGAAGCTTGTTGACGGGGTCGAGTTCGTGGGCTTTCTGCAAATTGGTCGCTTGGTTCAGTAGATTCTGTCCTTGCGGGTTCTCGGGATCGATGAGGGTGGCGTTGTAGGCAGCTTGGTAGGCCAGTTCCGGCTTTTCGTCTAAATAGGCTAACTCGCTGAGTAGCAGATAGGCGTTCAGCGCGTGGTCGTCGAGCTTCAACGCTTTTTCGAGGTAGCGGTAAGCGTCGCGTTTGTCACGTTCCTTGTGGCTCTTCTTCCAAATCTGCAGACAGCTGCCGCCGGCCGAGATGTTGCACTTGATGCTGTTGTCGGAGGTCTTCACGTCCGTCAGGAAGAGCGTGAAATCGTCCTTCCAAGTGAAGTTGCGCGTGAAGGTCTTGATACCGAACAGCAGGGAAATCACCGCGGTTACCCCCACGGCCGTCTTCTGCAGGGCGGGCACGGGTGAGGTCGCCAACAGGTAGAGCCACCAGCCGACAATCAGGGTGAACCCGATGGACGGCATGAAGACGAAACGTTCGTTCATGAAGGTGCCCACGTTGAACAGCAGGTTGGAGACGATGGAGAAGGTGATGATGAAGTAGAGGATGCCGAACGCCGGCACGGTTTTCTTTTTCAGCTTCCAGATGCCATAGACCACTAACGCGATGCTGCCGGCTAACAGCAGCCATACCAGCGGGTTGCTGAAGTCGGTGATGGCGATCTGATGCGGGTAGTAGTCGTGGGTGAGCGGGTGCGGGAAGAAGAGCAGCTTAAGGTAGATGCCCCACGTAATCAGCACGGTGGCAATCTGTTGCGCCCGTGTGGAGTGGACGTAGGGGTTGTTAAGGATGTTCGAGGTCAGGTCGGGCTGCATCATGCTGCCCAAGGCTTTGTAACGTGCCCAAAGGAAGAAAACGGTGCCGATTACCAAAGGTATCAGGGTGATGAAGTAGTCGGCAGTGCGCTTTTTGTCACTGTTGAGGAAGTAGAGGGCTAACGGCACAACGGCCAAGAAGGTGATGGTGTTCTCCTTGGAGAAGATGCCGAAAGTGAAAGCCAACAGACTGACAACTAACCAGTACCATTTACGGGTGTCAACATATTTGAGTGAGCACCAGAGCGCGGCGAAGGCTCCGAGCATCGCGAAAATCTCGTCGCGACCCTTCACGTTGGCCACCACCTCGGTGTGGATTGGGTGCACGGCGAAGAGCAGCGCGGCGAGGAATGGCAGCGATTGGAACCACTTTTTCCCTTCGTGCTGCGGGAATATCCGGGCGAGCACCTCGTAGATGAGCAGGCACAACAGAATGTAGTACAACAGGTTCATCAGGTGGTTGACGAAGGGTAGGGGAGTCTCGTAAAAGAAGTCCTCGTGTTCCGCGTTGTGCAGGTTGTAGTAGTCGTCCAAATCGCCGATACGCTCTTTGAGGTCTTTCCCGAACAGCTGGAACTCAATCATGTAGGCCAGCTGCGACATCGGACGGTAGCGACCGCCGGCCACGATGGAATGCTCAGCCCCGAAGTACCCGGTGAAGGTGTCCTCGGAGAAGATGGCCTTCACGGAGTCCCACCCGCCCTGGATGGTGTATTTGCTCTCCAGAATGACCATCCGGTCGTCCAGCGCATAGTGAAGCGTGAGCGTGTTGGCGTATATCAAGGTGACCAGAACGGTGATGATGAGGCGATGGGTTCTCTTCATTTGGTTTAAGGTTTAGAGTTTAAGGTTTAAGGGCGTGGCGTATTCGAACCAAAGTGGTCAGCAGCGGGCGGAGTTCGGAGAGCGGCAGCATATTCGCACCGTCGGAGAGGGCCTTGGAGGGCTCGGGGTGCGTCTCCATGAAGAGACCGTCGAAGCCGACGGCCACGCCCGCGCGGGCGATGGTCTCGATGAGGTCGGGACGGCCGCCGGTGACGCCGCTCGGCTGGTTGGGCTGCTGCAGCGAGTGGGTGCAGTCGAGCACCACGGGACAGTCGAACGCCTGCATGGCTTTCACGCCCCGAAAATCGACCACCAGATCCTGGTAGCCGAAGGTGGTGCCGCGCTCGGTGAGCATCACATGGGGGTTGCCCGCCTCGCGGACCTTCTCCACGGCATTGCCCATCGCCTCGGGCGACATGAACTGCCCTTTCTTGATGTTGACGGTCCTGCCCGTCTTCGCCGCCGCCACCAACAGACTCGTCTGCCGGCAGAGGAACGCCGGAATCTGCAGGATGTCAGCGGTCTTCGCGGCCCACGCCGCCTCCTCGTCGGAATGGATGTCCGTCACGATGGGGAGATTCAGCTCATCCTTCACCTTCTGAAGTACGGCCAACGCCTCCTCGTCGCCGATGCCGGTGAACGATTTCAATGACGAACGGTTGGCTTTCCGGTAGGAGGCCTTGAAATAGAACGGGATGTTTAATTCATCGCAGACCTCTTTGATTTCACGGGCGATACGGAGCGTGATAGCTTCGCCTTCCACCACACAAGGACCTGCGATGAGGAAGAAATTGTCGTTTTTCTCGATGGGTTCAGTCATGAATGATTACAATTGCGAATCGGAGAGTTCGAAGGTGTTGCCCTTGCTCATGTCACCGGTGGTGAGACCGAGTTTGAGCCATTTCATACGCTGGTCGCTGGAGCCGTGGGTGAACGATTCGGGGTTGAAGCCGCCGGTGGCCTTCTTCTGGAGGTAGTCGTCGCCGATGACCGCCGCACACTCGATGGCTTCACGCAAGTCGCCGTCGTCCAGCGACTTGAACGTCTTGTTCTCGTAGTAGCCCCACACGCCGGCGTAGAAGTCGGCTTGCAGCTCGATACGGACGCTCACGCGGTTGGCATCGACTGAGTTCATGCGCGACATCTGTGCGTGCGCTTGGTCGAGGGTGCCGAGCAGGTGCTGCACGTGGTGACCCACCTCGTGCGCAATCACGTAGGCGTAGGCGAAGTCGCCGTCAGCGCCGAGCTGCTGCTTCATCGTGCTGAAGAAGCTGAGGTCGATGTATAGGCACTCGTCGGCGGAGCAATAGAACGGTCCGACCGCCGAGGTGGCGTTGCCGCAGCCCGACTGCACCGCGTCAGTGTAAAGCACCATCTTAGGGGCACGGTAGGTTCTGCCCATGCTCTTGAACACCTCCGTCCACACGTCTTCGGTGCTGGCGAGGATTTTGCTGGAAAACTCCGCAAGCTCCTGCTCTTCCGCGGTGAACTCGCGCTGGTTCTCGGTGGTCGTCACATTCTGCTGCCCGATCTGCTGCAGGACGTCCTGGGGGTTA
>ONQE01000093.1 GCA_900319925.1 uncultured Bacteroidales bacterium | reverse complement strand
TTCAGATATTCAAATGTTTTCTTTTATTCATGCTTCTGGAATAATACCTTATTTATATATAGCGAAATAACACTGTTGCCAACAGAAGCAGAAAGATGGTCAGTGTCTCGGTATTTCATATTTGTTTCTGTTTGCTAAATTGGAATTTATAGGTTTCTGATCAATGATAAATCACCACTTGACAATGCTTCAAAATTTGCCTCTATCTTCTCTATGTCCCAATCCCACCATTTCAGTTTCAGCAGATAGGCGATAAAAACGTCATCAAAACGCATTCTGACCACTCGGCAAGGATTCCCCACGGCAACAGCGTAAGGAGGAATGTCAGAGGCTACCACAGAGTTTGTACCGATAATAGCTCCATCGCCAATATGAACGCCTGGCATGACAGTGACATTCTGACCAATCCAAACGTCATTACCCACAACGGTATCACCCTTTAGAGGCAATTCATCTTTCACAGGAGCGATGGCGCTGCCCCAGTCGCCACCCATGATGTAGAACGGATAGGTGGTCACGCCGTCCATGCGGTGATTGGCTCCGTTCATCACAAACTCAATCCCTTTGGCAATGGCACAGAACTTGCCGATTATCAGCCGGTCGCCAATGAAGTCGTAGAAGTGGGTTACATGCTTCTCGAACTGGTCGGCACCATCCACATCATCATAGTAGGTATAGTCGCCAATGATGATACGAGGATTCTTCACCACGTTCTTGATGAAGCAGAGGCTTGGAATCTTCGGATTCGGAAAAGCCTCATTGGGGTTGGGTCGTTTTTTTATTTCCATAATTCCCAATTTTGCAGATTATTTGAGGCACTTTGCCAAATAGCGTTTTATCGGATGAAATTCGTGTACCGCGTCACTTCCTTTTCCGGCAGACCGTTGCGCTCGCGTTCGGCGGTGATGGCACGAACTAAGAAGGCCACATTGCGGCCTAACACGCGCATAACCTGACAACCTTCAGCATCTTGCATCACGTCTTCGGAAGTGAAGCCGTGTACCATATTCCAGTATTGGCTCGCTGCGATGGGCATCTCACTGATGGTGAAGTACTTGTTCAGCTGGTCGAAGGTGGCGGTGGTGCCGGAGCGGCGGGCCGAGCAGACGGCGGCACCCACTTTCATACACTTCCGAAAGTGCGTGCTGAAGAAGAGACGGTCGAGAAAGGATTTCATCGTGCCAGCAATGCCCGCGTAATAGACCGGCGAGCCGATGATTAGCGCGTCGGCTTGCTCGAATTTCGGGGCGACTTCGTTTACGATGTCGTTGAAGACGCATTTGCCTGTTTCAGAGCATTTTCCGCAGGCGATACAGCCGTGGATATTCTTGTGTCCCACGTGGACGATTTCGGCTTCCACGCCGTTTTTCTGTAATTCTTCCGCCACAAGGCTCAGGGCGGTGAAGGTGCAGCCCTTCGCGTTGGGACTGCCGTTGATAAGGAGTGCTTTCATATCTTTAAGTGAATGTTGATTACTTCGTGTTGGTTACTTTGTGTAGATGACTTTGTGTAGATGACTTCGTGTTGGTGACTTCGTGTTGGTGACTTCGTATTAGTTATTTCATGTTGGTTATTTCATGTTAACACGAAGTAATCAACAGCCGAAGGCTAACCAACAGCGAAGCTCACCAACAGCCGCAGGCTCATCAACACGAAGTCTTCAACATCTTTTGGTGCGTCTTCAACATCTTCAGGGCCTGCTTGTAGGGACTCGTGGTGACACTCGTGAAGTAAGCGGCCATATCGGTGGTGTAGGTGCACTTGTAGTGGCCTTTGGTGAAAAGCTCCTCCTCGGAGAAGCTGCCCGCCAGCTGAATCATTTCGTCATGGGTCTGCTCCAGAAGCCGCTGTGCCTCCTGAAACGAGGTGTTCTGGTGTTTTTCCACCAGCATCTTGTCCATCTCGTGGTAGTTTTTGCGGTACTCGTCGGGCAGATAGTCCCTTTGATGGCCTTTGCGGATGTTGTTCACAAATTCACGCATCAGCACCTGCCATTCATAAAGGTGTATGAGGAGGTCGCGGGCGCATTGGTCGTAAATCCATCGTGCGCCGCATTTTTTTTGGTCATTGGCGAACTGGAAGGTCGCGTTCAGTTCGTCATCAGTCATTTTGCCGATTTGCTCGGACAGCTTCGCATAACTGTCCGACATGGCTGCTAAGAGTTCGTTTTTGTCCATTGTCGTTTTGGTTTTCGCATTTGTTCTATTCAAAAAACCTTGCAAAAATACAACTTTTCTTGATTGAATGCTGAAAGCTGGTTACTTCGTGTTGATAAGTGAATGTTAACACGAAGCAATCAACAGCCGCAGGCTATCCAACAGCCACCTCCAACACTTCCCGTTTCACCGCAAAACTACTAACTGCTAACTGCTAACTGCTAACTCTCACAACGCTCCCACCACTTCGTGCGCTTTGTAGGGCTCTTCGAGGTAGGCGGCGTCTTCGTCGCTGAGGTCGAGATCCAGGGCGCGGACCGCGTCGTTGAAGTGCGGCACTTTCGTGGCTCCCACGATGGGCGCGGCGACACCCCGCTTCAGCAGCCAGGCCAACGCCACTTCCGTCATCGTCACGCCGAGACGCTCCGCCACCTCCGCCACACGGGCGACACCGAGGTCTTTCAGCGCTTTGCCTAAGAACTCCTCGCTGGTGCCGTGCGAATAGCCGTTGGCCGTGTCGAAGAAGTTCACCCCGAGGTCGAGGGCGTGCTTGATCATCTTCGTGGTTTCCTCCTGGTTGAGAGTCCATAGGTGGAATTCCTCCGAGGGCTTCCCGTACGACATGCAGCCGACGCAGATGCGGCTGACTTCAATGCCGGTGTTTCCTAATTGCGTGTATTTCATAAGGATGTGCTTTATTGTATTCTTTTTTTGCCGTTCTGAATCACAACGCCTTTGTAACCTTGCGGCGCGATTTGCCCGGTAATCGTGTAAGCGGGACCTTTGTCGTTTTCTTCAGGTGAGAAATCCCGAATGCCAGTTTGGATAGGCTGCAAGGAAAGGGTGATGGCCACTTCGCCTTGCCCTGCCTTGACAAACTGGCGCACCTCGTCCGCCGACAGATTGTCGAATTTGCCGATGCGTGTATAGGACCAGGAGTTGCTTCCATAGAAAATGCAGATGTTGTTGCCGTTATACAGGACAAGGTCCCCGGCCGAGGTGGTGATTTGATGGTCTGCCGTCGGGAAAGATTGTCCGACATAGCCCACTTTCTCGAAATTGCCGTAGTCATCGGCCAGATAGGTGATGTTTTCCGTTTGAAGCGCAGCCACCAAGGCACGCGTCCCGACATTGTCTTCCATCGTGACGGTGCGTGTTTCCCCGCCGATAGTCACATACAACTTTTCATTCATAATTTGTGCATTGATGTTTTCTCTGTTGCATCCGCAAAGTAGAACGGCAACGACAAATATCCATGTTTTCTTCATTGTCTTGATTAGTACGACTTGATTGATGTTTTTTTCTATAGATTCTACAGTCCTTTCAGCCACCGCTCCACCTTCGCCTTGCCGCCTCGCACCTCGTGGCCGTAGATGCTGAACTCGCCCGTGACTTTGGCCTTCGGGAAGGCCTTGCGCACGTCGCTGGCGCAACTGGCCAGGCCGCTGCCTTCGTGGGTGGTGAAGGGGATGACGGTCTTGCCGTCGAGGTTGATGTCCTTGAACAGCGTGAACATCACCTGCGGGTAGGTGCCCCACCACACAGGACCGCCGATGAAGACGGTGTCGTAGCCGCTGAGGTCAGGAGCGGTGCCCTCGTAAGGCGGCAGTTCGCCTTTGCGGGCCTCTTCCTTGGCCAGTTCGATGAGCGGCGTGTAGGCCATGCCGTCGTATTTGTGGGTGACAATCTCGAACTGGTCGGCGCCTGTGATTTCACTGATGTAGTCGGCCACGATCTTGGTGTTGCCCGTGTCGATGATGCCGACGGAATAGTTGTCCCCCGCGTGGGAGAAGAAAATGACGATGGATTTGTTCATTTTTTTGGAATTTGATGTTTGTTCGTTTTGTAGAGACGTTTCCTGAAACGTCTCGGCGTAGTTTTTATTCTGTCCGTTGCAGCCCGTGGCGAAAACCACGGCGAGGAGTACGATGAGGATGTCTTTGATGTTCATAATTCGTTGTTTTTATTGCCAAAGTTTAAATTCGCCTGTACGGATGCTTGCTATCACACCTCCGTCGATGAGCAGGTCGGTGCCGGTGATGAATTTGGCTTGCTCGCCCAACAGGATTTCGGTGTTATTTGTCGATGCTGATAATCGTGTACTTGCGACTGCCGAGACCGATTTTCTCGGCGTGTTCGACGGTATGGATGCCGTGGCGGCTCTCGATGCGCTCTTTCATGGAGGCGACATCGTTGTCGGCACTCTGCTCCTGACTGAGGACGAGGTCGATGCAGGCCTGGTCGAGGGCCACGGGATCAGTACTGGCGAGGATGCCCATATCCTTGAGCGCCACAGGGGTGGGATTGCCGTTGCGCGAGGCCACTCCGATGCTGGCGTTCTTCAGCACGCCGCCGAAGCCGCCCATCTGATGGCCCTTGAAGTGGGCGAGGTTGATCATGAAGTCGTATTTCTGCAGGTTCTGCCCCACGATGTTGTAGCGCATGTAGGTGGTGTCGCGCACGGGGATGCGGATTTCGCCGTCGGCATCCATGATGTCCACGCCTCCGATGGTGTTGAAACCGTGCTCCTCGATAACCTTCAGGTGGTCTTCGGTGTTCATACGGCTGCCAGCGTAGGCGGTGTTGCATTCCACAATCTTGCCGTTCACTAACTGCACCAGCGGTCCAATGAGTCCGGCCTTCAGGTGGTTGTTGTTGCCGGCCTCGCCGGTGGAGATTTTCACGGCCACGCGGCCTTCTGCCGGCACACCAAGCGCTTGGTAGATGCTGATCAGTGCTTCGGGGGTGATTTCCTTGGTCATATAAACTACCGAACCCTGAGGCTCTTGAGCGGTAACTTCTTCTTTCGGTTGACAGCCGAGCAGCGCTATCACTGCAATGGCAAATATTGCGATTTTTTTCATTGTAAATAAGTATTGGGTTAATCTTTTTATCCGTAATTCTCAATAAGATGCTTCACAAAGTTCATGTCATTGAAGTTGACGGTGCCGGCGTCGTGCTGGTTCATCGTGGCAATCTGAGCCATGTCGGCGTCGGTGAGGGCGAAGTCGAAAATGTCGAGGTTCTGCTGCATACGTTCCTTGTGGGTGGATTTCGGGATGGCCACGATGCCGCGTTGTGTGAGCCAGCGGAGGGCTACCTGCGAGGCGGTCTTGCCGTATTTGGCCCCGATGTCGGCCAGCAGGTCGCTCTTGATGATGCCGTCCACACCCTGACCGCCGAGTGGTCCCCAAGCCATCATCTTGGTGCCGAACTCGTTGAGCGTAGACTCGATTTCGCGTTGCTGGATCATCGCGTTGCACTGCAGTTGGTTCACCATCGGCTTGATATCCACATAGTGGGCGAAGTCGAAGAAACGGGCTTGTTGGAAGTTGCTAACCCCGATGGCACGCACCTTGCCGTCGCGATAGGCTTTCTCCATCGCCCGCCAGGTGCCGAACACGTCGCCGTAAGCCTGATGGATGAGCAGCAGGTCGATGTACTCTGTCTGCAGTTTACGCAGGCTCTCATCGATACTCTTCGCAGCCTTCTCCTCGCCGTTGTTGCTGATCCACACCTTCGTCACGAGGAACAGCTCCTCTCGCTTGATGCCGCTCTTGCGCCAGGCATTCCCGACGCCTTCTTCGTTTTGGTAAGCCTGGGCGGTGTCAATCATTCTGTATCCCACCTCCAGCGCATCGCTTACGCAACGCTCACTCTCATCGGGACCTACCATAAAAACTCCGTATCCTAATTGGGGCATCTCAACCCCATTCGATAATTTAATGTACTCCATATTCTTAAATTCAAAAATCACCAATCACAATTCACTCTTCACTAATCACTAATCACCCTGATCATCTTCGCCGGATTCCCTCCCACAATGGTGTTCGGGGCCACGTCCTTGGTTACCACGGCGCCGGCGGCCACCACGGCATTGTCGCCGACGGTCACGCCGGGCAGGATGGTGGCACCTGCCCCGACCCAGACGTTCTTGCCGATGTGGACGGGCTTGCAGATGAGCAACTCGCGGTCGTGGAGGTCGTGGTTGTTGCTGATGAGCTGCGCGTTGGCGGCGACCATTGCGTTGTCGTCGATGGTGATGCCGCCGCGGGCCATCATCAGGCAGTTGTACATGATCCGCACGCCGCGACCTAATTTCACGCGGTCGAAACAGATACCCGTCAGTCCGGGCATCACGAAGCCGCCGTCCGCAGTCACATCGTGGCCGAACAACTCTCCGGCGAGGGCGTTGTACTCTTCGGTATAGGGCATCGTGTGGTTCAGTTTAAACAAGGTCTGCGCCTGACGCACGTACCCAGCCGACTCTTCAGGAGTAGTCAATCTCGGATCAACGATTTCTTCTTTCATAACTGTCTGTTTTTCTTTGTTTTATAACATATCTATAATCACTGTCATTTTGACGAGGCAAAAATACAATGTTTCAAGTTATGAAAGTTTCACAAAAAACATCATTGTTTTCACAAATTGTAGAAATAATACACCTCGCTGTGGAAAGATTTTGTACTTTCGCGCCATGAAAGTTGACTTCCAATATTCCACCGACTTCCTTGCGATGAACGCGCCGGAACTGAGCCACACCTACATGCACCTGCTCTGTACGGCGGGGGAGGGGAGTTTCGTGTTCAACGAAAAATGTTACCACATAGCGAAGAACGACCTTGTGGTGATGCCGAACCCCTCTCGAGCCAAGAATCTTGCGGCCGCACCCGGGATGCAGGTTGAGTGGTTCGCCGCCGACAACAAATACCTCGGTGGACTGCTGCCGTCGAACAACTACAGCATCGGGGGCAGCATCAGCCTTAACCAGAACCCCGTCATCAAGGTCGATGACCGTCAGGCGGAAATCCTGCTGGAGGACCTCCACCGCCTACGCGACCGCCTTGACGACCGCCACCTGCTCTTCTACCGCGAGATGATGGGGAGCCTCTGCCTGACGATGATGTACGACATCTTCGAGCTCCACGCTCGCCGTGAGACCACCGACACCCACAGCGACCGCACCGCCTACATTGTCCGTCAGCTGACCGACCTGCTCGCCACCGGCATCAGTCGCACCGAGCGCGAAGTGAGCTATTACGCCGAGCGGCTGAATGTCTCGCCGAAGTACCTCTCCGCCACAGTCAAACGCGTGACAGGCCACAGTGTCAGCAGTTACATCAACCGTGCCACTGTGCCCATCTTGAAAGGCTTTTTGGACGACGAGCGCTTGTCGCTTACCCAAATAGCCGACCGCATGAACCTGGGAGTGGAATGGGGCGTGCACTTCACGCTGAGCGATGAAATCGACGGTGTCAAAGACCCCTACTATATAGAGAGCAGCGGCCTCTTCAAAAACGCCGACTGCTACTCGGCGCTGAGAGTGACCCTCACCTACAGTTTCATGGCCAAATGTAGAACTTGTCATAATGCAGATGAATAACGATATAGACATGACCCGTATCCCACGCCACATCGCCATCATCATGGACGGCAACGGGCGCTGGGCCAAAAAGCGCAACATGCCACGCAGTTACGGCCACCAGGCCGGTGTCGACGCCGTGCGGTGCATCACCTCAGAGTGCACACGCTTAGGAGTGGAATACCTCACTCTCTACACCTTCTCGACAGAAAACTGGAACAGACCCGCCGAGGAGGTCTCCGCCCTCATGGGACTGGTGCTCACCTCGCTCGAGGACGAGATATTCATGAAGAACAACGTGCGGTTCCGCGTCATCGGCGACACGGAGCGGCTGCCGCAGGACGTGCAGGACAAGCTGCAGGCCACCATGGACCACACCGCCGGCAACACCGCCATGACCATGGTGGTGGCACTGAGCTACTCGTCGAAGTGGGAACTTACCAAGGTGACCCGCGAGATAGCCCTCGACGTGCGCGACGGCAAGCTGCAACCCGACGATATCAACGAAGAACTCATCTCGCAGCGTCTGCAGACCCGCTTCATGCCCGACCCCGACCTGCTGATACGCACCGGCGGCGAGGTACGCATATCCAACTACCTGCTGTGGCAGATAGCCTACTCGGAGCTGTACTTCTGCGACACTTACTGGCCCGACTTCAACGAAGAGAGCCTCCACCAGGCCATCGCCGACTATCAGCACCGTCAGCGCCGCTTCGGCAAGACAGGCGCCCAGATAGAAGAGAGCGAGACCCAACCATCCGACCAATAAACATCAACATAGAATGAAAAAGACAGGTAAAATCCTGACCCTGCTGACCCTGCTGGCCGTATGCCTGGGGAGTCATGCCCAGGAAAAAATCGTCAATCCCGACATATCCTATGCGGGCACCCCCCGCGACTGCGCCATCGGCGGTATCACCGTATCGGGTGTGGAAGGCTATGAAGACTTCGTACTCATAGGCATCTCCGGACTCAAAGAAGGGCAGCACATCCAGCTGCCGGGCACCGAGGTGACCGAGGCAGTGAAACGCTATTGGCGGCACGGCCTCTTCTCCACTGTATCGATTACGGCCGACTCCATCGTAGGCTCGCAAGCCTACCTGCACATCTACCTCACCGCCCGCCCGCGTATCTCCACCATCAACTACATCGGCCTGAAGAAGTCGGAGCGTGAGGACATGGAGGCCAAACTGGGCATCATCAAGGGCGGACAGGTGACGCCCAACATCATAGACCGCGCCAAATACCTGGCCAAGAAATACTTCGACGACAAAGGCTACAAGAATGCTGAGATTAGCATCACACAGCGCGACGACGTGGTCAACAAAAATCAGGTGATACTCGACGTGGAGGTGGACAAGAAAGAGAAGATGCGCGTGCACCAGATTATCATCGACGGCAACGACCAGCTCTCCGACGCCAAGATCAAGGGCCGCCTCTTCACCAAAGGCGCCTTCTCGAAGACCCATGAGGCCA
>ONQE01000199.1 GCA_900319925.1 uncultured Bacteroidales bacterium | reverse complement strand
TGCGTGGCGTTCGACAGGCAGGTGATGACCGCCTGGGGGTAATACTTGTCGCGCAGCACGATCAGCCGGTCGATGACTTGGTCGAACCAGGGGTAGAGCGTCGGTTCGCCGTTGCCCGAGAAGGTGAGGCTGTCCACCGGGGTGCCGTGTGCACGGCAGTCCGCCAGCTTGTGTTCGACAGCCTCCATGACCGTCTCCAGCGGGTAGGGTTCGCGGGCGTTAAGATTCTTCTCCAACGTCCACCCGCACTCGCAGTAGAGGCAGTTGAAGGTGCATATTTTTTCATCCACGGGCATAAGGTTGATGCCCAACGACTGTCCCAGCCGTCTGCTGTGTATCGGCCCGAAGGCGATGGATTCCCAGAGAAAGGTGCTCATTATATGGTTTAAGGTTTAGGGTTTATGGTTTAAGGGTTAGGGTTTATGGTTTAAGGTTGGGAATATGTAGGGGCGAATGATTATTCGCCCCTACATTCTTTATTGTTTGTCATATTTCACGACCTCTTCGGAGAAGAACTCGAGTTGGACGCCGGCTTGGCGGAACATCTCTTCGGATTCGGCGCCGGCGTGGTATTTGTTGGCGCAGACCACGCGGGTGATGCCGCAGTTGATGATGAGCATGGCGCAGGTGCGGCAGGGGGTCATGCGGCAGTAGAGGGTGGCGCCGTTGAGGGAGATGCCCAGTTTGGCAGCTTGGCAGATGGCGTTCTGCTCGGCGTGGACGGTGCGCACGCAGTGCTGGGTTATGGTGCCATCCTCGTGCACCGTCTGTTTGAGTTGGTGCCCTACTTCGTCGCAGTGCGGCAGTCCTTTGGGGGCGCCCACGTAGCCGGTCACCAGGATCTGGCGGTCGCGCACCACCACGCAGCCGCTGCGTCCGCGGTCGCAGGTGGCCCGTTTGCTCACCGTGTCGGCGATTTCCATGAAATATTCGTCCCAAGACGGACGTATGTGTTTTTTCTCTTCCATAGTCTATCGTTTTTTATGCTAAAAAAGGCGGTCAACTGACCGCCTTTCCTTGTGTCCCCTCAGGGGCTCGAACCCTGGACCCATTGATTAAGAGTCAATTGCTCTACCAACTGAGCTAAGGAGACATTTACCCTTGCTTTTGCGGCTGCAAAAATACATTTTTTTTCTATCTTTGCAAAAAAAAAATGATGAAAATTTATACACGTACTGGAGACAATGGAACCACTTCATTATCAGATGGTTCACGTATTTCAAAAGGGAGCGTCCTACTGCATGCATACGGCACTGTGGACGAGTTGAACAGCTTCATCGGGGTCGTGATTTCGCAAGTTTCGGACGATTTCCTGACAAAAGTGCAAAACGAACTCTTCGTCGTCGGAGGGATGTTGGCCACCCCTGTGGCGAACTGGGAGAAGTACTGGAAGGTGGAAAGGCTGTCGGAATTCACCGCCGAACTTGAGGCGGAAATCGACCGGCTGAGCGCGGAGTTGGAACCGATGCGGGGGTTCATCCTCCCGCAGGGCAGCCGCCTCATCGCCGACACCCATGTGTGCCGCACGGTCTGCCGCCGCGCCGAGCGTTACGTAGTGCAGTTGATGGAGGAGGACGAGGCCTACAAACCGGTGCAAGTTTTGCTGAACAGACTGTCCGATTTCTTCTTTATTTTGGCGAGATTTTTCCACAAAAAAGAAAAAGTTTTCGAAACGCTCTATCAATCAGCGAAATAAAATTTTTCCAAAAGCTTGACTTTTTCAGTTTAATATTATACTTTTGCGCCCTCAAAAACAAACCATTTTTTAAATGTAAAAACTATGTATTGGACACTTGAATTAGCCACACGTTTGGAGGACGCCCCTTGGCCGGCGACCCGTGATGAACTGCTTGACTACGCCATCCGATCCGGCGCTCCGATGGAGGTCATCGAGAACCTCCAGGAGATCGACGATGAAGGAGAAACCTACGACTCTATCGAGGACATCTGGCCCGACTACCCCTCCAAGGAGGACTTCTTCTTCAACGAGGACGAGTACTAAGCATCCCCGACTATCGAATGTTCATTAATTAACTGAAAATCATTGAGAAAGCGCGCTAACATGGCGCGTTTTTTTGTTTGTGAATGGGGCTCAGCCACAGACCTGGACCCCCTGACGATATAATTCGAATAGGGTTTGCATAGAGTTGCTATAGAATTACCATAGAGTTACCATAGAGTTAGAGCTTTTTGTTCAACCGTTTGTGATTCGTCTCATAGACCACCAAGTCGGCATCCGATTTGTACTGGCTCACGAACACTTTCACGTCGGCATCGGACTTGTACTGGCAGGAATAGACCTTCTGGGCGAAGATTCTGGGCGACATCGCCGCCGCCACTATGAGCAGAACAAACAAAGCGAATCCTTTTCTCATAAGACAATGTATTTTCGGGTGCAATAATACAATTTTTTTTGGATGGGCGGGGAAGAATTCCTTTCCGGAGACCACGCAACCGCGCCTGGCGACCATGCTCGCCGCATCCGCGCGGCCATGAGGCACCCGCCGGAGGCTGAAAGGGGTATTTGCGGAAATTAGGGTTTATAAAAAACTGACGACAAAGATACAACAAAACAGGGCGGTTGTCAAGGGGCGAGCGAAGAAAAAATGAACAATCTGTAGAAAGGAGAAACGCATCACCCACTGACACGAATTGTCAGTACGATTTTCTATCCGATTCTGATAAAGGAAAGCAAATATTTTTGTACTTTTGCCCCGTTGTAGGCATTGGGCCAAAGACGGATGAGCGGCTGCTTAAAAAGCACTGACAACTGAGGCTTTTGTCACAATTGACATCCCGGCCCAATCATCGCAACGCAACTGAACAAGCAAAGCTACGGCTCCAACCCGGACATCAAAACGGTTTGGGACTGCATACTCTCCTATACAGACCCGTCCGCGAGAGTCGGACGGATGGACGTTGTGACAGGATTTTTCTCCATTGCAGCACTCCACCTTCTCTATCAGGAACTTTCCGAGAGCAACTCCTATAGGATGGTGTTGGGGGACATTCACGATATGAAAAGGGACGAAGATTTCCTGAAAAAGGCTGTGAACTTACTCCAAGGAGACAGCAATCTGGAAAATGGATTCCAACTCTCTTACTATGCGAAGAATGCCGTGACCTTCCTGAAACGGGAAACGGTGAAAATCCGCACCATCAACAATGCGTTCTGTCACGCCAAAGCCTACATTTACGAAGACAAACTGGATGCCGTACACGATTATGGCATCGTGGGAAGCTCCAACCTTACCGAAGCCGGATTGGGCAGGAAGGAAAGTGCAAACATTGAGCTGAATATGGTGGAGACGGGGCGCGACAATGCCACTGTCAAGGAACTTAAACAGTGGTTCGATGACCTATGGAAAACCGTCGCATCCTCCCGGATTGCGATTCCGACAGAAAACGGCAAGACCAGACAGGAGGATGCCAAGACCTACCTGATCAATCAGATAGAACAACTTTTCAAGGCATATACCCCCGAACAAATCTACCATAAGATTCTGTTTGAGTTTTTCAGAGCGGACATTGAAATGAACGACTCGCTGGAATACCGCCGCGACATGGAATTTCTGCAAAAGTCGAAAATTTGGAACACCTTGTTCGATTTCCAACAAAGCGGTGTGGTGTCTTTGGTGAAATTGCTAACTCAGTACGGCGGCGCCATTTTGGCTGATGCCGTTGGTTTGGGTAAGACCTTCTCTGCCTTGGGCGTGATCAAATATTTCCAGAACAACGGTTATCACACGATCATCCTCTGTCCCAAGAAATTGCGTAACAATTGGTTGAAATACAGAGTGAACGCCAATTCCAGATTCGAAAAAGACCGGTTTGAGTATATTGTGCGCTCACATACGGATTTGCAAGAGAAGCGCTTGGACAATTACCGTGACGGAACCACCAGGGCAGCCATCCAGGCTTTTGACAAGCTCCTTGTTGTGGTGGATGAAAGCCACAACCTGCGAAACGACAAGTCCTGCCGATATAATATGCTGCTGAATGACATCATCAACGAGTCCGCCCGACAGGGACATGCCGTAAAGGTGTTGCTGTTATCGGCCACGCCCATCAATACGGGATTGATAGACATTCGCAACCAATTTAACTTGATTGGCTATCAGGAAAACAACCATTTCTACAAAGAGTTCAAACTACCTGCTGTTGAATCAGACCCTTTGCGGAGCATCTTCCAACAAGCGAACAGCAAGTATTCAGAGTGGGCAAGAGAAAAGGAGCGCAATGTGAACACGCTGCGTGAAAAATTGAGCAACGTGAACAATTTCTTCAAACTCACGGACGAACTGATCATCGCCCGCAACCGAGCATTCGTAACCAACCATAATAACAAACTACATTTTCCTATCCAGCAAAAGCCCAGAAATGAACATATTGCCGTGAAAGACATCGGTGCCTACAAAAACATCGATGAAATGTATGACGACATGAAGATTCTGAGACTGACGGCCTATCAGCCCACCCAATACCAACACAAGCTGAACGAGGACTGCATTCATGCCGCACAAACAATCTTAGAAGAGGTTAATTCCGGAAAATCATACAACGGAGATTCAGGCGACGATAATACTCTTTTCCTGGCTCTTAAAGCTGTGATGAATGAGAAGAATGCCCTGGAGTTGCAAAATCTCATCCTGCAAAACTGGGTGGTGAAACAATCCATCAAAAAAGAGAACAAAGGGAAAATCAAGTGGGATGACAACGCCTTACGAGAACTTTCATTGGCGGGCATGATGATTTCGCTGTTCATCAAACGCTTGGAAAGCAGTTGGACTTCCTGTCTCTCCACGTTGAAAGCGGTAAGGACCGTTCACGAGACTTGGCTGAGCCATGCTGAGAGCCGCACCAACGCAGATTTCGATGATGAGGACAATGTGACCGAAAATGAAGAAGATATCGAAACCCTTGGCAAACGCGCCATCGATTTCAATAAGATGGTCCGCATCGAGGATTATATCGCCGATTTGAAGCGTGACATCTCCATTTTGACCCGATTGATTGACAATTTGGAGCAATATGAAACAGCCATCACAACGGGTGCGCGTTCTGACGAGAAATTAGACACGTTGATACGACTGCTTGCCGAAAAGCAGGAAAAGGCCAACCGAAAGGTGGTGGTTTTCACCTCTTACACCGACACTGCGGAGTATCTGTATAAGCACATAAGCTCTCAATTTGAGCGGGTAGCTTTGGTCACGGGCGACATTGACAACCAAACTTTGGAAACCACGCTGCAGCGGTTCGCCCCCTACAGCAAACTTTTCCTCGAATTGGAGTGGGACAATCTGTACAAGGCAAACAACATTGACACAGACGATTACAAAGACAAGTTGGACGAATTATATCCGATTTGGAAAAAACTGATTTTCAACTCAACGTCTCTCAAAGAAGTGAAAGACGCGCTCAACCAGCCTGTTGACATTTTGGTGGCTTCCGACTGCGTAAGCGAGGGACAGAACCTCCAGGATGCCGATATGGTGATCAATTATGACATCCACTGGAACCCGGTCAGACTGATTCAGCGCTTTGGCCGTATCGACCGTATCGGTTCGCCTAACACGCACA
>ONQE01000201.1 GCA_900319925.1 uncultured Bacteroidales bacterium | reverse complement strand
CGCAGCGTCGAGCGGAACCTCCAACGAACACCTTTGTGTCTGCGAAGACGCAGACGGTTCCATACCTGCGGCCTACCTGTTCGCCCGCTCGCCTGCCCCCCCTGTTTATGTCACCACTAACTGCCAACTACTCACTGCTAACCGTAATCGCCCTCTTTTCTACAAAATTGTCAGAATCTCTTCCGCCGCCACCCCCATCCGATTGAACGCAAACATTTTCTTGCCCAAATCCTTGAGGGATGCGCCGAGGTGATAGACAGTGTCGTCGATGATGAGAAAGCGGTCGTGGTAGCGCTCGCACTCCCGGATTGCGACGGGCGGGTATTGCCGATTGTGGCGTTCGAGGTCGAGTTTTAGCGTTTCCGCGACGTGCCTTGTGACAATCTCCGCCGATACACCTTCCTCGCGTTTCGCCAATGTCAGCAGCACAGAATCGTCCACGTAGTTGTCGATGAGGATGACTCGTTTCCGCGCCGAACGTATCATGTCTGCTGCGAAGGCGTAGGCGTCGAAAACCTGCCCGTCGTAGAAGATGCCCTCCACCGGCGGCAGCGCGGTGCGGACGAAGAAACCGATCTGTTCCTCGGTTTTTGTGACCCGCTGCTCCAACCGTTCGATTCGCTGGTTGATGGCATACCCGCGAAGGAGATAGTCCTTTAGCACAGAGTTCGCCCATTGACGGAATTGCGTTCCGCGTATGTTTTTGATACGATACCCAACAGAGATGATGACGTCAAGATTGTAATATCTGGTATGATAGTCCTTGCCGTCGGCAGCAGTTGTCAAGAAATCCTTGACAACTGAGGTCTTGTTTAATTCGCCCTCTTTGAAGATGTTCCCGATATGCAAACTGATGTTTTGTTTTGTGGTCTGAAAGAGTTGGGTCATCTGCGCTTGCGTCAGCCAAACCGTTTCTTCTTGCATCCAAACTTCCAGACGTATGCTGCTGTCGGGCTGGTAGAGGATGATCTCGCCGCCGGTTGTGATGATTGGCCCGTTTTGCACGACTGTGTCCTTCTGTTCCATCTTTGATTCAATTTCGTTTTGAGGTTGATGATTTTTTGTCCGCAAAGATACAACACAAAACGGCGTTTGTCAAGTGTTTTCCGAAATTTCTTATCGGGCTGTCAATCAAAAGGATGTGTGTTTCGATTTTACAATTGTCTTTGTGAATTGTTAATATTTGACGCCGTGTTTCGCAGAAAAGCGCGAATCTCGCCAGTGAACGCTGTATCGGCAACGCGCAGCGTCGAGCGGAACCTCCGACGAACACCAGTGTGTCTGCGAGGACGCAGACACCTCTACCGCACTCCGGATTGCTACAAAAAAAATACTACTTTTGCACCGTCGAACAATCGCGTATGAACCACGACCGGACATATCGCCCCGTCCCCCACGTCCCCGCACCCCGTCTGCGGGACGCGGACGGCTCCATGCGCCCGCACACCTACGGCGTGCGTGTGTGTTCGTTCGCCGCCATCGCTACCGAGCCCTGCAGACCTACGGCCTGCGCGGGAGAGTACCCGTGCTGCACCTTCACCCACCCCGCAACTGCTCACTACTCACTGCTAACTGCTCACTCGTCTTACACTTTCTCCGCCAAAGAAAAGGACCCCGAAACCGGCCTAAGCTATTTTGGGTCACGCTATTACAGCTCGGATTTGAGTGTGTGGCTGAGCGTGGACCCGATGAGTGGGAAATATCCTTCGCTGAGCCCGTATGTGTGTTGCGCGGACAATCCGGTGAGGTTGGTGGACCCGGATAGAGACACAGTTATCGCTTATGAAAAAAAAAAAAAAAAAATGATAAGATCTTATTTGAAAGAAATTTTTGGAAAGAATAATCTGTTTCGATTTTCCGGTTATACATTAACATCCGTTCAAGAATTCATAAACAACAAGCGTCAACAATGATAACAATCCCTAAATTTCGGACTGCAAGTAAACAAAACATCCGTACTTTTGCGCTCCCGTCCGAGAACCAAACCTACACCTTCAAGATGCAGTACGCCTACGATTCATACAACCGAATACGTCTTTCTCATCTGCGCAGCTACATTGCCTCGGGAACGAAAATGCAGGACATCACTTACACCTACGACAGTGCGAGCAACATCACACATATTTCCAACTCGGCCGGTAGTGTGAGCGGATTGGGTGGACGCTACGAGGGAGATTACACCTACGACAATCTGTACAGGTTGGTCGCCGCCAACGGCTATTGGAAAAACAGCAGGGACTCCCTGCCTTTCAACGAGTCGATGAACTATACGGCTAACGGAAGGATTCTCAAAAAGACGGTTAATGCCAGAATACTGAACGGAAACCACAGTACTACAAAAAGCAGCGATCTCCGTTACAGTTATGCAGGTTACGGCAACCAAGTCTCCTCCATAGTTGACAGAACGCAACCCACTATCACACAGTCATTCCGATGGTACGGTAACGGAAATGTCCGCGACTGGACTTTTCTTTCCGGAATCGGAATACAATGGATTCGCACGCACACTTGGACAGAGGACAATCGGTTGCAGACTGTGGCCGACATTCCTACTACCAGTACGATGCCGGCGGGGAGCGCACCTATAAACTGACTTGGGCGGGTTCCACAAGCAACCGGAGCGGAGACCGTTCCATCTATTATACACCCGACGAGGCCACACTGTATGCATCCCCATACTTTGTCGTCACACCGCAGGGCTATACTAAGCACTATTACGCTGAGTCAGAGAGGATAACTTCACAGTTGGGGAAGGGACAGTTTGCGGATGTCGGTACTCCTGTGGTGAGCGATTCCCTCGTACAGGTGAAGCTGCAGGAGGTAACGGACAATGTGGAATATCCGTCAACCCTGACCGTTCCCGGCAGCGGTACTTTTGCCTATTTGGACACGCTCACCAACCAGCAGAACGCCACCTCCACGCTCTACTTCTATCACCCTGACCACCTCGGTAGTAGCAGCTGGATCACCACCACCAACGGCACGGTAAAACAGCACCTCCACTATCTGCCTTGGGGCGAGGACTTTGTAAACCAACGTTCCAGCCATTTTGACGGAGTGCGTTACACTTTCTCCGCCAAGGAAAAGGATACAGAGACGGGGTATTCGTATTTCGGTTTTCGCTACTATTCCTCCGATTTGAGTATTTGGTTGAGCGTTGATCCGATGAGTGATAAATATCCATCGACTTCTCCGTACGCTTATTGCAGGAATAATCCGATAATATTAGTTGACCCAAATGGTTCGAAAGACAGACCGTTTAACAGACACACGGATAGCCCAACTACTAAAATAAAAGGCACTTCGACCCCAATAAAAAAAATATCATGTGGAAAAATCAACATAAAATTCGATATAATAAGTACCTTGACTAGTTATAATTGTCATTCCTATGCTTGGCATGATTCAAAAGGAGACAATAATCCTCAAAAAGGAGATATCCCACATGCTTTAGACGGATCCGAGTTACCACTGTGGGATAATAATCCGGCTGATGATATCAAAGAACAAAATGTCCGACAATTAGACCCTTCGGAAGATAATATTCCTGGTGACATTGTTATTTATTATACGGATAATAATTCTAACAATCAATACGATGATGGAGAATTTATCACACATTCGGCTGTTGTTAAAACAGTTGACGAGGAGGGATACACTACAGAAGTGATTGCAAAAGATGGGGACAAATGTTTGGTTGTCGGGCACCCGGATGCCCCTGGTTATTATAAAAAGGACAAGGACAACAATCCCACAAAACGGGCTTATTTTAGAAGACCAAAAAACGAAGAAAGGAGAACGACCAATGAAAATTAAAAAAATATTGTTTTTTGTTCTAACAATGCTTTTTTGTTCTAATACCTTTTCACAATCGTTTAAACATAGGGTTGACGAGCTTATTGCCAGTAGCGGAGGATGTGAGTATATTTCGTTGTCCGAACCTTTTGATTCAAATTCATTGTTTTTTTCCAATCTGTTTTGGAGTGAGTTGTTTTTTTTGATGATTGAAAAAGAATTGAATGTTGATTTTCCCTATCAACGCATCATAAAAGTGGACAAAACAGGGCAATATGAAATTTCATGTGAGGATTACCCTATTATTAAGCAACATTACGCTGCTTGGTGGCAAAAGAAACGAAGATTTCGGAACAATAAAATATTGAGGGAAACGAAATGGGGAGAAGCTTTGTTAGGAACTTCGTATAGATGGATATGATTCTGACACTAATCATGCTTTGAATCGTATTATTTGTCATACTTTCATTATGTCAATACATTATGTCAAAACACAAGAACGGACGCATAATCCGCAAGCGGATGTCCGCCGAAACGCTCAAGAACATGCAATTGAACCTCGTTAGATACGACAGGCAATACCAGTATCCCTCCGTCTATTCCAACAAGGTGAACAGGGTGACGGATGTCCTGTCGGGCACAAGCCATCAGTTTGAATGGGAGAGCGGCGGCAACCTGATGCGGCACGCGAATCCCGACCAAAATTACGACCGCCGACTCTGGTGGACGGAGGACAACCGCTTGCAATTCGTGAAGGACAACGGAAGTACAGGAGCCTACTACCAGTATGACGCAGGCGGAGACCGCACATACAAGCTGCTGTACCACAAGACCACGGGCAGTCTCAACGGGGTGCAGACCGACTACTACACCTTGGATGACGCTACCCTATATGCATCCCCATATTTAGTTGTCACTCCTAAAGGCTACACCAAGCATTATTATGCAGAGAGCGAGCGCATTGCCAGCAAGCTGGGCAAATACCGCTTCGCCGTGGTGGATTCCTGCGTGGCGGGAGACTCGCTGGCTTCTGTGAAACTCCAGAACGCTGTGCAAGCCTTCCCCACAGACTCTTTTCCCACCCCTACGCCGATGCTCAGCTACCTCCACTCGCTGACCAACCACCCGAATACGGTCTCCACGCTCTATTTCTACCACCCCGACCACCTCGGCTCAGCCTCGTGGATCACCAACATCTACGGCAGAACAATCCAGCATTTGTACTACCTGCCGTGGGGTGAGGATTTCGTAAACCAGCGGACGGGGTCGTTCAGCTCGATTTACACGTTCTCCGCCAAAGAAAAGGACCCCGAAACCGGCCTAAGCTACTTTGGCTCACGGTATTACAGCTCGGATTTGAGTGTGTGGCTGAGCGTGGACCCGATGAGTGACAAATATCCTTCGCTGTCGCCGTACACGTATTGCGCGGATAACCCGGTGAAGTTGGTGGATCCGAACGGGGAGGAAATATATGTAGGCGATGATTATTACTATCGCAATGGTTATCTATACTATAAAGGGACAGAAGATGTTTATGTTCCAGAACAAGGATCCTTT
>ONQE01000205.1 GCA_900319925.1 uncultured Bacteroidales bacterium | reverse complement strand
AAGCGGGCTCCGTGACGAAGACGTTCGTCAAGAAGGGTTAAGGTTTAAGGTTTAATGTTTAATGAACGGGTACCGGTAACGCTATCGGTGCCCGTTTTTTCTTTCAGATTGGTTACGCTGCGCGTAATAGTGAGGGTGCGCTGCGCGTAATAGAGAGGGTGCGCTGCGCGCAGAAATCTGGGAAAATCTGATTAGAAAATCAGAGAAAATCCGATTGATTACATCAACCATCTAACAACCCATAACCATTCAACCTTAACCCATAACCCATAACCCTTAACCCTTAAACCATAACCCATAACCCATAACCCTCAACCCACGCCGCAAAAATACAACGAAATAAAAATTGTGGGAAAGAAAGAAAGTTTGAAAACTAACACTCAAACCCTCAGTCTGACAGACAACGTGTTACGCTCGAAAAAAGAAAGTTTGAATGGTTAACCATACAAACCCACAATGTCTGCAGGCGCCGTTCAAAAAAAAAATTGAGATATGATTTGATATTGAAAAAAGTGTATCTTTGCCGCGACAGTTTCCACCACGCTACCCGACGTAAGTCCAGCGAACCAGGGTGGAACTTTTGTTTATTTTGACCTATAACAAAATGTTGACCTATGGAATACAGCAAACAAGCGATAAGGTTTTGCCAACTATCTGCTGCCTTTTGAGGCAGACAAGTCAAATCATGTTTTTAAACCTGGGAAGTTGTTTGGAGATGTTGTACGTTTATATTATTTTGACAAAGAATTACGGGGTATTTTGTTCTCTGCGATTCAGACAGTCGAGATTGCACTGAGAACCAGCGTCATTCAAAATTTTTCAATGAAATATGGCCCATTTTGGTTTATGGAGGCGGATCTCTTTAAGGATTCCCAAATGCACAACGATTGTATAAATAATATTCGGGCCGAATTGTCACGTACTAAAGAAGATTTCATAAAATCACATTTCAGAAAATATGTCAGTCCGGAAATGCCTCCTGCCTGGAAAACCCTTGAGGTAGTCTCGTTCGGTACTTTAGGCAAGCTTTATGGCAATTTTAGCGATAATGCCATAAAAAAAGTAGTGGCGAGAAGCTTTGATATCCCTCAACACGTTTATCTTGAAAGTTGGATAGCAAGTTTAGCCGCGTTACGCAACTGTTGCGCTCATCATTCACGAGTATGGAATAGGGTGTTCCCTATTAAGCCGCAACTGCCCAAAGCTAAGTGGATGCGATCAACGTGGGTGGATGTTTCTATTGTTGCTAAAAACAGGTTGTTTGCTATATTATGCTGCCTTTTGTATTGGGTGAACAATATCCATCCCGATAATACACTCAGAACAGATATTGTCAGTCTTCTTAGATATAATCCTATTGTTGACCCGGCTGCGATGGGGTTCCCAGTAGGGTGGGAGGAGGAACCGTTGTGGTGTACCAACCTGGTTTCGTAAAGCACTTGAGCCGTACTAGAGCACTGTTTGAAAACGGGCAGGCAAGCTCTTCGCAAGCTAATTTGCTTGCCTAGAGCTTGCCTGCTACTTGCCATATACTTGCCAACCCCTTGCGAAACCCTTGCCAACCCCTTGCCAAATACTTGCTGAATCTTGCTAAACCAAATCCTTGATGGTGTTGCCGACGTTGATGAGGTGGTCGGCGACACGCTCGGTGTTCTGGGCCAGGGAGAGGTATTCGGCGCCCACAGCGGGACTGCAGGTGCCTTCGGTGAGGCGGTGGATGTGGTTGTGTTCCATCACCTTGGTGAAGTCGTCGATGCGGTCCTCGATGACGTTCGCGCGTCGAAGGGCCTCCAAATCCTTTTTGTGGTAGGCGGTCTTCACCTCGTCGTACAGATCGCTCACGAGTTTCTCCATCTGGAGGATTTCGTCGATGGCTTCCGGCGAGAAGGCGGCTTCCTGCTCCTTGAGCGAGTCGGCGTACTCCACGATGTTCTCCGCGTAGTCGCCCACACGCTCCAGGTCGCTGACGGAGCGGATGGTGCCGTTCAGGTAGCGCTGGTCATAGCTGTTGAGGCTGTTCTCCGACAAGAGGACGGAGTATCGTAACAACTCCCTGTTCAGGAAGTTGAGCTGCAGCTCGGTTTCGCGGAACGTCTCGATGTCCGTATAGTCCATGGTGGTGACCACCTTGATGGAGCGGTGGAAGTTGGTGATGGCGAGGTCGGCCATGTTCTCGATTTCGGTCTTGAGCTGGCGAAGCGCCACGGCGGGCGTGCTGAGCATCGAAGGGTCGAGGTATTTGAGGCGCTGCTTCCCAGAGGTCTCATCCTCCTTCTCGGGGACGAGGCGGCAGGCGGTGTTCACCAGGGCACTGGTTAGCGGCAGGGCCACGAACATGGTGCACACGTTGAAGAAGGTGTGGAACATGGCGAGCTGCATCTGCGGGGCGTTCGGGAACCATTTTGCGAAGAGGACGCCGAAACTCATGCCGCCGCCGGAGACAATCCGTATGATGAATCCGATGAGCAGGAAGATAATGACACCCATTACGTTGAATATCAAGTGGATGAGAGCGGTGCGTTTGGCGTTGACCCCGCTGGTGAGACCCGCGATGAGGGCCACCACGCACGAGCCGATGTTGGAACCCATGGTCAGGTAGATGCCCTGGTCGAGGCTCACCAGTCCGGTGACCACCATAGTGATGGCGATGGAGGTCATCACCGACGACGACTGGATGATGGCGGTGAGCAACGCGCCGATGACGACCAGCAGCAGGGGATTGCTGATGGAGGCCAACACTGTCTTCACTTCGGGCAGCGCGGCGAACTCGTCCATAGCCGACGACATCATACTCAAGCCGACGAACAGCATGCCGAAGCCGGTGAGGATGCCGCCGGTCTGCTTCCATTTGTCGTTTTTGGCGAAGAGCGATATGAAGGCGCCGATGCCGGCGAAAGCGGCGAAGATGATGGTGGTGGAGATGCTGTTGCGGCCGAACATACCGAGGGCCACTAACTGCGCCGTCACCGTGGTGCCGATGTTGGAGCCGTAGATGATGGTGGCGGCCTGTGTGAGGCTCATGATGCCCACGTTCACGAAACCGATGACCATCACGGTCACCGCGCCGCTGCTCTGGATGGCGGCCGTGCCTGCGAGGCCGATGCCCACGCCGACCCATTTGTTGTCGCCCGTCTTTGCGAAAAGTCGTCTCAGCTTGCGGCTGCCTGCCGACTCTAGGTTGTTGCTCATGGTCTGGCAGGCCACCAAAAACACGCCAATACCCGCCGTGAGGGTCAGGATCGCGATGATAATGCTTGTAATATTCATAGAGTGGGGGTTAAAGGTTAAGGTTTTGGCGTCGGGGAAAGTCCCATTCTGAGTACGAACCGTGCTTTCAAAAAAACA
>ONQE01000206.1 GCA_900319925.1 uncultured Bacteroidales bacterium | reverse complement strand
ATATATATAGTATCCTTTTAATAGCTGTATATTTTAGTTCGTACTCTTATTTATGCACTACCAGTGCAGGGCGTCGTGGTGTTTTTTGTTGGGGTCGAACCAGTTGCCTTGAAGACGCAGCACTTGTTCTATAATGTCGCGTACACATCCGTGTCCACCCCCATATAATGAGATATAATGACTTATCTCCTTGATTTCGGTGGCCGCGTCGGCTGGGCATGCAGCCACCGCGCAGTGCGACATGATTTCGTAGTCGGGAATGTCGTCACCCATACACACTACCTGGCTCTCGTCCAGATTGTTGTCCTTGAGAAACTGTCGGTATGTGTCCATCTTGTTGGCGCATCCAGTGTAGCATTGTTCCACTCCCAGCGCTGCCATCCGGTTGTCGATGCTTTTCGAGGTGGCACCCGATATCAAGGCGATGATATACCCTTTCTTCACAGCGTATTGTATAGCGTAGCCGTCCTTTATGTTTCCGAAACGGACTGTCTCGCCGTCGGCATAAGTCCACACGCTGCCGTCGGTCATCACTCCGTCGAAGTCGAATACGAAGGCGCGTATATCGTGTAGTTTCTCTTTGTAGTTAATCATAGTGTTTCTTTTGTATGTGTATTTGTTGTCATTTCAGTTTCTCGGCAACATATTCAAGCAGGTCTTCATACACCTCGCGCCAACCTTCCCAGCCAAATTCTTCGCAAAGGTTCTGATTGTGGAATATGCAGCTGAAGGTCCCGCCCACTGCCTCCACCTCGTCCACCAGGGCGTGATACTTTTCCGTGGCCTGTTTGGGGGATAGCTTCATGTGCGTATGGAAGGTAGTGTCCATCGTCATGAATGGGTGCATGCTCAGGTCGCTCTCCTGGTCGGAACTGAGGTCGAAAAACGGCACTATCGAGCATGTCCCGTTGCGGAACCCGGGCAGGTCGGCATACCCCATCGAATAGTCGTGCGTTACTCCGGCCCGCACCAAGTTTCGGTATGCACCAGGCAGGTTGAAACGCAAGAAATGGAACCGGTTGCGCACTATTGGGCGATGCAGTATTTCCGAAAGCCGTTGCGTCTCGCGCACGATGCGGTCGGGCTCGTCAGTAGAATAGTATGAACAATGGATTCCTATCTTTGCATAGTCGCCCAGATGCTGCAGCAGTTGCCTGAATTCGTTATTGTATGAAGAGATGGGCTTGTCGTATATGCCGTAGTCGCCCAGCAGGGCAAAGAACAGCAGACTGAAGCGGTTGGGGAGCTTCTGGTTGAGCTCGATGACGTAGTCGAAAGTGTCGAACGGGTCATGTTCCTTACCCCTCAACACCCTCATGCGATGCCTTACCATTTCCTTATCATGGCGGTGCAACCCGTCGCGCATGAACCCCAGGGTTGTGCGGAAAATGCCTTTGTTGAGGTAGCAGTAGGCCGAGTCGATATCAATGGTTTGCACAAAGTTGAATATGCGCTTTGAGAAAACGGTGTCGGGATAGTGTTTTAATATGATGTCCTTGAGCATTAACGCCCAGCGGTCCACAACAGCCATCTGCAGAAATCCGTTTTTGTATGCGATGCTTTCGGTGGCGAGAAAACGCCCGTGGATATCATTGCGGTGTGGCAGGTATTCCTCATAACGTGAAATCATGTAGAATATGGCAGCAAAAGGATCGAAAGGCAGCTCTGTGTTGCGCCCGTAACAGGGGAACAATACAGGGATGCCGTTGTACTCAAAGCATTGGCATTCTTGCTCTTCGATAGTGGTTTCGAAAAGCAGGTTGCGTGCCTTGATAAAAATAGCGTCGCAGTTGTCGAGTGGGTGGGAGTCGTAGCACAGCTTGGCCTCTGGATGGTTGCGGAAGGTGTCGGGGTCGACGGTGATTGCAAACTCGGTTTGCAATATATTCCGCATGACTACATTGATGGTGTAGCCAAGCCTGTTGGTTAGTTTGGGAACAAATATCAGCAGCATAGACTGTTGTATTTTAAAATGCAAAGATACGACTTTTTTTTGATTTATGTAAAATGTTTTCACTTTGCATCAATTATTTTTGACCGTTACCGACCCCGTGATGCCTGTTTCCAAAGTTGCAGCAGACGAATGGTAGCGTTATGCGGCGGAGGTCTCTACACCATTATTTTAGGCAGGCAGGAACCTTTCCTATATCTTGCCCGTAATTGCGATAACAATATGCTGTAGTAATATGCACCCTTCGGTATTAGACGATTGTCCCTTTTTGTCTCAATCCCTCTAATAGCAGTTGGTGGTCAATACTCCTTCAAACTGTTTTGTATGATTCAAGCATTATTGTTGTTTATAATCTGGAAATAAGTTGTATACATGTGAAGTGTCAGTATGAAGAACCGCATATCCTATTTCGCTGTGGCATAGCTGCTTGTTTGATATATATTAACCATGTATTTACCTTGTATTAAGCTTGTATAAAGCTTAATGGTTAATAAATGATATTAAAGGCCTGAGGGAAAAGTGATTTATAATCGGAGGCGGGACGGGGAAACATGGGGCAGGATTCCTGGTTGGGGCAAGGAAATATGATGGTCGGTTCGAGCGATTAAATAGTAGTAGGTTCTATTTATTTGTTTTCATTGTCGCGTCCCTTCGGGACGCAGTTTTCTATTGTCTGAGTGTCACGGCACTGCGCCTTCGGCTTGTACCGTGTTATTAA
>ONQE01000207.1 GCA_900319925.1 uncultured Bacteroidales bacterium | reverse complement strand
AAGTCGGGGATGCCGTAGCCAAATTCGGTGTTAGGGTTGTGGTAGAGGTGGCTGCTCTCACGGATGATCTGCATCATCTCGGTGGCGGTATAGACGGGCATGGCCTGCCACAGACAGGCGCACATACCGGCGGCGACGGGCGTGGCCAGGCTGGTGCCGTCAGCTGTGGAGAGCATGTCATAAGGGTAGTAGCAAGCCGTCGCAACTCCTTGGGAGGTGATGTCGGGCTTCACGCGGCCGTCGTAGGAGGGACCGTGCGACGAGAACTCGGCAATGAGGCTGTCGGCCGAACAGGCGCCCACGCACAGAATGTCGAAAGCGTCACCCGGGCGGCTGATGTGGTAGTATTGGTTGCTGCCGTCATTACCTGCGGCCACGCAGACGATGACGCCCTTCTGTCCGAGGATGGTGGCGCACTGCGAGGCGATGCTGTGTACCCCGTCCATGTTCTCGTAGGAGATGTCGTTCTGCGGGAAATCCGAAAATGCGCGGTATCCTAACGAGGAGCTGACGACATCCGCTCCTATGCTGTCGGCGATTTCTGCGCCGTTGGCCCAGAAGTCCTCCTCGATGATTTCCTCGGAACCCACCCATTCGGTGTGGATTAGCGCGTAGGAGGCTCCCGGTGCCGTGCCCACGAACTCGCCGTTGGTGTTGGCGGCCATGGCGGAGGTCACAATTGTGCCGTGCACCTCGCTCCAGTCGCTCTGCAGCGTATCGACGAAGTCGGGCATCAGCGAATAGTGGCCGTAAAACCGCCCGCTGTTCTCCAACTCCTGATAGAAGGAAATGGTCTCGATACCGAAGAAGCCGCCGTCGATCACGGCGATGAGCATCCCCTCGCCACGGAAACCCTCCTCGTGGAGCGGAATGCCGTTGAGCAGGGCGATCTGCGAAAGACCGTCGCCGTAATCGATGGTCTCCTTGGAAGTGGAAAGCGTGTTGTGAACCAGGGGAACGGGATTCTCGGGGATCTGGTACACGGGAAGGTCGTGCAGGACGTAGTTGCCCACCGCCATGACGGAATCCACGAACGGCAGCGCCTCAATCTGCGGCACCACCGTGCTGTCGGGACAGTATAGCGTGACGGTGTTCATCCATTTGGAAACGGCCAGGAAGTGCATTTCCGCATCCAAGCCCAATATTTGCTGCTTGTATTGCGGGTTGACGGGCAGGTCCTGTTCCGTGATCGGGATGTTGAAACGGGCGCGCTTGTCGATGGCCCGTTGCGAGAGATAGGCCGACGGATTGTCGATGGAGTAGGGGCTGTTCGCTTTGTCTTTCAGGTAGATACGGTAGCAGGTAGGGTTTTGCGCAGACACGGCGGCGACCATTCCGAGCCACAGAAGCAGAAGATGTATTCTTTTCACCATACTTTAGCAAGTCTAAAAAACCCGCAAAGGTACATAAATTTTGAATACACGGGCAAAGGATTTTCCCCTTTAATCCGCCGACACCACGTTGAGGGTGCAAACTTCATATCTGGCACCTTTGTTGCTGCCAGTGTGCATGATAACCCCTTTGTCGCGTAGGGATGCCAGGTCACGTTCAATTGTGCGCAAGGTGAACTTTTCTGTCATATATGCATCGATCTATGAACATATATGCATCGCCCTATGAACATATATGCATCGGCCTATGAACATATATGCATCGGCCAACGCCCCTACAGGCATTCGCCGATGCCCCCGTGTTCATGAAGATCTGTGATGATTTTTAAGAATTTTAAACACTTCACCTTTCGAAAAAACACTATTTTTGCCGCCGATAATTTTAGTAGAAACGAACTTAAAAATCAAAGAAATGAAGAAACTTTTCATTATGTTGGCAGCCACGTGCTGTCTGATGTTCACCGCCTGTAACAACAAGCCTGCCGAGCAACCGGCAGAAGCTACCGAGCCCCAGACCGAAGCCCCCTGCTGCGAGGAGATGACCGAGGAGCAGAAGGCCGAGATGGAAGCCTGCAAGAAGGCCGCCGAGGACTGGCAGAACTGGGAGAACCTCACCGACGAGCGTAAAGCCGAGCTGCTCGACCAGCGCAAGGCCAAATACGACGAGATGCAGGAGATGAAGAAAGCCCAGGAGGAAAAGAAGGCCGCTTTCGAGGCTGCCATGAAGAACTGGGACAAGCTCACCCTCGACGAGCGTAAAGCCGCCTTTGACAACGGCTGCTGCGGCGGTTGCTGCAAGAAAGACGCCAAACCCTGCTGCAAAGGCGAAAAACCCGGCTGCAAGGGCGAAGGCCATGGTTGTAAAGGTGAAGGCAAAGGCTGCCCGAAGGAAGGCGGCAAATGTCCGAAGGCCAACTAATTTAGTATGAAGAAGATTGCCGTATTCGCCAGCGGCTTCGGCTCCAATTTCCAGGCCATCATCGAGGCCGTCAAACAGCAGACGCTGAACGCCGAAATCGCCCTTCTGGTATCCGACAATCCTTCAAGCAAAGCAGTGGAACGCGCCAATGCCGCCGGCATTGACGCGTTCACTTTTTGTGCGAAGGAGTATGCCGGGAAGGCCGCCTATGAGCAGGCCGTTTTAGCTGAACTTCGGAAACGCCAGGTCGAGTACATCGTGCTGGCCGGCTACATGCGCATCATCGGCCCCACGCTCTTGGAGGCCTACCCGATGCATATCATCACCGACGCCTTCCACTACGGGGTCAAGGTCTTCGGCATCACCATTCATTTCGTGGACGAGGGGGTTGATACGGGCAAGATTATCAACCAGTTCGCCTTCCACGCCGAACCCGGCGACACGTTGGAGACGGTCGAGACGAAAATCCACCAGCTGGAACACAAGTACTTCCCGATGGTGATTAATGATGTGTTAGTGAATGGGTGAGGAAGGGAGTGCTGTGTTCATGCGAAACTTGAATCCATTACAGACTTGGCCAAAAAAATGAATGTGTAATTTTGCAGCGATTTAGGAGTTGCGGCATTCCTGCCGCAAAAAGGTCGCCAGGAATGGCGACGTTCCACAAACTGACAAAATAACAGTTGTTATATAGGAGCGTCATATTACCAGATTATGTTCAACGGATCTCACAGAGTCTGAAGATGTGACGCGAAAAAGTTAAAAATAGAGATCACCCCTTTTGGTTATGAAAAAAATCATCACCTTTTTTGCGATGGCAGTGATTTTGATGGCAGGGTTGAATGCGCAAACCCTTACAGTGGCGGAGGGTACAGACCTTAGCCATGATGTTCCTATGAACGGAAACAAGACCGTTTCGCAGAAAAGCCATACACTCTATCCCGACTCAATGTTGTCGGACATGATCGGAAAACACATCACCAGTCTGACCTACTACATCCACTCTTCTCCCTCAGTGGGATGCATCGAAAGGGTCCGCATGGGTGTTACCCTCTCTTCCAATCTGCAAAACGGATTTGACAGTGCATCTGTCGCAACCGTATGGAC
>ONQE01000208.1 GCA_900319925.1 uncultured Bacteroidales bacterium | reverse complement strand
CATGAGAAATCGGGCATCATGGTATAGACATCGTAGAAATAATGGCCGAAGATGATCATGTCGCGCAACGACTGGCACATCACAAATTCGGGGTCGCCAATCTCCACGATGTTCATCGGCTTTTGCGAGAGCGAATCATTGAAGAAGGAGCTGTAGAAGCCGTAGGAGCCCATGAACTCGTTGTAAAATGCTTCCGGATAAGAGGTTGTGTCGCTGGTTGCGCGGTAGAAAAGGAACGGTCGCGTCGGACTGTCCAGCACCTTGCAGGTGTAGTTCTCTTTCGGCAGCAGTATAAGGTGCAACTCATACGCCGGTGTCATTACCGTCCCTCCGATAAGATAGTAGTCCTCCGCCTCGATATGGACATTCGCCGTCAGCAGCTCGCTGTTGCGGTGTGGGTACCAGTTGCCCTCGCGCCGCAGCACGATGGCGCCGTCGGAAGCGCGGAAGTCGGCCAGCGGGAAAGCGTAGGCGAACTCCGCCTTGACGGGATGCCCTGCGAAGGTGATGGTGTCGCCGTTGCGCCGCCAACCGCCCATGCTAAGAGAGTCGATTCTGATGGTCTGCGATAGTAAGAGGTGATTTCGATAGTTGTTCTCGTGGGAGAAGTAACAGGTTCCCGACACCCGCATGGTGTCGCCGTCGATATGGCAAGTCAGGCTGTATTGGTTGTAGTTCACAAGCGCCGGGTGGATGAGGATTTCGGTCAGATCATAGCTTGCGAGATAGTTTTCAATCGGTCCCAGATGAGCGCGCTCACGCCGCTCGGTCAGGTGTTCGATGTCCGCAATGGGTTTGAGTGCCGTGATACCGTCCTGACCATGAAATTGGGTGCCGTACAGCTGTGGCTTTCCCTGGTGGCCCAAGTCGCGGTCGGTCATGTAGGCGATCCACGTGAGGTCGAAATCTCCAGTGTCGTCGGCGGCTTTGGCCTGCTCCAGATACCAGTGCAGGAACTCCGGCGGCTGGTGCTGCGCGATAAGCGAGGCAAGGTTGTAGCATTGGTAGCCCACATTGGACAACGTCGGGAACCCTCGCTCGTCGATGAGCTGCTTCAGTTCAATGAGATTGGCGGCGTCCACTTCATGGATAACCCGCCATACCGAATCGTTGCCCAGTTCGCTGCCCAGCATTCTTCTCGCATTTTGGTCAGCGTCCGACATCGCCTGCAATCGCTCCAGATAGACTGGATCAGGGACTTGCTGCGCCTGCGCCGAGAAGGCAAGTATTACGACAGAGAGTATCAAGAGTCTCTTCATGCTGTTGTATTTCGGTGACATAATACATTAATAACGAATAATTAGGCTGAAAAGTATTCTTGTTGAATACTTTTCCCATTTATTATCGCTCTGTCGCACAAACTAGGCATTTCGTTACATTGAAAATGATTTTTTGGGGAAAAAACATCTATCCGCAAAAGTCGTAGGAACATTCTCCTCCTGCAGGATATTCACCATCTTATTAAAATATATGGTGCCTGCAATCCCACAGACGACGAAAATCCCGAATACTATGAATACCAATACGTTCACAATTCACAACCAACTCTTAACTCTTAACTATTAACTATTAACTGCTTCCGCCACCACCTCCGCAATATCCTTCACGTTCGCCTGCGTGCCGTGCTTGAAGGCCTTCTTGCACATCGGGCAGGCGGTGACCACCACGTCGGGGTTCGGCTCGGTGAGGATCTGCAGGGACTTGTCGCGGATCTTCGTCTGCTGGTCGAGCGAGATCACCGTGTTGCCGAGGTTCATGCCGCAGCAGACGCTGTTCTCCTTCTCGGCGGAGATCTGCTTCAGCTGACCGACGGCTTTCAGCACCTCGCGGGGCTGCTTGTAAACGCCGCAGCCGCGCCCGAGGTCGCACGGGTCGTGGTAGGTGAACGTGGCGCCGGTCTGCTTCACCGCGAGCTTGCCGCTCTTGATGAGCATGTCGAGATACTCGGTGTGGTGATAGACGGGAACGTTGAGATTGTACTCGTGTTTGAAGGTGTTGTAGCAGATGGGGCAGGAGGTGACGAGCGCGGTGGCGTGGCAGGAACCGATCAGCTCCGTGATTTTGCGGCGCAAGTCGGCGGCCTGCTTGTTGAACCCCTGCTGCATCAGCGGACGGCCGCAACAGATGGCCCGTTCACCGTCCAAATGCCAGTATTTCACCCCAGCGGCCTCGAAGATGGTCTTCATCGATTCGGAGATGGTCGGGGTGAGCTGCGTCATGCAGCCGCCGAAGTAGGCCACACGTCCGATGGCGTTGAACCCCTTCACGGGATCCAAGTAGCGGTAGTTGTCGGCCATGTCGGTATCGCCCTTGTCGCGGGAGATGCGACGGATGCTCATCAGGTCGATGTCCACGGGACAGTCCTCGGCACACTGGTGACACATCAGACAGTTCTTGCCGGCGGCGAGGATGTCCTGGTGGTGCTCTAAGTTACGGAGATTCCGCAGCAGATAGACGCTCTGCACGTCGTTGATGTCCAACGTGTTATAGAGCGGACAACGGTCAATGCACATACCGCAACGCGAGCAGGCGCTCAGCTCGTATTTCGTACTTCGGCGAAGATGTGCATGTAGCGGGTGAAGGGCAGCATCAGGAAGAAGACGCAGAGGGCGATGGAGTAGAGCGACCAGAGGGGCAGCTCGAGGAAGTCGGCCACGGGGCGGCTGAAAAGGTCGCCGAGGGTCTGCGTCAGAAAGCCGCCGTTGGCGTACAGTCGCGCCGTGACGGACTCGCTGAGCAGTCGCAGCGGGAAGATGGCCCACAGCGAGATCTTCGCGATGATGTCCATCGTGGTGTGCTTCGTGGTGCGCTGCATGCCCAGGACGCGGGAGTGAATCTTCTTCACGAGGGCGAGGAAGAGACCCGAAAGCACGTAGAGCAGGAGCAGGTCCATGAGCTGCGTGAAGAACATCTCGGTGCCGTTGGCGGGGATGTTGTGGTGGAAGAAACGGTAGAAGATGGCGCACCAGAAATGGAACGGCCCCTTGATGCCGATGCGGCTCTCAATGGCCCCCACCACGATGAGCAAGAACCAACCGAAGGCGATGCTGCGGTGCATATAGCCCAACCGCCAGTTCTTCTTGCTGATGCGCAGGTGCAAAAGGCACTCGCAGAACATCTCCCAGATGGCGGGCACAATCCGCGTGGAGAAAATGTTCTTCTTGATGAGCGCCTGCTGCTTTCGGTCGAACTGCTTGATCCAGCGGACGAATTTGTAGCCGCAGATGACGAAGAGGGCGATGGTGCCCAACACAAATGGTACTACGAAAGGATGAAAGTTCGCCATGGCTTAGAAAGTTTCGTTTGACGGGGTTAATAACTGGCGCATGTTGATGATCAACGAGCGCAGGTTGACGCCGCGAGGGCACACGAGCGTGCACTTCCCGCAGAGCATGCACTTGCGCAGCTCGTCGGCGAGCCTGTCGTACTGACCTCTACGGAAGGTGTTGTGCACCTTGCGGATGTCGAAATCCGTGAACTGTCGCGCCGTGCATGTGGCCGTGCAGCCACCGCAGCCGATGCATTTCCGATAGGAGGGAACCTCCTCCAACAGCTTGTTCGCTTTGCGCAAGTCCGCCTGACTCAGGTTGAACGAGCGCGTCTTCTTTATGGTGAATCCGAAATTTGACATAGCTTTTATAATGTACAATGTACAATGTATAAATTTACAATGTATAATCGATAATGAATCTCTCAGTTGTTCTTACTTTCCTATACGTCACAAGTCACAAATCACAAGTCACAAGTCACAAATCACAAGTCACAAATCACAAGTCACAAATCACAAATCACA
>ONQE01000210.1 GCA_900319925.1 uncultured Bacteroidales bacterium | reverse complement strand
AGCCAGCATCATCAACCAGATTACCATCGGTGATAATACGGTCATCGGCGCCGGTGCCGTGGTGATTCGTGACATCCCGTCAGATGTCACCGCGGTGGGTGTGCCTGCCAAAATAGTGAAATATTAACGTTAAATCGGATTCAATATGGCTGGAATTGCGGCAAAAATAGTGCGCAAAATGTCGGATTTCGTCGATTCGAGGGTTATCTTTGTGGTGGACTGCCTCCTTTCGGTGATGTCTTCCGTATTGGCGCTTTTAGCACTCGGATTTGTCCGGGAATCGCTCTATCAGTCGGGACTTTTCGCGCTGATATGGCTGCCGTCGGCGTTGATTTCGACGGTGATCGCCCTGCTTGTCTTCAAGGGGCATAAGCTCATCATCCGGCACATCTCCCTCCGGGATCTGCTCTGCTTTGTCAAGGAGGCCGCCCTCAAGGAGGTGCTGATGACGGCGGTGCTGCTGATTGCCTACCGCACGATGTACAACTCCCTGCTCATCGCCCTCGCCGCCGACTTCATGTTCACGCTCTTCCTGTTCGTGTTCGTGCGCATCGTCATGGTGGCGGTCTATCAGCTTTATCAGACGAAGCGGCGGGAGGACAAGATGACGCGGCGGGTGCTCGTCTATGGCGTCTCCGACAAGTCCACGGCGGCAGTCACCCGTCTGCAGCAGTCCACCCATTACAAGATCATTGGTTTTCTGACGAAGAAACCGCAGCCGTCGGACCTGCTGCTCTCCAACCTGCCGGTGTTCTCCTACGACAGCAGCGAGCATCTGGCGCACATAATCCGCGAATACGGCATCGACGCCATCCTGTTCACTCGCGAAGCCGACGCCCGGCTCGAACGTGACGGCCTGATCAAGGAGTGCCTGACCTACCAGGTGAGTCCCTTGATAGCCCCGTCCATCAACGAGATCAGCAGTGGCGACCTGCACTATAGTGTCCGTAACTTGAAGATTGAGGATTTGCTGGGCCGTGACGAGATTACCATCTCGATGGACGCCGTCATAGAGAACTTCCGGGGCAAGGTGGTGATGGTGACGGGTGCGGCCGGCTCCATCGGTTCGGAGCTTTGTCGCCAGCTTGCGGGCTTCGGGGTTAAGAAGTTGGTTCTGTTCGACAATGCGGAGACCCCGATGCACCATATCCGTTTGGAGTTGGAGGAGAAATTCCCAGAATTGAAGTTTGTGCCGGTCATCGGTGACGTCCGGCAGGTCCAGCGTCTCGATTTCGCATTCCGGGAGCATCATCCTCAGGTGGTCTTCCACGCGGCGGCCTACAAGCATGTGCCGTTGATGGAGGAGAACCCCTGCGAGGCCATGCTCGTGAACGTCTTCGGCACGCACAATGTCGCCGACAAATGTATAGAGTACGGGGTGGAGAAGATGGTGATGATTTCCACCGACAAGGCCGTGAATCCCACCAATGTGATGGGTTGCACCAAGCGCATTGCCGAGATTTATGTGCAGTCGTTGGGGTTGGCCGTTGAGCGCGGCGAGTTGAAGGGCAAGACCATCTTCGTGACCACGCGTTTTGGTAACGTGCTGGGTTCCAACGGCTCCGTGATCCCGCGTTTCCGAGAGCAGATCGAGAAGGGCGGTCCGGTAACAGTGACGCATCCCGACATCACCCGATTCTTCATGACCATTCCCGAGGCCTGCCGTTTGGTGATGGAGGCCGCGACCTTCAGCACCGGCACGCAGATCTTCGTCTTCGATATGGGCGAGTCCGTGAAAATCGACGACTTGGCGAGGAGGATGATTTCCTTAGCGGGGTTGCGTGTGGGGGTGGACATCCAAATCGAGTACACCGGTCTCCGTCCGGGCGAGAAGCTCTACGAGGAGGTCCTCTCCAACATCGAGAACACGACGGCGACCACCCACGACCGCATTTTCGTGGCGAAGGTCCGCGAGTACGATTATTCCAAGGCTTTGGAGAGCATCCGGGAGATGGAGAAGCTGTCCGAGCAGGTGGACATCCCCGCGATGGTGGTCTGCATGAAGCGGTTTGTCCCGGAGTTCATCAGTAAGAATTCGGTTTTCGAGCAGTACGATAGGAAGGGTTAAGGGTTATGGTTTAAGGTTTAAGGGTTAGTGTTTAAGGGTTATGGTTTATGGGTTAAAAAAAATGTCGCATCGGTGAACGATGCGATATTTTTTTATCGAGGGGAGGTTGGATTTCTACCACAGCTTTCCTGTTGCAGAACCAAAAACAAGACGATGTCTCAGTGGAAAAAAGTTAAGATACAGCGTGATAACGGTGAGATGGTGGAGGCGCAGGCACCCGTCATTGTCTCTGCCAGCCGCAGCACCGACATCCCCGCGTTCTATGCCGACTGGTTCTTCCATCGGTTGAAAGTGGGCTACTCGGCGTGGAAAAATCCCTTTAATGGGGTAAACAGTTACATTTCCTATCAAAACACCCGTTTCATTGTGTTTTGGTCGAAGAACGCGAAGCCGTTACTACAGCATCTTGATGAGCTAAAAGACGGAAACATTGGTTGCTACATTCAACATACCTTGAACGACTATGAGAAAGAAGGGTTGGAGAAAGGAGTGCCCCCGTTGGAGGAAAGAATTGACACGTTCAAACGATTGGTGGACAAGCTAGGGAAAGGT
>ONQE01000211.1 GCA_900319925.1 uncultured Bacteroidales bacterium | reverse complement strand
ATCACAACGGAATAAAACAGCAGAATGCAATCGATTGGCTGTTGGAAGAGTGGAGTTGAGACAGCGTTTTTACAGGAATTATCAGTTGCTACTCGGTGTAGAGGATGAAGTGGGGGCGGGTGTCGATGGAGAGGAGGCCGTTGTGGGCTTCGGCTTCGGCGGTGAGTACGCGGACTGCGTTCTCGTTGTCGATAAGGTCGTTTGTGACGAGCCGTGAGGTTTTGCACCATTCCACAAAGGGGTTGTGGAGGTGTGTGTCGCGGTCTTCGCGGTCGGTGGTTGCCACATATTCGCTGACGGCAACAGTGAGGGTGCGCGACGACCAGTCGGAAGTCCATTGCCCATTTTGGTAGATAGTGGTGCCGTCCTTGGCGAGGGAGTGGAGGGCGTGTTCGAAGTATATTCTGCCCGAGCTGCTGTTGCGCTCGGTGCTGGTGAAGTAGCAGTCAAGGCCTGTCATCTGGGTCAGCAGAATCCTGCCGGCTCTGGTCATGGAGTATTCAAACAGCTGGAGCAGTTCGGCATAGGTGATGCGGAACACATGGATTGGGGTGCCGAAGGGGAACATGTCGTAGACGTTGGCGACGGTGATGTTCCGGGAGGGCTGCCCGTCGAGTGAAAAGTAGGTGCGGATGCTGGTGCTGTTGAGGAAAGCAACGTCGGCATTGCCGATGCGTTGCATGATGTCGCCCATCCAGTTGCCCATGACCGAGGCGCGTTCGCCGCTGCCCTCGATGAAGTATTTGGAAGCGTTGACGGTGATGTGTCCGATAACCCTTGAGAGTTGGCCGGAGATTTCTGAGATGGCGTTGTCGGAGACGGAGAGAATGTCGTTGTCGAGGTCTTCGGCGTTATGTCCCGAGAAGAGGTGCAGGTCGCGAGTGGCATCGACATCGATGGTCTGCTGGCCGTTGACGCGTGTGAAGGAGATGTTGCCGTTGTTGTCGACCCGGAATTGGAGCTCGGCGTAGGCGTAGTTCTCGCTTTTCTTGCCGGCTTGGAGGTAGGGGAGGCCCCAACTTGTCTGTCCGGAAATGGTGCGGTGGGTGTGGCCGCCCAGCACGAGGTCGACAACGGTGCTCTCGCCAAGGTGTTCGGCTGCCTTGTCGGCGGCTCCGTGGGTGAGCAGGATGGTGGCGTCGCATTGTCCGGAGGCCTCCAACTCGGAGGCGAGGTTGTTGGCAATGGTGTAGTTCTCCTGGATGGAATAGCCTTTGCCGGAGAACTGCGAGGCCATGATGCTCAGAGAGTAGTCTTCGGCAAAGCCGATGATGCCTATTTTCACGTTGACGTTGCCGCCGCGGGGATTGACGGCGGTTTTCTCCACAATGACGTAATCCTTGGTGGACGAGACGCGGTTGCCGTGCTGATAGAGATTGGCACAGATAACGGGCACTTCGTTGACGTAGTGTCCGCCGTTGTAGTCGTAGTCGAGCAGCGTGGCGTCGGGATCGACCATGTTTTCAAACCCCCAGTCGAAGTCGTGGTTGCCCAATGCCACAGCATCGTATTCCATCTTGTCGAAGGAGACATAGATGGGTTTGCCCTGCTGCAGGTTGGAGATGGTGGTGCCTTGGTAGAGGTCGCCGCCGTCGAGCAGCAGCATACGCTCTTTCTTGTAGGCACCGCCGTGACCGCGGATGTCCTTCACCTTGTCGGCGATGTAGGCCAGCCGGTAGTGGATGGAGTCGGTTGAGTTATCGGCAATAAGGCCGTGGATGTCGGTAGTTTCGATGAGGGGCAGCAGGTAGTCGCCTGCGGGCGGTTTGATGGGGTCGATGTCCTCTTTCTGACAGGAATAGAGCATTGCGGCCATGATGGCCAAGGGGATAAGGAGTCGAACGATACGCTTCATTGTGATGATTGTTGTTTTTGTGGATTGTTGTGCATCAGCAAGTTTTGAGGCAAGGTGCCTAATGGGGATTCTGATTTCCAGATTGCAAATATACGTATTTTCCCTGTATTACACATGGATGTGAGTGAAAAAAATGTCAACCATAATCGGGAAAATACAGGGAGCGTTACAGTGTTGCAGTTGCTACAGTTATTTCAGTCCACTGCCATTTTTACACCAATCTAGCTCCAGTGAAGTATCGCAGTGGGGTCGCTCGTTGTTCGCTCCTGCAAGCGAAGGCAGAGCGAAGGTAGAGCGAAGGCAGAGCGAACCTTCTTTGGGCGGTAGGGTGACGGCTTTGCGATTCGCTGTGTCATGATTGGCAGGATATGTTGTCGTGCACGTTGTGTCGGGGTGACAATTTGTCAGCAGGGGTGGCAGGGGCGTTTTTTGGCATGGATGTTGATACCGTATATGTCGGATTCGCCCGCAAAGGGGTGTTCCAGAAATAAAATTATCAACACGAAAATAAAAAAATAGAATATCATGGGAAAAATAATTGGAATCGACTTAGGTACAACTAACAGTTGTGTATCAGTCATGGAAGGGGTGGGCGACCCCGCCAAGCGTCAGGCTATCACCAACCCTCACAACACGGTGTACAGTATCAAACGTTTCATGGGCGAGACTTACGACCGTGTGCAGAAAGAGATTGCCGCAGTGCCTTACAAGGTGGTGAAGGGCGACAACAACACGCCTCGCGTGGTTATCAATGGCCGCCTCTACACCCCGCAGGAGATTAGCGCCATCGTGCTGCAGAAGATGAAGAAGACCGCTGAGGACTACCTCGGCACCGAGGTGACGGAAGCCGTCATCACCGTTCCCGCCTACTTCAACGACAGCCAGCGTCAGGCCACCAAGGAGGCCGGCGAGATTGCAGGCTTGAAGGTGCGCCGTATCGTCAACGAGCCCACCGCTGCCGCTTTGGCATACGGATTGGACAAAAAGGCACAGGATATGAATGTGGCTGTGTTCGACTTGGGCGGCGGTACATTCGATATCTCCATCTTGAACCTCGGCGACGGTGTGTTCGAGGTGAAGAGCACCAATGGTAACACTCACTTGGGCGGTGACGACTTCGACCAGAAGGTTATCAACTGGCTGGCCGACGAGTTTATGGCCGAAAAGCACATGGATCTGCGTAAAGACCCGATGGCTATGCAGCGTCTGAAAGAGGCTGCCGAGAAGGCCAAGTGCGAACTGTCCTCCTCTCAGGAGACCGAAATCAACCTGCCTTATATCACCGTTGCTGACGGCGTGCCTCAGCACTTGGTGAAGAAGCTGACCCGTGCCAAATTCGAGCAGCTGTGTGACGACCTGATTCAGGCCACTATAGAGCCTTGCCGTCAGGCCATGAAGGATGCCGGCTTGAGCAACAGCGACATCAACGAGGTTATCCTCGTGGGCGGTTCGACCCGTATCCCCGCCGTGCAGAAGAAAGTTGAAGAGTTCTTCGGCAAAGCCCCCAACAAGGGCGTGAACCCCGACGAGGTGGTGGCTATCGGTGCCGCTATCCAGGGCGGTGTGCTGACCGGCGAGATTAAGGATGTGCTGCTGCTTGATGTCACTCCTCTGTCG
>ONQE01000212.1 GCA_900319925.1 uncultured Bacteroidales bacterium | reverse complement strand
GATTTTTGGGGCTTTCATATCTGATTTGGTTTTTCATTACAACTGCTAACTACTAACTGCTAACTACTAACTTCATCGCTTCGTAGCACGCGCAAGGTCTGCCACGCGGTGATGCCGAGGGCGAGGAGGGTGACGGTGAGGAAGACGGCGATAAAGACCCAGACGGGGATGCCGCTCTTGAAAGCGAAGTGCTGCTGCCACTTGTGGAAGAGGCTGACGGCGAGGGGTACGGCGGCGGCGAAAGTGATGATGCAGATGATGAGTTGGTTGCGGATCATCTTCCAGAGCTGGTTGCCGGTGGAGGCGCCATAGACGCGGCGCAGACTCAGCTCGCGGCGACGGTACATGCAGTCCAACATCACCATGCCGAACAGCCCGGTGAGCGTGACGAACAACGTGGCCGCCCCGAACAAAGCCGTCAATTTGGCGAAGTCGTCCTCTTTCTCGTACTCCTTGTCGATTTCCTGCTTCAATGACTGGAAATGCCCTAACTTGAAATCATCGACGCCAGCGGATTTCAATTTCTTCAAAATTTCCTCTTCCACTCGCTGAATGTCCTGTCCCTCGCCCAGCTTCACATAGAAATAAACCGTCCGTAATCCCCTTGCCAGTCCATGGGCGTAGGGACTGTAAATACACGGAAGAATCTCATTGGTCAAGGAAAGGTTGTGGTAGTCACGCACCACACCGACCACATGAGGGAATTTTCGAAGAGAATCGGAATAAAGAGCTTCGTTCTCTTGAAGCGCCGCCTCGTTGACCATCGATTCCGTATGAATTGAGCCGATTGGGCGCGCCATCATTCTTCCACGAACCACCTCTATACCGAAAAAGTCGAAGAAATCGAGCGACACAGTTCTGTCATTGAGCCGTATTTCTTCATCTCCTATGAGAATCCCCTGAATGGAAACCACTTCCCCATGACCCATAACAGGATCCATAGCAAAAGTGACCGCATGAACGCCAGAAACAGAGTCAAACATATTCTGCAACATATATGGGTCTATGTTGACAACCCCTTCTGAATTGGAAAAATTCGTCCTGAAGCATCGTCCGACGGATACATACACATTGTCCGTTTTGAAGCCCACATCGGCGGTCTTCATGCTATGATTCTGCACAAAAACCAACGTCATGAAGAGGATGATGGCAAACGAGGCGAAGAACTGCACCACGGAAGCCGGAGTGGTCTGCATACGAAGCAACACTTTGCGCCACTTGCCGTACTTCTGCGGGGTGGATAGCTGGCTCTTCAACGCCGATTCGATGTTAGTGGCGGCGGTGGTGTAGAAGACTGGATAGAGCGAGGCGACCACGGCCACCAAGAGGGTGACGGCGGCGGAAATCCACACCACAGGCAGGTTGTCCGCCAATTTCAGACTGATTTCCACGAACGGGATCACCTTCGTGCGGGCGCACACCTCCACGATGACCAGCGCGATGAGGAATGCGATAACAGCGGAGAGCAGGAAACGCCCGAACATCTCCCAGCGAAGCTGCGCGTTGGAGCAACCCTCGATCTTGCGGATGTTCGTCTTGCGCAGGAACATCGGCACAGTAGCCACCGCATAGTTGGTAAAATTCAGGAAAGCGAGCAGCAATAGCACGATGCCGAACACGCTTAACACCTTGGAGACGTTGGTGGAATGTTCCTCATCCACATTCCAGAAATTGTTCGTGGAGAAATGCTGCTCGCTTAACAATTCCAGTGACATCGAATCGCATTCCTTAGGCGCGTTTTCGTATTTCTCCGCACGTTCCGTATAGCACAGTTGCGAATCGCCTGTGGTGTCTCGGGTTGCCATATATGCTTGATAATCACTCTGATATATTTCAAACATCCGCTTCTCAAAAGGATATTTTTCACAACCCTCTTTGAGCTTATAATAGATATGGCCCTTGATTTGCTTCGGATTAAAACAACGAATGATTCCATAATATGCCATCGAAGTGTTCTGCGGTAAATCCTTGCAGACGGCGATGACCGTAACCGTGTCACCGTTTTCTATCGAGTTCAATTCTGCATAGTCGCCCAACTCGTCATCGGGGTCCGTGGCAATGACCAATTTTTGCCCCACTGCGTCTCCTTTTGGGAAAAGATACTTTGCCAAACCGTTGGTAATCACAATGTTGTTGTCATCGCCAAAGGTCTCCAAACTTCCCGCCTTGAGTTTGATTCCGAAAAAACGGAACACCGACGGCGTGGCCACCTGCATCGGCACGAGCGTGTCCACTTCTGGAAGGCTGGGTGCGTAAAGATGGTAGAGGCCGTAACCATAACCGCGAGCCAAGCAGACGTCCTCCAACTCCTCGAAAGGGAGGTCGGAAGGGAGTTTGGCCACGTTTTCCGGCGTCACATCCGCTAATCGTCGAATCCCCGCCTTGTTCTGTATGGTTGGAAATTTGTCTCCAGTGTAGTCGTTTCTCCAGGACTTCACTTCGTAGATGCGGTCGGCACCGGGGTACGACTTGTCGTACCGGAGGTCATAGTATCTTACCATCGCCACCACCATGAAGGCGGCGATGGCCACGGCGAGGCCGAGGATGTTGAGGATTTTTGGG
>ONQE01000216.1 GCA_900319925.1 uncultured Bacteroidales bacterium | reverse complement strand
CCCGAATATGGGGAAACGCTGGCGGAGGAGGCCCTCGGCAACTTCCGTCGCTGTTTGTCGGACGGTCAGGGCGGCACGCTGGTGGCCCGTTGTCTGCCGACATTCTCCTATGGCGACTTTTTCGAGGACGACAACACTGTCTGCACCTTTCCGGGATTCCGTCTCACCGCCCCTGAGAAGGCCGCAGGGAAAGTTGCGTGGTTCGCCCAGAAGACCGCCGAACGGAACTTCTATCGTCTGACCGGCGAATCCTACCAAGACTATATCAATCCTCCGGCGCGTGCTCGGGAATCCCGGTCGGGATACGGGGGATTTGGAATGCAATTAATCATCCGGGAAAAGTCCAAGCAGGAGATCACCGATGATATGTTGCGTCACTCCGAGGCATTGTCGGACTGGATTGACAGGAACATTCAAGATAACGACGAGGCCATCTCTGTTTTGGATATGGTGATGAGGCAGATGCGCAACAAGGGCAAATTGAAGGAACCGTATAAGATTAAAGTCAAGGACAAGCACATCTACCTGATGCTTCCCAAAAACGAGCTGAAAAAGTTGTCAATCGGACGGGGCGCTATCCCCAGGATGCTGTACGTTTTCTACCTGATTCAGATCAAGCGTGCGGCAAAGGATGCCCGCCAGCCAAGGAATATCGCGCAAGTGAATCTCGTGGATTATAAAGACGATTTGTTGCACATTTACAAGAATATCGGTTCCAACTGGGATGCCGACATGCACAACATCGAGTCCGTATGGGACAAAACCAATGGCACTTTTTCGAGTGCCCTGTGGTCCATTCGCAACTGTTTCGAAGACATTTTTGATGTAAACAGTCTGCTGCCCAAGTGTTACACCATAGAGATTGTGGACGAAGACAAGATGGGCAGGAGTCTGTACGGCATCCAGCTCGACCCTGACGACATTGAGTTGGGGTGGCCGTACGACAGGATGGTTATTTAGTGGAGATGAGTCTCTAACATGTGATTGCCGCTTGTTCTAAGGCCAGTAAAAAAAGCGCCACACAAATCTGTGCGGCGCTTTTTTATGTTACAGGAAACACCTATTATTTGAAAGTGTGGCTGTCGACAACCTCTTCAGTCTGACCCTCACCGTTGGTGTTGGTGTATCTCAGGTTGACTTTCATGCCGGTGTAAATGACACCTGCTTGGTTGTAGTTCGGAGCATCCTCAATGCTTTTGGCAGCTTTTTGGAAGGATTCTTTCGCCTTCTTCATGACTTCGTTTTTCTCGCCGCTGAAAACGAGCGATCCGTTTTCGGGGAAAGCTTCGCTTGCATCCTTTGCCATCGAGTCGAACATTTTGGGATAGACGAGAACTTGGTAGGAACTGGCGTGCGACTCCATAGATGCAGGATCCAGTTGGAGGCTGAAGAAATAGTCGCCCTTCTCTTCGGTGCATGAGGAGAACGCGATGCCCGACAAGGCCACCATGCAGCAAATGACTGCCAAAGATAAGATTTTTTTCATTGTTTTTTCCTAAGGATTTCTTGGTTAATTTAGTCTCTGACGCCATTGCCTGGACTTGTGCGAAATCCTATAACACAAGGCCACACAATGACCGTGCAAAAATACACTTTTTTTTGATTGCTGTGCGGTTTGTGCAATTTTTCGGCGTTCCCCTGAGTTGATGGATTGTGAGAATAGATGTTGATATTATAATATACATCGTATCGAAAAAAATTGCATCTTTGCGGCTTGGTTTTTCAAGTTCGGAACATCTAACTTAATTATTCATAAAATCGTAAAAGTATGGAAGAAAATCTCGTAAAGTATGTATGGATCGTGTTCTGCGCGTCCATCGTCGCATTGGGCTTCGCGTTCTTCTTCTACCGCAAGATGCTGAAGGAAGACGAAGGCACACCCACCATGCGTGAAATCGCCTCGCACGTCCGCAAGGGCGCCATGGCCTACTTGAAACAGGACCGGCGGTTTCTTCTCCGGTTTGGCCGGCTTCCTCGGCATGAAGACCGCCACCTACGCCTCCGCACGTACCGCCAACGGCGCTCGCCAGAGCCTCAACAAGGGCCTGCAGATTGCCTTCCGCAGCGGTGCCGTCATGGGCTTGACCGTCGTCGGCCTCGCGCTGCTCGACGTCTCCGTGTGGTTCTTCATCCTCGACCATTTCATCCCGGAGGATCACCACCTCGTCATCATCACCACCACGATGCTGACCTTCGGTATGGGTGCCTCCACCCAGGCCCTGTTCGCACGTGTGGGCGGCGGTATCTACACCAAAGCCGCCGACGTGGGCGCTGACCTCGTGGGCAAGACCGAGTACAACATCCCCGAAGACGACCCGCGCAACCCCGCCACCATCGCCGACAACGTGGGCGACAACGTGGGTGACGTGGCCGGTATGGGTGCCGACCTCTACGAGTCTTACGCCGGCTCCATCCTCTCCACCATGGCCCTCGGCGCTGCCGCTTTCGCCACCCTCGGTGCCGAAATGCAGATGCGCTCCATTCTCGCCCCGATGATGATCGCCGCCGTCGGCGTGATTCTCTCCGTGATCGGTATCTTCATGGTCCGCACCAAAGAAGATGCTTCCATGACCGAGCTGCTCAAGGCCCTGAGCCGCGGTACCAACACCGCTGCCTGCCTTATCGCGGTGGCTACGTTCTGCATCATGTATGTGCTCTTCAAGGACAGCACCGACATCGTCTGGTGGCAGGTCTCCCTCTCTGTGGTCGTGGGTCTGCTCGCCGGCGTGATCATCGGCAAGTCAACGGAATACTACACTTCCCAGTCCTTCAAACCGACGCAGAAGGTCGCCGAGGCTTCCCAGACGGGCCCCGCCACGGTCATCATCTCCGGTATCGGCTTGGGTATGATCTCCACGGTCATCCCGGTGCTCACCATCGGCGTGGCCATCATCCTCGCTTTCCTGTGCGCCAACGGCTTCCAGATTGAGTTCACGGCTGTGAACCTCTCCAAGGGCCTTTACGGTATCGGTATCGCGGCTGTGGGTATGCTCTCCACGCTGGGTATCACCTTGGCCACCGACGCTTACGGCCCTATCGCCGACAACGCCGGCGGTAACGCTGAGATGAGCGGTCTGGAGCCCGAGGTTCGTAAACGCACCGACGCTCTCGACGCGCTGGGCAACACCACCGCCGCCACGGGTAAGGGCTTCGCCATCGGTTCCGCCGCTCTGACCGCCCTCGCACTGCTCGCCTCCTATGTGGAAGAGATTAAGATCGCCCTCGTGCGTATCGGTACTGACACCCTCGACCTTGGCAACCGCGTCGTCGAAACCGCTCAGGCTTCCCTGATCGACTTCATGGAATACTACAACGTCTCTTTGATGAACCCGAAGGTGCTCGTGGGTGTCTTCATCGGTTCTATGATGGCCTTCCTGTTCTGCGGTCTCACGATGAATGCCGTGGGTCGCGCCGCTCAGAAGATGGTGGAAGAGGTCCGTCGCCAGTTCCGCGAAATCAAGGGCATCCTCACCGGTGAGGGTACTCCGGATTACGCCCGTTGCGTGGCCATCTCCACGAAGGGCGCTCAAAGAGAGATGTTGCTCCCGTCCATCCTCGCCATCCTGGCCCCCATCGTCACGGGTCTGATCCTCGGCGTGGCCGGTGTGCTCGGTCTGCTCGTCGGCGGTCTGGGTGCCGGTTTCGTGTTGGCTATCTTCATGGCCAACGCCGGCGGTGCCTGGGACAACGCCAAGAAGTATGTCGAGGAAGGCAACTTCGGCGGCAAGGGCTCTGACAACCACAAAGCCACCGTCGTGGGCGACACCGTGGGCGATCCCTTCAAGGACACCTCCGGTCCGTCCCTGAACATCCTCATCAAGCTGATGAGCATGGTCAGCATCGTGATGGCCGGCCTGACGGTTGCCGTCCACCTGCTGTAATCCATCCGTAGAGACGTGCCATGGCGCGTCCCTACGACAAACAACGCACAACCGTGCGTCTCTGCAATCGCAATAAAGACGGGACATCTTCGGGTGTCCCGTCTTTGTATATGGAGCCAACTGCGTCCCGCAGTTGGGTGCGCCGACGAACCTATGTTCATGCGCCGACGAACCTATGTTCATGTGCCGATGAACCTATGTTCATGCGCCGATGAACCTATGTTCATGTGCCGACGAACCTATGTTCGTAGTCTGATGCCTATATGTGGCCGCGCGCGTGCCGGAGGCACGCCATCCTAATAACCCCACACAAGGCGACAGCCGCAGTGTGGGGTAGGGGAACGGTGCGCGGGACTTGCCGGTTATGCCTTTCAGCAGCACCGAGTCGTCGATGTAGTTGTCGATGAGGATGATGCGTCTCTGTGCCGACCGGATAAGGTTCGCCGCGAAGGCGTAGGCGTCGAAAATTTGCCCATCGTCTGAATTCAATACCGCGTTTTGATTTAACACGGTATCCAACCGATAGAATCACATCAAGGTTATAGTAATCCACTTGATATGTCTTGCCATCGCTGGCAGTTGTCGCAAATTTTGCGACAACTGGATAATCACTTAATTCTTCTTTTAGGGCATTGTTGATATGTTTGCCTATTGTTTTTACGTCTCTGTCGAATAGTCTTGCCATTTGCTGGCGGTTGAGCCACACCGTGTCCTCCTCCATCCGCACCTCCAGCCGGATGCTGCTGTCGGGTTGGTAGGGGATGATTTCGCCGTTTGGCATACTTTTGTCCGCTTCCATGATGGGTCGTCATTTCGTTTTGTGGTCATAAAACTTACGCTTGCAAAGATACTATAAAATAGCCTTCTGTCAAGCGTTTTGTGAGATTCCAGTTGCTCTTGGAAACCGGATGATTGTGCTTGCCGTTTAACAATTCGGTTGACCAATTGTTAAACGGCGGGGCGTGTTTTCCGCAATAAACCATATCGTTGTTCGTCTGCACACAGTAGAGAATCAGAATTTTGCGTCTCTACAATGAAAATACGTCCGAGGGGAAAAAATATCGAGCATATCAATCTTTTTCATATCTTTGCGCCGCTGTTCCGCAGAGAAGCGGAACGGCGGATTTTATTGAAAAGAAAGCGAGTTTTCGCTTATCCGTCTCGGTGAATCTGGACAATTCGCGAATGTTAGTACGGATATCGGAAAGCAAGCTTGCTTGTGAGTATTCATTGCCTAATACAAACAGGTGGGGCTTGTTCTTCAGTATCTTACTAACAGGGAGTCCAGACCCTACCGAGTGGAGACTGTCGAACTGAAGCTCCACTTTCTTTATGTGCGATACGGTAAGGTTGTTGTTTGTTAACGCAGATGCGACAACAAAAAAGGATGCTAAAGAACAAATCTGAATAGATATCACAGGCAATATCAACTCAAAATGGATACAATCCGAAAATACGCAATGCTGATTTCCACACTTGTGTTGTGTGGTATGATGTTGATGCTTTTCAACAACCTCCGTTCTCGATTTGAGGAAGTTGAGGAGGATTATAAACATGACCGTGCCATAAACCTTTCACCGGAAACTGACTCCGGAAAATTGTCGCAAATTCTGATGACAAACGGGTATGTAGCCGACCAAGAAGACGCAGATTTTATTGCCGATACCATCGTGGCCAGACTGAAAAGGGGGATGGAGTACCCGAACCTGTATCATCTCCAAAAACGGGACTTCGGGAAGGTTCCGGCTTCGGTGGCTGCGAAAGAAAATGTATTGACAAACAAGCTCTATCTGTCGTACGAACGCTTGGGGTTGAAAGACTCTGTCCCTGAAAATGGTTCGCTCGACACGAAATTGGATTTAAAACGAGAG
>ONQE01000218.1 GCA_900319925.1 uncultured Bacteroidales bacterium | reverse complement strand
CTCGCCGGTGATCTGGACGGTGGGAAGCTCGTTCTCCGTCACGTTCTTGGAGTCGGAGGCGGTGCATCCGTAGGTGTTGGTGACGGTCACGGAGTAGGGACCGGCGGTGTTGACGGTGATGTGGTCGTCGGAGCTGTTGTTGCTCCAGGAATACTCGGTCACGCCGGCGGAGGCGTCGGCCGTCAGGGTGGTGCTGCCGTTCTCGCAGAAGGAGAGCTCGCCGGAGATCTGCACGTCGGGCAGCTCCTTCACCGTCAACACCAACTTATACACACTGTCGCAATGCGGCGAACCGATGGTTTGAAGACTGTCCCAGACGGTGTGCGTGCCGACAGTTGTAGGAATAGAAACATTCGGATGCCCTTCCCAGACGTACGGTGTGCCGGAGCAGGCGGTGGCTGGTTCCTCAAAAAGATAAGGCTCCTTTACCACCACCCTCACCGTGTCCACCCTCGCACATCCTCCCCCCGCAGGCGTCACCGTCACCGTGTAGGTCGTCGTCGCCGTCGGGGAAACATGGATGGTGTCGTGGGTACCGCCGGTGCTCCACGAATACGTGCACGTGCTCCGCGTCCCCACGTAGCTCACAAAGGCCCGCGTGTCGTAGGCGCTGCCCGCGTTCACCGTCTCCACCGTGATGGTCGAGGACACCGAGGCTCCGTCGAAGAGCAGCGAGTAGTCGCGGTAGGCGCTGTCGCCCGGCCAGTGATAGACCGGGCCGGTCTCGAAGGTGCGCACCTGCTGCGTGGGCTGGCCCTTGTCCACCACCACGTTCACCCGGGTGCGCTTCGGCGACTCGCTGCTGCCGGGCACCGCGCCCCAGCCCTTGGCCCGCACGTCCACCGCGAAGGGGTGGGGGAGGCTCAGCGGCACCGAGGTCATGCTGCCCGTCGCCGGCTCGCTGTTGCCTAACTTCACCCTGCCGCCCGCCGGGAACACCTTCGTGCGCTCGGGGAACTTCAGCATCGCCGACACGTAGTCCGGGAACGAGTCCACCTCCGTGTTGCCCGGACCGTAATAGATCTGACCGCCGGCGGTCGCGTGACTGTGCGAATGCCACCGGTCGCCGCCCGTGGTTATGGCGCTGAAGTCCTGCGAGAGATGGCTGTTCTGCGTTCCGGAAAGATCGCACGGACCGGCGTTCAGCGTGATGGTCTCGCCAAGGCAGATGACACTGTCCCCAAGGCTGTGTATTAGGGGCGCGGTCACCAGCACGCTGATGGTCGTGTCGTACCAACACCCTCCCACGGGATCGTACAGCCGCAGCGTGTCCTTGATAGTCGTGTCCTGCGTGACTATCGGCGCGTGGAAGACGAATGAGGTGCTATCTACGCGATCGAATCGGTTGTCTTCCGTCCAGTTGGCCGCGTCGTTGGGGTCGCCCGGTACCAACACCGCCGCGCTGTCCACCGCACCGCCGCCACCGCCGGCAAGACTTTCGTCGAAGACAATCTCCCAGTCGAAAAGGTAGCCGTTATGGTGGTTATTATACCGCCCATCAACAATCTCTATAGTCCATTCCCCACTGAGAGAACATCCGAAGAGAGAGGAGGAGAAGTCTTCGTCAGGATGGTAAAAATTAGTGTTGTTCGTTGCGTCGGACGGGTTGAAAATATTGTTTGTTGTATTGGTTTCATTGCCCTGTTTCCTATAAATGATGGCATCATCCAAAGTCGAATATGAAACAAGAGAACTGTTGGACCAGCAGTAATCGTAACCTGATCCAGGAACATTTCCAGGTGCCGACGGATCACATGGATTGTTACTGTCGTATGAGTTGTTTGAAGCTCCAAATTTTGATGTCAAATTACTCACAGTTGTACCAGTCCATCCACATTCTTCAGCAGGAATAGAATAACATAATTCGTGGGTGTTTTGTGGTTGACCCAGTTTAAATATTGTAGCTTTGTGTAAGGCGTTAGGACAAATAATTCTAATATTTATGTCTCCCGCTCTTGAATGTTCCAGATTCAATCTCACATACTTGATGTCGTTTGCACTTTGGATTGTCCCCGAATAGCCGGATACTTCGATGGTGGAGGAATAGACACAACTATTGTCCTCGCCGCAAGGATATCCGTCTGGTAGAAATATCGTGTCTGGCACACTCACCGTCGGTTCGTTCGATTTCAGCACAATGGAGTCGTGGTCGCTGTAGCCGACGGAGAAAACGAGACTGTCACCAGCGCAGACCGTCCGGAACGGCTTGATAGAGTCAATGATCGTTGAGGCTGGCTGCGGACAATGGTTGGTGTAGTCCTGCGCACTCACCACCCCCGCGGACAGAGCGAATAACGTCATCAGCGCCGCGAAACGCAACGCTATCGTAAATCTTCCCAATTTCCAACTTGTTGACATAAAAGTGCTTATATATAATATTAAGTTTGAATGTTTCGATTAGATAAAAACTGACAAAGATACACTTTTTTCGCTTCCAACATAGAATATATATTACA
>ONQE01000219.1 GCA_900319925.1 uncultured Bacteroidales bacterium | reverse complement strand
CAAAGGGCAGTACCCCCGCGTCTATAGCGACACCTACATCCTGCTGGAGCTGATGGGACACCGCCTCGACCGCGAGGTGGAGCGCTGCTACCAAGAGGGACTGGCGTTAGGACTGGATGACCGGAAAGTGACCGAATATATTGACAATCACGTGGATATGGCCAACGTCCTGAAGTCCACAATGTCGCATTTCGACGGCGGTTATGTGATGTGCGGGATGACGGGCAGCGGCGAGATGTTCGCCATGCGCGACCCGTGGGGAATCCGCCCCGCCTTCTACTACCGAAACGACGAAATCTGCGCCATCACCAGCGAGCGCCCCGTCCTGCAGACCACCTTCAATCTGCAACAAAACGACATTCAGGAGCTGCAGCCCGGACAGGCCATTATCATCAACCGCAAAGGGGAAATCCGTTTGGAACAGGTGCTCCCGGCGGAGAAGTTCTCGGCCTGCTCCTTCGAACGAATCTATTTCAGCCGGGGCAACGACAGCGACATCCATCGCGAGCGGAAGACCTTGGGGTTCCAACTTCGCGATTCCATCCTGAAAGCCATCGACGGCGATGTGGAGAACACCGTGTTTTCCTACATCCCCAACACAGCGGAGGTGGCCTACCACGGCATGGTGGAGGGCATCCGCACCGTGGCGCCGAATGTCCGCGCCGAGAAGGTGGTGTGGAAGGACATCAAACTCCGCACCTTCATCACCGAAGGCAGCACCCGCAACGACCTGGCCGCGCACGTCTATGACATCACCTTCAACTCCATCCGTCCCGGCATCGACAATTTGGTAGTCATCGACGACAGCATCGTGCGGGGCACAACCATGCGCGAAAGCATCCTGAAAATCTTAGACAGACTGCATCCGAAAAAAATCGTGGTGGTCAGCTCGGCACCGCAAATCCGCTATCCCGACTTTTACGGCATCGACATGGGTCGCATCGAGGAGTTCATCGCCTTCCAAGCCTGCATTTCACTGCTGAAAGAGCGGAAGATGGAAGATTGGATAACCAAGGTGTATGAAAACTGCCGACAGGATCACGAGGAGGCGTTGCGGCAACTGTACGAACCGTTCACCGTGGAGGAGCTGAACACGAAAATTGTCGAGCTGCTGAGACCCGATGACGTGCACTGCCCGATAGAATTGGTCTTCCAATCGCTGGAAGGCCTTCGCGAGGCCATCCCGAACCATCCCGGCGACTGGTACTTCTCCGGCCGCTATCCCACCACAGGCGGAGCCCGCCTCGCCTGCCGCAGCTTCGTGAACTGGTACGAAACCGTAAACCCTAAACTCTAAACCCTAAACCCTAAACCTTAAACTCTAAACCTTAAACCTTAAACCATTATGAAACGCTACATATTCGTAACCGGAGGCGTGGTCTCCTCCTTAGGCAAAGGCATCATCTCGGCCAGCATCGGAAAACTGCTGCAGGCGCGGGGATATACCATCACCATCCAGAAATTCGACCCCTACATCAACATCGACCCCGGCACGCTGAACCCCTACGAGCACGGCGAGTGCTACGTGACCGTCGATGGGATGGAAACCGACTTGGACTTGGGGCATTACGAACGGTTCACGGGCATCCGCACCACCCGTGCCAACTCCGTGACCACCGGCAGAATCTACAAGACCGTCATCGACAAGGAGCGGCACGGCGACTATTTGGGCAAAACCATACAGGTGGTGCCGCACATCACCGACGAGATCAAGCACCGGATGCTGCGTGACGACGACGTTGACTTTGTGATTACAGAGATCGGCGGCACCATCGGCGACATCGAGTCGGCACCGTTCTTGGAGGCCATCCGCCAGCTGAAATGGGAGCTGGGCAACCGCGCCGTGAGCGTGCACCTCACGTATGTGCCCTATCTGCGGGCCGCCGACGAGCTCAAGACCAAGCCCACCCAGCACTCCGTGAAGGAGATGCAGGGAGCCGGCATCCAACCCGACGTGCTCGTCCTGCGCACCGAGAAGCACCTCTCCGACGGCATCCGCCAGAAGGTGGCCTCCTTCTGCAACGTCGATTTGGAGTGCGTAGTACAGAGCGAAGACCTGCCGAGCATCTACGAAGTGCCCGTCAATATGCAGAAGCAGGGATTGGATGCGGCGCTACTGCGGAAATTCGGTGTTCCCGTGGGCGAGACCCCCAAGATGGAGGGCTGGCACCGGTTCCTGGACCTCCAACGCACCGCCGAAAAGGAAGTCCGCGTAGGATTGGTGGGCAAATACGACCTGCAGGATGCCTATAAGAGCATCCGCGAAAGTCTCTCTTTGGCGGGCATTTACAACCATGTGAAAGTAAAAATCGAGTTCATCAACAGCGAGAACATCACCGAAGAGAACGTAGAGGCGAAACTTAAAGACGTGGCAGGAATCATAGTGTGTCCAGGCTTCGGGCAGCGCCGCATCGAGGGTAAAATCATC
>ONQE01000222.1 GCA_900319925.1 uncultured Bacteroidales bacterium | reverse complement strand
AGAAGGTCACCATTATCGTGGTGACGCACGAGAGCGGCGTGGCCAACTGCACCGACAAGATCATCCACATCAAGGACGGCATCATCGGCGAGACGACGCTCAATGAACAGCACAAAGCCTCGATTTTCGGCACCACCACCATCATGAAATAGCCCATGAAAGACCTGCTGACAGAGATATGGGAGTCCATCCGGCGCAACAAGCTGCGCACCGCCCTCACGGGGTTCGCGGTGGCATGGGGCATCTTCATGCTGATCGTGCTCCTCGGCGCGGGCAACGGGCTGATGAACGCCTTCATGAACCAAGGGGAACACTTCGCCACCAACACGATGGCGGTGTTTGGTGGCGTCACCAGCAAACCCGCCAACGGCTATCAGACCGGTCGGCGCATTAATCTCAACGACCAAGATGTGGCCATCACCCAAAGCGCCCTGTTTTCCGGGAATGTGGACAAGATTTCCCCTGAGCTCTTCAAAGGTCCTTATACGCTGGCCTTTAAAAGCCGACACACATCCGTTTATCTGAACGGTTGTTATCCCTCTTTGATGGAAATGAACAAGATTGAGATGCTGGAAGGGCGTTTCATCAACCAGAATGACATAAAGCAGCACCGGAAGTCTATTGTTTTAGCCGCTTCTCATGCCATTGAGTTGATGAATGGCGGCGAAGATTACGCCTCCCTGATTGGCAAGACGGTGACCACCGACAACATCACGTGGGTGGTGGTAGGCGTCTATAAGACAGACCGCACGGCACAACGTGTGGAGGCTTTTGCACCGATCACGACCATGCAGATGATCACGAATGACATCAACTATGTTGACCAGATCAACTTCTCCTTCCACGGATTGACGACCAAGGAGGAAAATGAGCAGTTTGAGAAGACCTACCGTGCCGCGCTCAACCGGGCGCACAAAGCGGCTCCGGATGATGAAAGTTCGATCTGGATCTGGAACCGTTTCACGCAGAACATGCAGATGGACAAGGGGACGCATTTCATCCGCACGGCGTTGTGGATTTTGGGCATCTTCACGCTGGTAGGAGGCATTGTGGGTGTCTCCAACATCATGTTGATTACCGTGAAGGAGCGCACCCGCGAATTCGGCATCCGCAAGGCCATCGGTGCGTCGCCGTGGGAGATCATGAAGCTGATCTTGGCGGAGAGCGTCTCCATCACCGCGCTGTTCGGCTACATCGGGATGTTCCTCGGCATGGTGGCCTGCGAGGTGATGAAGATGACCGTGGGGCAGTCGTCGGTGGAGTTCTTCGGCGAGACCGTCCGGTTGTTCGTCAACCCGACCGTCGGCCTCGGCATCTCCGTCGGCGTCACCATCCTATTGGTCATCGCCGGCACCCTCGCCGGCATCTCCCCCGCGATGAAAGCGGCCCGCATCCGCCCGATTGAGGCATTGAACGACGTAAACTAATTAAGAACGAAAAATGCTGAATATTTATAAAAACTTCTTCCTTAAACAGTCCCGAAGGGACAAAACGCGCGAAGCGCTAATAACCCCACACAAGGCGAAGCCGCAGTGTGGGGCGAGCACAGCTACAAACAAGTTATGAGATTCGATACAGACACATACCGGGAAATCCTCGACGCGCTGACGCGGAACAAGCGGCGCAGCTTCCTCACGGGCTTCGGCATCTTCTGGGGGCTGTTCATGCTGCTGTTCCTCATCGGCGGCGGTAATGGTCTTAAACAGCTGTTGGAGAAGAACTTCGAAGGGTTTGCCACCAACACCGTCATCATCGCGGCGAACGAAACCACCAAACCGTACAAGGGGTTCAAGGAAGGGCGAAGCTGGAACTTGCGATACAAAGACATCGAACGGTTGAAGGCCATGGTGCCCGAACTGGAGGTCGTTACCCCGTTGCTGCCTGAGTGGGGACGTACCGCTACCCGCGACGAACACAATGCCAGCTGTTCCGTCAAAGGAGTGGAGGCCGACTACGTAAAGGTGCAGGCACCCACAATGAAGTTCGGGCGTTATCTCAACCAGGTCGATGTGGCGCACAAGCGGAAGGTCTGCGTCATCGGCGAGCGCGTCTGGAAGACACTCTTCCCCGATGGCGACGATCCTTGCGGACAGTACATCTGCGTGGGAGGGATTTACTATCAGGTCATTGGCGTGGATGTTTGTACCTCCAACATCAACCTCTGGGGCAACAGCGCGGACGAGGTCACCATACCTTTCACGGTGATGAGCGACATCATGAACAGCGGCGACGTGGTGGGTGTGATCTGTACCGTGGGAGGCCCTGGGGTCAACATGAACGAGTTGGAGGGAAGAATACGGCAAGTGATTGCCCGTCAGCACTATATCGCCCCCGATGACAAGG
>ONQE01000223.1 GCA_900319925.1 uncultured Bacteroidales bacterium | reverse complement strand
GAAATCCAAGCATGTGCTTGTGGTAGGATTGGGTGGCGTGGGAGGCTACGCCGCCGAGCAATTGGCTCGCGCGGGCATCGGTAAAATGACCATCGTCGATGGCGATGTAGTGAACATCACCAACCGCAACCGCCAACTTTTGGCCTTGGAAAGCACCCTTGGCCGCCCCAAAGCCGAGGTGATGGCCGACCGCCTCCGCGACATCAACCCCGAAATTGAATTGACCGTCCTCAACCAATACCTGAAAGACCAAGCCATCATTGACCTGATGGCGCAACCCTTTGACTATGTGGTGGATGCCATTGACACGGTGGCGCCCAAGGTGTTTCTGCTCTATTACGCCAAGATGAACAACCAGCACATCGTGAGCAGCATGGGCGCGGGTGGAAAGTTTCATCCCGAAAAGGTTGAGATTTGCGACATCTCGAAGTCAAACCATTGCCGTTTGGCGTTTTACATCCGAAAACGACTGCACCGTTTGGGCGTGTTCGATGGCATCAAGGTCGTCTTCTCGCCCGAGCCTGTCGATGCCTCGGCCATCATCACCGAGGGCGTTGATGAGCAGAACAAGGTTTCCAATGTCGGCACGATTTCCTACCTTCCCGCCACTTTCGGCATCTTTTGCGCCTCTGTCGTCATTAATGACCTGCTTGGAAAATAACAATTCAACATTTCAACAATCAACAATTCAACATGACCAAAATCCTCTTCATCTGTCACGGCAACATCTGCCGCAGTCCCATGGCGGAGTTTGTAATGAAAAAACTCGTCGCCGAAGCAGGCTTGAGCGAGCAGTTTGAAATCGCCTCGGCAGCCACCTCGACCGAAGAAATCGGCAATCCCGTTTATCCTCCAGCGCGGCGCAAATTGGCCGAGCACGGCATCGGCTGCGAGGGCAAGACCGCCCGACAAATGACACGGCAAGACTACTCCTATTATGATTATATCGTTGCCATGGACCGCAACAACCTCCGCAACCTGAAACGGATGTTCGGCGAGGATACCGAACATAAAATCAGCCTCTTGATGGACTACACCCATCGCCCGAGCGATGTGGCCGACCCTTGGTACACAGGCGATTTTGAGGCTACTTGGCAGGATGTTTCGGAAGGGTGCCGAGGATTGTTGACGTATATAAAGAAGCAATAATACCTCTTTTCGTTGTCTTCGTTCAATAAGTCATTCCAAACATCCACAAGGGAATGCGGTTCAAATGACCTATTTCCACATCATCAACGGCGAGATAACTGTCGGGGATGTTGGCAATTTGCCTGAAATCCTTGCTGCTGCCACCCACTTCAAACAAATACTTCCCATTTAATAAAAAGTCGCCTTTTTCGGGCATGGTCAACTGGCCAATGGCAGACAACTGGTTGGCGAAAAATGTCTCGCGGCAAGTACCGAGATTCACCACAGACGACAAAGCATACATCAGGTTGCCGTTGCCCAAGAAAATCTTTCCGGGTTTTGCGAGATGCTTGTAGTCTTTTTGTTCCTTGGTTAACAACAAAAGCAGTCCGGCGCGGTCCAACAAATATAGGATTTTCAGGCATTGCGAAGGCGTTACCTCCAACTCTTCACTCAGTCGGCTGATGTTGGGCTGCAAAGGCACATTGGGCGCAATCACCATCAGCAACTGCTTGGCTTTCTGTACGGTGGTGGTCACCTTGTGCTCGAAGGAGGGGACAATGCCGGTCTGGCCGTCGTCCAGCTCCTGCTCGTCAAACGAAACATTGAGCTTCATCGTCAGGGCGGCCTTCTTCTCGCCGTAGCGCTCCCACGCGTGCATGGGATTGAAACCGAACAGGTGCACGGGCTTCTCCGCGAATCGGGTCAGGTCCTCCGGATCCAGCCTCACCCCGTAGATGCCGCTGATGCCGCGGCCCGGCCAGAACAGGTACGGCGTGCCGTCGTCATCGACGAAGATCTTGGTGTCGAAACCGCCGTTCCAGCCCTGCTCCACGGGGCCCGTGTCCTTGAAGGGGCCCAGGTCCCTGAACGGTCCCAACGGGCTGTCGGCGACGAACAGGTTGTCGCTGTTGCCGGAGATATAGAACTTCCCCCGGTATTTGACGATGTCCGGGGCCACGGGGACCCCCTGCACGGCGTGGAACTCCCAGTCCAGCAGGTCGTCGGACACCCAGGCGCCGCCGCCGGTGCAGTACATGTAGTACTTGCCGCCCTCCTCGAGGACGGTGACGTCGCCGGAGGCGTTGCCGCCGGCCCCGACGGGCATCGGGAGGGGATTGCAGTAACGGGGAGTCTGGGCAGGGGCGGCGAAGCTGCAGAAGAGTGCCAGTGCGGCCGCGAAGAAGGCTTTCTTGTGCATATCGGTTA
>ONQE01000224.1 GCA_900319925.1 uncultured Bacteroidales bacterium | reverse complement strand
CCTATTTCTTAACACGTATTTTTCAGTGACTCAAAGCCGAATTTTTTGTAAAAATTTTGTAAAAACAAAAAATCGCCATTTTTCGTGTTCCCACCCGCCACTTTTTATATACATTCAGGGTATGGCACCGCAAGCACTGAGACTATCCGAGATAACGATTTCGAACCTGCGCTCTATCCAGAGGCAGACGTTTCCGCTCAGTAGCTTTACGGCCCTTATCGGTTACAACAACGCCGGCAAGACGAATATCCTGATGGGCATTCGCTGGCTATTGTCCAATTTTTCGTTCGACATCTCGTACTTTGACGACCCGAACCGCCCCGTAGAAGTCATCGGCGTCTTTGACGGTATTTCGGAGCAGGTTCTCAAAACGCATTTGTTGTTGAAGCATTTTTTCGTTCCGTCGCTGCCGCAGTCGCTCTGCACCTGGAAGATGTATTGGGTTTCGGGATTCAGACCAGTGAGGTGGGTGTTGTCGCTGGTGGTGGTGACGGTCTGCCATTCTCCTGGAGCGTAGATGATGAAGTCATCGACATCAAGATAGTATTGGTCGGTGCAGTCGTGGTGGCGGAGGGCCACGTAACCCTGCTCGCCGGCATAGGCGCTCAGGTCAACGATGAATTGCTGCCATTCGTCTGCTGAAAGCGTCCATTCGGCACCGGGGACGGTTTGGAAGTCTGCGGGGTCGGTGTTGCCCGTCGTCGAGACAGCGATGCTGAAGTGCTCATTCGGATAGCTCAACTCTTGTGCCCTCGCCCAGAACTCCAACTGACCGCCCAAGGAAAGTAGGGGAGAGACCAGGTAATTGTCGGGAGTGAGTGCACCTTCTGTATCGTCGTAGCTTTCCGAATAAACGAAGGTCGTGCCATCATGAGCGGGGAAACCGTCGGCTGTATTGCCCAGCAACCAACCGTAGCCGTCGCCGTCGGCATCAATTTGGGTCCATTGGCTGAGACCGTTCTCGAAGTCGTCGAAGAGAAGGACAGGCCTGTATTTCACCGTGTATGCTTCACCGGATCCCGTCCAGCTCACGTCAACACTGTTGTCAGTGATGTTGTAGGCGGTGAGGTCGATCGGAGGGGTGAGACACGGCATGCCGATACCGAACTCGATGTTGTCGACAAAGAAACCGTCGCCATCGGGATCCACGCTGCTGTCCTTGGTGTAGGACCATGTGAAGGTGTGGGTGCCCGCGGGCACGATGTACGAATAGTGGTTCCAGCCAGCCATATACTCCCCGTAAGAGAACTGCAGCACTCCGTCAATGAAGAACTTACATACATCCCAGTTCGTTCCCTCTCCCATGCACTTGGCATCGAAGGTGATGTAGCCGGCGTCGGGGTAGTCATAGGTGGCCTCGATAGTGGAGCTGGAGGAGGCTATTCCCGCGTTGCCGCTTCTCATACAGTAAGTGCTGCCGTTGTCGCAGCCGTCGGAGGCATCCACGATGATCCACGGATAGGTGGCATCATTGACGAAGGGATACTGGCTGAAGTCGCCCGGCTCGAAGTCGATGATGTCAGGAATGACGATGACGCCTCCTGTGGTAGTGAAACTCGTCGTTATCCATTCGCTGTTGCCCAAGGTACCGCACTCGTTGGCGACCCGCACGTAGTAGGTGGTGATGGGGTCGAGCCCGGTCAGCGACAAATAGGGGTCAAACGAGGATTCAAAGGAAGATGAGGAGAATTCTGGGTTTATGCTATACTCAATCAGCCATTCATAGCCATCACCGGGCTGGTCCCAAGTCAAGTCGGCACCGTTATAGCTGATGTTGGAGACGGTGAGGTTCGTGGGTGCGAGGCACGGCGACTCCGTGGTGGTGAAGGTCACCGTGTTGCTCCAGGAACTAATGCCGTCAGAACCGCAGTCGTTGGCAACCCGCACATAGTAGGTGGTGTTGGGGTTGAGACTATAAATATACCAAGATGTAGAGCCGATGGTCACTTCGGAGAAGGTGGAGAAATCGGAGCTCGTACTGCACTGGACAATCCAGTAGTCGCCGCTACCGGGCTGCTCCCAGCTCACGCCTGCACCGACGGAACCGATGTTGGAGACGGCCAGGTTGGTGGGTGCGGTACAGGTAACCGGCGCAAAGCCAAAACGGATTTGGTTTTTCACGTCTAGAACAGTGCCATTGTAAGATGACGTGTACCACGGGTCATAATCCGTGACGTCACTAGAGATGCGCAGTGCTTGTCCTGTGGCATCAAAGGTCTTAAAATACCGTGAATGGTCATAGTAGCCCGTGTTGTCATCCACTGTAAGCACGATATTGTAAACGCCCGGATAGTAAAACGGGTTGGAGAGCTCGATGGTTGTC
>ONQE01000227.1 GCA_900319925.1 uncultured Bacteroidales bacterium | reverse complement strand
ATGGAGAATCTGGTGTTCAAACTGAACAGCTTCCTGCCTGCCGATATTGCCATTTTCGACATCTTCCCGGTGAAGGAAAACGCACACGCCCGGTTCGACGCCACTGCCCGAACCTACCAATACCACGTAAGCAACCGCCGTCTGCCTTTCAAACAGGGATTGTACAGCCGAATCTACTTCCAACCCGACATCGAACTGATGAACCAGGGAGCCAAAATACTGATGGAATACGAGGATTTCGCAAGCTTTGCCAAACTGCACACCCAGGTTAAGACCAACATCTGCCACCTTTCCTTTGCGGGATGGGAGGACTGCGGCGACGAGTGGGTGTTCACCATTCGGAGCAACCGCTTTCTGAGGAATATGGTACGCTCGGTTACAGGCACGCTGCTGGACATGGGCAGAGGGAAGCTGTCGGCCGACGGTCTGCGCCGCATCATCGAAAAGAAAGACCGCTGCGCCGCCGGAGTGTCGATGCCCCCCCAGGGGCTGTTCCTCACCAAGGTAGAATACCCGATGGAAGAGTTGAAAACCGAGAATAAGATTATCCTGGTATGATAAAAGTATTAGTTACTGGTTCAGCAGGTTTTATTGGTGCGAATCTGGTGTTAAGACTATTAGAGACCGAGTCTCCCATTGAGATTGGGGGATTGGACTCTGTTAACGATTACTACGATATTGGATTGAAGAAAAATCGACTGACCTTAATTAAACAAAGTGCACTAGTTGGAAGAAGGGTTGGAGCGGTTTGCAAAATGGTATCGGAATCATTATAACATAACATGAGACTGACTATGGAAAAGTGTCCAGTTACAATTTTCGTTTCAGTATATAATATCGAACAGTATTTAGAGCGGTTCTTTGACTGTCTTGACAAACAGACTTTCAAAGACTACAAAGTGCTGATGCTTGATGACGGCTCAACTGACAACAGCCTTTCAATCTGCTGTACTCATGCCGAACAGGACAGCCGGATAAAGGTAGTGTCGATTGAGCATGTCGGCATTTCCGCCGCCCGCAATATCCTTCTGGGAATGTTGGATACGGAATTTGCGACTTCCCTTGACGGTGACGACTATTTTGAGCCTGACTATCTCAAGCACCTAATGGATGCGCAGAAAAAATATAACGCCGACTTTGTTATTTCAAATGTGATATATGTCAATCCTGAAGGTGTTGAAATAAACCGATTTATTCCAAGGAAGGAAGCGTATTATACAAAGGAACAGTTCCACGACATTCTCCCCGAACTAATAGATGAGTATCGGATGAATTACCTGTATGCTAAGCTCTACCGCACTGTGTATTTGAATGATATTCGCGTAGAACCCGACGTAAAACAGGGTAGCGATACCATGATAAATATACAGTATGTAATGCTTATCAACAATCTTGCCGTTATTGAGAATTACGACTACCAATACTATAACTACACTACCCGCTCAGTGACCTCTTATTGCGATATCGATTACTTTTGGAGGGTGCTCCGTATTCACAAGTTCATCTATAACGTTACAGAGAAAAACGGATATCTGAACGATAAAATGCTGTACGCTATAGATAGACGCATTATGTATACGGGAAGATTTGCAATCTTCCGCATCTCTCGTCTTGACATAAATAAAAAGAATATGCTAGCAGCCGCGCACAAAACTATACACAGCGACGAATACCTTCGCTCATATTACCGCCTGAAAGAAAAAGGCCAACTTGAGATGTTGAAATATAAGGTGTTTCATCCTGGAGAAGAAGAAGAGTACATCAAGAGAAAATACATACGCAAACGAAAGGACAGAATACTAAAACACACACCCAGAATCGTATTCAAAGCATATCATAACATAAAAAAATCATTGGGTCTAATATAATAAGTAGTTTATGAAATACACAGAAGTAACACTGAAAATAGAACCCGTCGAACCCTTCCGCGACCTGCTGATAGACACCCTGGGCAACGAAGGTCCATACGACAGCTTTGTGGAAACCCCCGACGGCATGAAAGCCTATATCCCCACCGACCAATTCGACCCCGAATGGCTCAAGGGGCAACTGGCCCAGTATGCCGACTCCGCCCGCATCTCCTTCACCCACGAAGAGATGCCCGACAAGAACTGGAACGAGGAATGGGAAAAACAGCACAAACCCGTGCTGGTGGAATGCGCCGACGGGCATAAAATATGGGTGCGCGCCCCTTTCCACTATGGACAACAAGCGGGTGCTCGACATGGGGTGCGGCACCGCCGTGCTGGCCATACTGAGCAAAATGCGCGGGGCAAGCCAGGTGGAAGCCATCGATATAGACGAATGGGCCTACAACAACGCCATCGAGAACGCCCAACGCAACCATGTGGAACTGACGGTTCACATCGGAGATGCCCGGCTGCTGGATGATAATAAAGGGCATTTCAACATCATACTCGCCAACATCAACAGGAACATACTGCTCAACGATATGGAACATTATGTGGCTGCGCTACAAAAAGGCGGCGACCTTGTGATTAGCGGATTCTACGAGAGCGATGTGGCCGCCCTGCAACAACACGCCGAATCGCTCGGCATGAGGCTGGAACAGCAGAAAAGCCGCCAAGGGTGGAGCGCCCTGCGCTTCCGGAAAATATAAGCCACTTCCTCCCCACCCCCACACACCAACTCCCACCCCCGTCCGACAAGTCCGACAAGTCCGACCAGTCCGACTAGTCCGACAAGCCCCCCTCCCCCCAACAATAAAATACCCCACTTTTATTGT
>ONQE01000228.1:1843-4137 GCA_900319925.1 uncultured Bacteroidales bacterium | reverse complement strand
AGCCAAAAGAGTCGCATCGAAATGCAAAAGAAAATTAACAAAAAAGCAATCACCAATAAGAGACAAACGGTCAACCTTATTTAGGCATTGACACCATAAACCTTAAACCATAAACCTTAAACCATAACCCATAACCCATTTTATCAACAATTCATCAACACTCCGCATAATACAAAATATTATTGTATTTTTGCGGGTTTTTTAGCAAAAGAAGATAATAAAACGAACAACTATAAATAATCAATCACAAAATCAAACGGTATGAAAAAGCTTCTACTCTTATTGCTCACCGTGTTCATAGGCTTTGGAAGCCTGACGGTGACGGCGCAGTCGGTCACGGTGGCCAACGGCACCGATGTCAACAATTACATCCCGTTGTATGGGCTTTGGATGGATGAAAGCCAGCACAACCAGATCATCTATCCCGAGAGCATGCTCACGAACTTGGTGGGCAAGACCGTCAACACGATGATGTTCTTCCTCTCCAGCGAGCCATCCAACAGCTGGACCTCTTCGGCCACGCTGAGTGTGGGCACCTCCGCGACCTCGTCGTTCTCCACCGCCACCCACGACCAGTCACCTGTCTCCCAGATCTATTCAGGCAGCATCAACATTACCGGTGGGATTGTCACCTTTGTGCTCGACTCCACCTTCACCTACAACGGTGGCAATCTCCTGCTGGACGTCACCACTGTCGGCGGCAACTACTCCTCCGCCAACTTCTTTGGAACGGCGCAGATGGGTGCCAGTATGTACGCCTACGGTTCCTCCAACTCGGGCGTACAGAATTTCATCCCGAAAACGATGTTCGTCTATGGAAACTGCTTAGCTCCCACCAATTTGGCCGTGGACAGCATCACGCAGACCTCGGCCATGGTCACTTGGCAGCCCGGCGCTCAGGAGACCGAATGGGAAATCTTCGTCGGCAACGGCACGGAAGACCTGAGCACCGTGACGTGGATTCCTCTCACGAGCAACTCCTACGAAATACAGGGTCTGAACCCGAACACGGTTTATACCGTCTTTGTGCGAGCCAACTGCGGCACCGAATCCAGCTATGAAGTTTCCGCTTCCTTCCGCACGGACTGCGGCTCAACCCTTGTCCCCTATACCGAGGGCTTCGAAAATTTCGCCTCCTTTACGCAACCCACCTGTTGGCAATTCATACACCCTTATTTTGGCTATTCTTACGACTACCCCACCCTCAACGATTACCAACCTCGCACAGGCCAGCATGCCATGTATTTCTACACGGACTACTACAACAACCCGACGCAGGTGCAATACGCCATTCTTCCCCAATTCAGTGAACACATCACCAACCTGCAACTCTCCCTCTACTCCAGAAGAGACTACGAATATTCCGGCACTTTCTACATCGGCTATATCACCGATCCCACGGACGAGAGCACCTTTGTGCCGATGGTGACCCACACGGCCGCGTCTATGGGCGACGACCTGTATCACCGCGACATCGTGGACTTCGGCAATGTCCTTGTGGATCCTGATTCGACCGCCTATATCGCTATAGGATACCAATGCGACACCTATTACGGTTGGTATGTGGATGACATCGAAGTCTCCCTGATTCCCGACTGTTCCACACCCGTTGGGCTTGTCGCCACCGGCGTCACCACCAATTCGGCGACGCTCACCTGGACACCCGGATCCGCTTCCACGTTCAACGTTTATTACAAGGAAGTGAACGACACGGCCTATACCGAAGTGCTCGCTCTGTCAGACTCCAGCCTCTTCATCGAAAATCTGAATCACTCCTCTTTCTACCAATGGTATGTGGAAGCGGTCTGTGACGACGGAAGCCTCCCGGCCAGCGAGGTGGTCGTTTTCAGCACTACTTGCGCCGCCATCGACTCACTGCCTTTCTTCGTTGATTTTGAGGCGCTCCCCGCCAACTCCAACCTTCCTCACTGCTGGACAAGAGGCAATGAAGACTCGGATTACCCGTATGTTTACACGTACGAGTCCTACGCCGGCAGCAACTCGCTCTACTTCTACAACACGAACACGGTTGCCATGCCGCAGATTGACAACGAGGAACTCGACATCCACACGATTCAGCTCTCTTTCTACGCTTCTGCCTATTCGTCAGGTACCTCCCTCCAAGTGGGTGTGATGTCGAATCCTAACGTTTCGTCCTCCTTCATGCCCGTCGGCAGTCCCATCACCCTGACGGACAATTATCATCTTTACGAAGTCTCATTCTCCAGCTATACAGGCAACGGGACCTACATCGCTTTCCGGAATCCGGATAACTGGGAAACCATTTACCTTGA
>ONQE01000228.1:0-1815 GCA_900319925.1 uncultured Bacteroidales bacterium | reverse complement strand
CACTCGATTCCACTTCCGCCACCATTGCCTGGAGTTCCTTGGAGGGACAGAGCGGCTGGGAAGTGGTGATCGGCGCCCCGGGCTTCTCCCCCGACACGGCCACTGCCATTACGGTGAGCAACCCGAGCTACACTTTCGACAACCTTACCGTCAACACCGTCTACTCGGTGTATGTGAGAACGGACTGCGGTGCCGGTGAGTTCAGTTCATGGTCCAACGAGATGACCTTCCTCACGCTGAGCGTCACCCCTGCCACCATCCCTTACGTTTGCGACTTTGAGGATGCCACTGAGAACACGCTTTGGAGCTTTGTCCAGAACGGACAGACCAACAAATGGTACATCGACTCCGCAGCCGTCACGACAGACAACAGCGTCCATTCCATGTACATTTCCTCTGACAACGGCGCCAGCAACTCCTACGACATCACCGCCTCTTCTGTATCTTGGGCATACCGTGACATCCAGTTCTCCGATGCGGATGAGTTTGAGCTCTCCTTCGACTGGAAAGGCTACGGCGAATCCTCCTACGACTACATGAGAGTCTATATCGGCAACCCGACGTCTGTGACCGAAGGCGACTACACGCAACCCACCGGCTCTACCCAGCTGGCACAGCTCAACCAGTCTTCCACCTGGCAACACGCCTCCTTCTCGTTGGGTGCTGCCTATAAGAATACCACCAAGCGTCTGTTCTTTATGTGGAGAAACGACTACTCAACGGGAGCGGACCCCGCCGCCGCAGTGGATAACATCTCCATCACGGGAATCAATTGCGCCCAACCGTACAACGTGAACCTCGCCAGTGTTGACACCGCTTCCGCCACGATCAGCTTCACCCCCGCCAGCGCCAACAACGATGCCTGGGAGCTGATGTACGGCACTTCCGACACCACGATGACCAACGTCAACCTGTCTGCCACTACCTATCAGATCGAAAACCTCCTGCCCGGCACCAACTATGACGTGTATGTGAGAACGCTCTGCTCCGACGGCGACACCAGCGCATGGTCGCAGGTCTTGACCTTCCAGACCGAGTGTGTCACCATCAACAGCGTGCCTCGCTTCTGGGATTTCGAAACCAACAACATCGGCGGCACGGAAAACTACCCGATGCCCGCCTGCTGGTACAGAGGCACATCGTCTTCCTCTTATCCGTATGTTTATGACTACGACTATTACGCCCTTAGCGGCAGCCATTACCTCTATTTCTACAATTCCTACAAGAATCTGGCCATCATGCCGGCCATCGACACCACCGTGCTGCCTGTCAACACCCTGGAAGTCTCCTTCTACGCCAAAGCTTCCAGCTTAAGCTCCTACGATGCGAATTTGATTGTGGGTGTGGTTTCCGATGTTTACAACATGAATACTTTCGTGCCGGTGGACACCATCGCGCTCACGGAAGACTATCCGTCAGACCCCTACGTCGTGATGTTCAACAACTACATTGGCAACGGTGACAGAATTGCGTTCAAGAACTACAGCTCCTCCACATACGCTTACAACTACATCTACGTGGATGACCTCACCCTTGAGGAAGTGCCCTCCTGTCTGCCGATTTCCAACCTTGCTATGGTGAGCAGCGACCTGACCTCCATCACGCTCAACTGGACGGAAGGCTTTGAGGAATCCTCCTGGAATGTGGAATACAAAGAGGACTCCGACTCCGTTTGGAGCACGGCTGTGGCAAACGCTCTTCCGTTCACCTTGGACAACCTGACCCCCACCACGATGTACGATATCCGCGTGCAGGCTGACTGCGGCGGCGATCTTGCTCCTTGGAGAAGCATCCAAGCCTACACCCAAGTTTGCG
>ONQE01000231.1 GCA_900319925.1 uncultured Bacteroidales bacterium | reverse complement strand
CGTCCAAGTTTGAGCGGCACGTGGACCAACCCCAACGTGTTTCAGGACAATTACCTTCACTACGAGACCTTCGATTTCGGCTATACTGGGCACCTTTTCGGCGAGTACCAATACCGGTTGACCAAGGTGACAAGTCTCGGAATACAAGCCGACGTGGAGGGGATTTTCTGGCGCGAAAGCGTTTTCGACAAAGACCACAACATGGTTATGCCGTCGAAGAGCATTCGAAACTGGGATCTGACACTGTTGGCCACAGCCCGTTTCACCTATTTCGACCGTCCGTGGGTGCGGCTCTACTCGGGGTTGGGTGTCGGTGCGCTTTTGGCCTTCGACAATCAAGGCGGTTTCGGCGCGGCTCCGGCCTTCAACCTGAACTTCCTCGGCGCCGAAGTCGGCAACGGCCCGTGGGGCGGCTCCGTCGAGCTGGGCGCCCTCAACGCCCTCTCCAACACACGGAATATCTATCAGTTTTTTTCGCGCATCCTTTCAGTCAGTTTCTATTATAAATGGTAAGAAGAATGAAAAAGTGGTTTTTTATCAGCATGGCGGCAGTGCTTCTGACAACCTGCCAAAAGCCGACAATCGAGATGGTGGATTTCGACTCGTTCCAGGTGACGAGCGTAAAATATAGCGACGTGATCGTGGACGGAGCTCTGAACCCCGAAATCCGCACCATGGAATTGGGTGACGAGGACGGCACGAAAATAGCCAGCGTCTCCATGGCCGATCTGGTGTCGCATCTGATGGAGGCCGTCCAAAGCAACAAGGTCATCCAAATCGCGGGCACCTACACCAGCAGTGACATCGACGGATCCCCCGTCACGCTGTCCGGGAAGGTGCTGCTTCCGGCCAAAGGGAAGATCAGGAACATGGTGGTGGTAAGCCACTGGACCATCGGAGCCAACCGCGAATGCCCGTCGGAATGTTTCCCGTTGGAAGGCATCCTGGCATCGGAAGGCTACGCCGTGGTGATGGCCGACTACATCGGGTACGGCGTCACGGCGAACCGCGTGCATCCCTATATGCACATGGCGAGCACGGCCGGCAGCGTGGTCGATATAGCCTTGGCGGTGAAACCGTATCTGAAAGCCATCGACAGGGAGCCCGAAAGCGACAAGGTGATCCTGGTCGGCTACTCGCAGGGAGGGTCCACCACCTTGGGCGTGATGAACATCCTGCAGAACAGGCACAAGACCGAAATGCCCATCGAGCGAGTGTTCGCCGGCGGCGGCCCCTACGACATGGCGGCCACCTTTGATGTGGCGATGCTCGAGGACCAAACCGGCATCCCCTGCGCCGTACCGATGATCGTGCAAGGCATCAACGAAGGCGAAGACCTGAACCTGAACCTCAGTGACTTCTTCAAGCCCATCCTGATGGAGCACCTGGACGACTGGGTGAACTCCAAACGATACTCCGTGGGCGAAATCAACACCATGCTGAACGCCCGGAAAGTGAGCGACCTGATGACCGAGGTGGGACGCGACAAGAGCAACCCGCAGACCGCCAAGCTCTATCGGTCGTTGATGATGAACTCCATCCTCTATTTCACTCCCCGCTCCCCCGTCTATATCTTCCACAGCATGGACGACAAAACCGTGCCCTTCACCAATGCCCTCAAGGCAGAAGAGTACTTCAAGGGGAACGATGTCACCTACGACTTCGACCACTACGGCAACCACCAGGCCGGAGCCATAAAATTCATTCTCACGGTAAGTAAAATACTGAAATAACAAGCAATTACGATTATGAAAAGACCTTTGTCACTTATAGTCTTAAGTCTGTTGCTGTTCGCCGGCTGTCATCGGGACGAGACGCTCCCTACCGACATCAAGGTGAAGGTCGAATCAGTGTCGGGCAGCCGCGCACGCATCACTGTGGCCCCGGAAAATCCTCACGCCTACTACACTTATATTTGCGTGGGCGAAAATGAAGAAAACTATAACAGACCCGTGTCCGAAATCTGCGAAGAAGCGATTGGAATAATGGAGCATACCTTCTCCTATTTTGAGGATGGCAATTTCCTGGACATCAATTTCTACCGCGGCACCCGGCAGTTTTCCGAAAAGTTGCCGTACGATGACATCGACTACAAGTTTATTGTGTTCCAAATAAACCCCAAGAACCACGATCTCCTCGGCGAGCCGGACGGTCAGGTCGCGCGGGGAAAGTTCGCAGTCGGCGTCGATCTGGACGGTCAGCGCGTCGGCTGTCAGATGCGAGAGCGCAAACTCGTTCAGGCGGCGGCGCAGAGCCGGAATG
>ONQE01000232.1 GCA_900319925.1 uncultured Bacteroidales bacterium | reverse complement strand
AGCTGCGCAAGGAACTGTGGACCGCCTATTCCACCCGCTGCCTGAATGGGGATCTCTCCAATACGCAGATTATCAACGAGATTGTGAACCTCCGTCTCGAGAAGGCGCAGATTCTCGGCTTCGACAACTACGCCAACTATGTCCTCGACGACTGTATGGCCAAGAACGCCGACAACGTCTATGACCTGCTGATGAAGGTCTGGGCACCCGCCCTCGACAAGGCCAAGGAGGAGGCCGCGCTCTACCAGAAGATGATGGCCAAGGACGGTATCGCCGGCCCGCTGCAACCCTACGACTGGCGCTACTACTCCGAGAAGCTGCGCAAGGAGAAATACGACCTCAACGACGAGGACATCCGTCCTTACCTCGCCCTCGACTCCGCCAGAAAAGGCCTCTTCTACGTCTGTGAGCGCCTGTATGGCCTTACCTTCAAGGAGAATCCCGATCTTCCCGTCTATCACAAGGATGTGAAAGCCTTCGAGGTGATCGACAACAACGAAGTCATCGCGGTGGTCTATATGGACTTCTTCCCGCGCGAGAGCAAACGCAGCGGCGCCTGGATGACCAACTTCCGCGAACAGTACTACGACCGCGACGGCAACAACCACATCCCGGTGGTGTCGTTGGTCTTCAACTTCACCAAACCGGTCGGCGACAAGCCCTCGATGCTCAACATCGACGAGACGCAGACCCTCTTCCACGAGTTCGGCCACGCGCTGCACAGCATCCTGTCACGCTGCCACTATCCGACGCTCTCCGGCACCAACGTCCCGCGCGACTTCGTGGAGATGCCCTCGCAGTTCATGGAGCATTTCGCCTTCGAGCCCGAGGTGCTGAAAGTCTATGCCCACCACTACAAGACCGGCGAGCTGATTCCCGACGCCCTCGTGAAGAAGATCGAGGCCGCCGCCACCTACGGGCAGGGCTTCATCAACACCGAACTGCTGGCCGCCTCCATCCTCGATATGGACTACCACACGGTGACCGCGCCCGCGACTTTCCAACAACCTGATTTCGAGAATGAAAGAATGGCCAAGATCGGACTGATACCCTCGATTATCTCCCGTTACAGAAGCCCCTATTTCCAGCATATCTTCTCCGGCGGCTACGGTGCTGGCTACTACAGCTACACGTGGTCGGCACTCTTGGACAACGACGCCTACCAGTGCTTCAAGGATCACGGCATCTTCGACCCGGCGACCGCCACCTCGTTCCGCACCAACATCCTGGAGCGCGGCAACACGGCCGACGCACACGACCTCTACCTGGCCTTCCGCGGACAGGAACCCTCCATTGAGCCGCTGCTGAAGAACCGCGGACTGAAATAACGATTATTCACCAATCAAAATCCAATCAAAATGAAAAGAACATCCACATTACTGCTGTTTTTGCTCCTTGCTGCAGCCCCTGTTATGTTCACGGGGTGCGGCCCCTCCGAAGACGAAATCCTCGCCATGTTGGTCGATGGCCGTTGGGATGGCGTCATGGACATCAGCTACACGAAAAACGGGGTGAAATACCCCTCCACGGGCACCCACATCCAGTTCTGGAACGACGTCAGCACGACGGCCGGTCACGGAAAATGGTGCAACACCTTCGCCGATGACGCCCCGATCAACTACCTGAGCTACGACTTCTCTTGGGTCGTGGAAGGCGATGTCATCTACATCCAATTCAAAGCCGACAACAGCGAGAACATGGAGCGTGCCAAGATGAAGATCGGCTCGTATCTCATCACAGAGTACAAGTTCACGGGTAAAATCTCTTCGATGGACGGCTCCAAGGACGCGAGCTTCAATCTCATCCACACCTACTCGCCGTGGGCTTGGGACTATTATCCGGTCATCTATCCTTGGGACGTTTACCCGTTCTACCCCTGGTACGACCCGTGGTATGATCCCTACTACTGGTAGCCCTCTTTTTAGGCAACCCCTATAACCGTCTGGCCGGCGTTTTCCTGTTGGGAAAGCGCCGGCCAGACTTGTTTTTAGCCCTCCATCTCATCACTCGTTGAGGGGAGCGGCCTCTCTTACCCGTTCCGCTTCCAAACCGTCTTGCCGATGCGGGCAATCTCCTTGCGTAACGTCTTGGGCGCCAGCACCTCGGCGGTTTCGCCCAACGAAAGCAGCTCCTGGACGAAGTCGAAGGTGGGGCGGAGGTTGAGGGTGAAGATGCTGTATTCAGGGTTACGTTCAATTTCTTCCTGCGACATCTTACTTGACGATTTTT
>ONQE01000233.1 GCA_900319925.1 uncultured Bacteroidales bacterium | reverse complement strand
CTTGGTGCTGCGGGAGGGGTGGCTCATACGGAGCGAACGGTCGGCCTGCCGGTAATGGCCCTGTTCGTCTTGGGTCAGGTAGCCCGCCTCCTGCAAAAAGTCCAGAATCTCCCGGACTTCGCCGGTCTTTACGCGGTAGCGGGTGGCCCTGGAAATCTCTTTCGGGGTCGCGCCATCCATGGCGGGCGCGAGTTCGCGGATAAGGGAATTTTTCCAGGATTTGAAAAATTGGTATTCCTCGGCGGTGACCAGCTTCACCTTGTGGATGCGGGCCAGCTCGGCGATTTCTTCCAGGATGCCCTTCTTGTCGCTTTCCTTCTTTGCGTTGTCCAGGGCTACCAGCTTGCAGAAGAAGGTGGACTCGAACTACATCGAAGTGCCCAAGAAGCCTTGGAGGGTGATACTGCGCTATAAGGAGAACGTGGTAGACGTGGATTACAGCCAGAGCATCGATGTTCCCGCAGACAACAGCCATTCGGACTGGAATCTGTGCTTCGAGCCTCCCGTGGCTTCTTCCGTGGGTTTCTGGGTGGGCTATCGCGGTACGGGATTCTCCTATTCCAAGTCGCTCACCAAGAACGCAGGCCGCTATTACTCCATCAGTTCGACGGGCGCCAAGTACGGGTTTAACTTCCGACTGAGGCGCTTCAAAACGCAAGACGGCCATTTCACCGGGAAAGACTACGAAAACGGACAGGTTACCTATGAGCTTGATGAGGATGTCACCCTGGCGGCACCCGTATGGATCCGTTCCGTCTATATCAACGGATACTACGTGTTCAACGGGCGTCGCTATTCACAGGCTGCTGCCTACAACCAGTCGGTCATTCAGCGTCGTTCCGCAGGATCATTGCTGTTAGGCGCCACATGGTATCAGTCGTCGTTCGACTATGCGGACATAGCCAACGCATTCTTTATGGTTATCGGCCACGGCATCTCCCGCATCAAAGTACACCAGGCCAATCTCGGCTTGGGCTACGGCTTCAATTGGGTGCCGCTGCGCGGCCTGGTGGTCAACGTGATGGCCATGCCTACCGTCAGCGTCTATAACCGCGTGAAAGCCTACAAATATGAAACCAACTATGACACGTCTGATATACAGCCTGTAGATGACTTCGGAGAGTGGAACCCGGAGACGAGGAGATGGGCAAACGGGAAGACACATAAATCCATTGGGATGCTCAATGGTGAGGGGGGTAATCAGTTTGACTACTGGGATGCAGAGCCGGAGGTGGACTACAGCATGCTCCGCCTGAACCTTGACCTGCGCCTCGGTATTGCCTACAACTGGAAAAATTGTTTTATTGGTACTCAAGCGCAGTACAACAATTTCCACTATAAGAATGATCATTGCAAAGTCAACATCTACGATGCCTACGCCCGCCTGGCATTTGGTGTGAGACTGTAGACTAAAAAAAGAATCCCGCTGGATGGCGGGATTTTTTTATGTTTAGTTGGCTGCTTCGAATTCTTCAAGGAAGCGGGTGTCGTTTTCAGAGAACATGCGGAGGTCGGAGACGCGGTACTTCAGATTGGTGATGCGCTCGACGCCCATACCGAAGGCGTAGCCCGTGTACTCCTTGGAGTCGATGCCGCAGAGCTCGAGCACGTTGGGGTCGACCATACCGCAGCCGAGAATCTCCACCCATCCGGTGTGCTTGCAGAAGCCACAGCCTTCGCCACCACAGATGAAGCAGGAGATGTCCATCTCTGCAGAGGGCTCGGTGAAGGGGAAGTAGGAGGGACGCAGACGGATCTTGGTATCGGCACCGAACATCTCCTTGGCAAAGGAGAGCAGCACCTGCTTGAGGTCGGTGAACGACACGTTCTTGTCGATATAGAGTCCTTCTACCTGATGGAAGAAGCAGTGTGCACGTGCGGTGATGGCCTCGTTGCGATAGACGCGACCCGGACAGATGACGCGGATGGGCGAGGTGAGCTTGCCATTCTCGTCGTGCATGCGCTCCATGATGCGGGCCTGCACGCTGGAGGTGTGCGAACGGAGGAGGATGTTCTTCGTGACCTCATCGGGATGTTGGGAGACGAAGAAGGTGTCCTGCATGTCGCGTGCGGGATGGTCGGCAGCGAAGTTCATCTTCGTGAACACGTGGAGGTCGTCTTCCACCTCAGGACCATCGGCGAGGACAAAGCCCATGCGCGAGAAGATATCGATGATCTCGTTGGTGACGATCGTCAGCGGATGGCGCGTACCGAGCTGGACGGG
>ONQE01000234.1 GCA_900319925.1 uncultured Bacteroidales bacterium | reverse complement strand
CTTGCTGTAAATCAGTCACTTGAAAAATAAAATTTGGTTTTTTGGGTGCCTCGTTGTATCTTTGCCGCATGTTTGTGAGAAGAAAGGTCAACAAGTCAGGCAGCATCAGCGTCCATGTGGTGGACAAGGCTCGCGGGAAATATCGGGTCGTCAAGGTTTTCGGGCCGGTGGAGAGCGAGCAGGAGGTAGCGCGGCTGGAGCGGCAGGCCCGCACCTACATCCGTGAGGCCGGAGGAGGTGTTGACCTGTTCCCTGACGAAGCAGACGGCAGCATTGAGGACTTCCTATCGTCCGTCAGCAACACCCAAGTTCAGGTGGCGGGGCCGGAACTGATTTTCGGAAGGCTCTACGACAGGATCGGATATGGGGAGATTGAGGAAGAGATGTTCCGCCATCTGGTGATTTGCCGGCTGTTCAACCCCGGCAGCAAGCTCCGCACGGTGGACTACCTGCGGCGTTATCTCGGCGTGAGCTACGAAGTGGGCCGGATTTACCGCTTTTTGGACAGGTTGTGCGCAAAAGGGACGGATGGCGCGGAGGGGATCAAGCATCAGGTGGAGGACATCAGTTTCCGCCACACCCGCGAGGTGGTGGGTGGCAGTATCAAAGTGGCCTTCTACGACATGACCACGCTCTACTTTGAGGCAGCGGAGGAGGACTCCCTTCGGATACCGGGCTTCAACAAGGACGGGAAGCATTCGTGCCCTCAGATATTCCTGGGGCTGCTGGTGGCGGCACAGGGCAACCCGATAGGCTACGAGATATACGAGGGGAACATCTTCGAGGGCCACACCCTGATCCCCATGATCGAAGGTCTGGCCGCACGCCACGGGTTTTCCCATCCTGTGGTGGTCGCGGATGCCGGCCTGCTCTCCAAAAAGAACATCCAGGCGCTTGAAGAGCAGAACTATCAGTACATTCTCGGAGCCCGTCCGAAAAACGAGAGCGATTCGATTAAGGACCGCATAATAGGCCTCAACTTGAAGAACGGGGATGTCAAAGTCCTGGACAAAGGCGGCGGCCGGAGGCTTGTTGTCTCCAAAACGGAGCGCAGGGAGCACAAGGATGCGGCCAACAGGAAACGCGGACTGGAGCGACTTCGCAAAAGGATGGGGGCGGGACGTCTGACGAAAGCCAACATCAACAACAGGGGGTACAATAAATACTTGAAGATGGAGGGGGACGTGACAATATCAATAGACATGGAAAAATATGAGGCGGATGCGGTCTGGGACGGAATCAAGGCGTATGTCACCAACACGGACCTCACCGCAGAGGAAGTCATCAGCAGCTATGGCAATTTGTGGTATATCGAGCGGGCGTTCCGAATGAACAAGACAGACCTGCAGATCCGTCCTATCTACCACCGCTTGCGTAACAGGATAGAAGGACATATCTGCATCTGCTTCACCGCGTACACCATCCTGCTGGAGATGGAACGCATATTGAAGGAGAAGGGCTCCAAACTGACCCTCGACAGGGTGCGAGAGGCCGTCAAGACAATGTACCGGCTGAACTTCACACTACCCGGCAGTGGCCAGCAGAGTTCCGTCCTGCTGAAGATGGACGACGAGCAGCAGGAAATCTACGACCTACTGTACTCTTAAAATCTCAGGGTGCCTCAACGGAAGAGTTTTGAGGTCATATCCTTTATGTTTTGTTTCTCCCGCAGACTGCGCAGACCATTTTCCGCGCGAACCAGCGAGTTTCGCGGGAAAACCATTCGGCTAATCCTCTTTCACAATCGGGTACAGTTCCACGAATTCGCCTTGATGGCTCTGACCGTCGTTGATAAGCTCGGCCATCTTCTCTCCTACCGTGTCGATGTCGTGGAAGCCGGGGAGACTCATGTTGCCGTTGAGGTCGGTGGTGGTGGGACCCGGGTGCACCGAGAAAATCTCCAACGGGGTGTTGTGCTGCTGGAACTCGATGGCCATCACGCCCATCATGGCGTTTTGGGCGGCTTTGCTCGTCACGTAGGCTAACGGATGCCAGTAGGGACTGATTTCCGACGGCACGGTGACGTTGACAATCCGGCCGTTGTTCTTCGCAAGCAGAGACATCAGCAGCTTGGTGAGCGCGAAAGTGCCGACGAAGTTCACGTCAAGGGTCTCCCGGATGTCGCTGAGTTCCGTATGAAGGCTGTCCACGCCCATGTCGCCTGGAATGCCGGCGTTGTTCACCAACAGCGAAAGTTCAGGGTGTTTGTCGTTGAGCTCGCGGGCGGCGTTTTCCACGCTCGCAAGGTCGGCCAGCTCCATGCATACCCATCCGGGCACGTCGATGCCCAAGGCGGTGAGCTCGCGGATGGCCTTCTCCGCACGCTCCTGATTTCGCGCCCCGATGATGATTCTCCAGCCGCTCAGGCCGAGATGTTTTGCAATGCCAAATCCGATTCCTTTGTTGGCGCCCGTGATGAATGCAGTCTTTTCTTTCATTTTTTAACGTTTAGAAATTTGTTTGATAAGAGGCCGCGAAAATACACTTTTATTGGTTTTCCCGCAGAATTCGCAGACCGACGCAGACCCTTTTTCAGCGCAAATCAGCGAGTTCTGCGGGAAAACAAACTACCGTATCACCTTCGTGAACACCGGCGCTTTGTCTTTCTCCACCGTCACATAGACCTGAATCTCGTCAGTGGGCATGTCCGGCTTGTCCTCGCGGGGAAGGTTGACGGCGGTGAAGAGGTATTCGGTGCCGTCGGGGAGCTCGCGGGAGGCCACCGTCTTGGCCTTGGCGTGGATCATCGGGTAGCCATCGACAGCCGCGTCGAAAATGGCGGCTTCGTCAGCGCTCGCCTCGTGCTGGGCGGGGAAGTCCGCCAACTGGACATATTCGCCCTCAAGGAATCCGTTGGCTTTCAGGAAATTGTCCACCTCTTGGGGCATCGCTTCCAAACGGGCGGCGCGGACTCCGTAGCCGGGCAGGATCTCCGCACCGGGCTCAGCCGCCGCCAAGTCCTTCACGCTGGATTCCAGTCCGCCGCTGCCGAAGGTGCAGAACGGCACGATCTTCTTGCCGCTGAAGTCGGCGCTGTTGAGGAAGGTGGTCACGGGCGGCGCGTACGTCCCAAACCACACGGGGAAGCCGAGGAAGATGACATCATAGTTGGCGATGTCCGCTTTGACGGGTTGAATCTCGGGGAGGATGCCCTGCTCTTGATCTTTCTTGCAACGGTCGATGGTCGCCTGGAAATCAGGATCGTAGGGATTCACCATCGTGATTTCCTCGATGTCGGCACCGAGCTTGTTGGCAATTTCCACCGCCACGGCCTTGGTGTTGCCGGTCTGGGAGTAGTAGAGGACGAGCATCTTGGGAGCTTCCTCTTTCGGGGTTTCTTTCTTGGAACCGCAGGAGACGGCGGTCAGCGTCACGACTGCAAGGAGCAGCATCAGTTTGGGACTTTTCATACGATTGTTCTTTGAATTCAGGCGCAAAAGTACTATTTTTTCTGATAATTCTCCCGCAAATTCTGCTAATCGTCTAACTCCGGTCTAACTCCGATGTAACTCCGATACAACTCCGATACAACTCCGATACAACTCCGATACAACTCCGTATGATTCGCTGATTTTGGTTGTCACTATTGTGCCTTACGACTGAACCAAGTTGACAAGTTAATAATTTACGACTGTTTTAGGTTGTCGCGTGTTCTTATACAAAGAACAAGCACACCCCCACCACGCTGATGACGGCACCGATGACTTCGCGTACCGTCACTTTCTGGTGGAATAGGATGGCCGCCGTGACCCCGATGAACGGTCCGAAGATGGTGGAGGCGAACACGCACCACATTGCCTTACGGTCGCGGACGGCGCTGCGCAGTTTCGCCAATCCGTCCTTGCTAAACAGCATCAACGACAGGAAGAAGCCTGCCAGTCCGATGTAGGCGCGGATGGTGGTGGCGGCGAAAGGCACGCAGATGCTGACCGGTAACGGCAGCAATGCCCCCTCAAAGACCGCGTCTTGGGAGATGTTGAGTGCCGTGAGTGCCGCATCGTAGTGTTGAAGCCCCATCTTGCTGAGCACCAGACCAAATCCTTGACAGATGCCGGCCATCGCCGCGAAGAAGATGCCTTTGGCAGGCAGTTTGAAATGCAGACCGTGATGCTCCGAATCATCGCTTTTCGAGAGAATCGACAGGGCAATGCCGCTCAGCGTGACCACCATTCCGAGGATAGCAATCGGGCGCATCTGCTCACCGAGGAGGATCCGTCCCGTGAGAGCCGCCGTGGGGGCCGACAAGGTCATGAAAAGCTGTCCGAAGCGTGAACCGATGTGGATGTAGCCCTGCATCAGGCAGTAGTCGCCGATGACGTAGCCGACCACGCCCGAGAGCAGCAGCCAGCCCCATGTGCCGCCGTCGGCATAGCGCGGGTACGGCACTCCCATCACCAACCAGAGCGTGAGGACGAGGAAGCACAGCGACATCGTCATCCGGATCGTGTTGAACGGCAGCGAGCCCATACGTTTCGAGCCCACCTCCGCGAAGAGTGCCGTGGCAGTCCACGAAAGGGCGACAAAAAGGGAGATTAGCTCACCGAGAAACATGGGTTAGTTGATAGTTAATAGTTAATAGATAATAATTAATAGATAATAGTTAATAGTTGGCGGGGCTAAGTCATAATCATTGCAAATCGTGCTTGTCAATATCTTGCCAGTGAAAACCAATAGCCAACAGCCAATAGCTAACAGCTAAAACAATTGTATAATTTTAGGAAGGAAGACCAGTAGTCCGATGGTGGCGGCGGTGATGGCGTTCACCAGAACGGCGGCGGCGGCCAGGTCTTTGACCTTCTTGATGCGGTCGTCGTGTTCGGGGCAGACCACATCGGAGAGGTCCTCGATGGCCGAGTTGAAGATTTCGCCGCTGAAGACCAGTCCGACGGCGAACGCGACGGCCGCCCATTCCAGCACCGAGAGTTTGAGCAGCGCGCCCGCGATGATGACGCAGACGGTCGCGAACAGATGTATCCGGCTGTTGTGTTCCTCTTGGAAGAGCACCTTCAGCCCGTTGAACGCGTATATGAAGCTCTTCAGCCGCTTTGCAATCGAAAATTTCTCCTGTTTTTTCATTGTTTTTTTTAATCCGCAAAAATACGTAATATTTCGAATTTCACATTTCCAACCACATCCTCCGTTCCTCGTCATCCATCTTTTCGATGGCGTAGCGAAGGGCGGTGCGGGGCATTTCGTGTGCGTGCAACTGCAGGAACTCTCGCAGCAGGTCCATATCAATGCGTTTCCCCATCTCGCGGAGCATCCAGCCGACCGCCTTCTGCATCAGGTCGTGCGGGTGGTGCAGGTGTACTTCCGCATAGCGCAAACACCACCACGAGTCGCCTTGTTGCAGGGTTTTCCACGTGCATACCATACTCATCCGCTGCTTCCAGAGACAGGGACTGGCGGCCAGCTCGTCCATCACCTGCACCTTGTAATCCTCGTGCATATCCAGCTCGTTACCGCCGAGGAAAGTGGCAAGCAACAGCCAGTTGCCCAATATCTTGTGGGTGGACAAATCTGCAAAAAACGGTCGATATCCACCCACCCAAAACGGGGATATCCGTTCACTTTTTCTGACTCTCTTATCCTAATGGCGCTGCAAAAATAATCATTTTT
>ONQE01000236.1 GCA_900319925.1 uncultured Bacteroidales bacterium | reverse complement strand
CCGTACGGGTAAGATGCTCGCTTGCGACCACGAAGGTGTCCGTCCCGACATCCTCGTGTTGGGTAAGGCCCTCTCCGGCGGCACGATGCCCGTTTCCGCCGTTCTGGCCGACGACGACATCATGCTCAACATCAAGCCCGGTGAGCACGGCTCCACGTTTGGTGGCAACCCCGTTGCTTGCCGCGTCGGTATCGCCGCCCTCGAAGTGGTGAAGGAAGAAAAACTCGCCGAGCGCGCCGAATACCTCGGCAAGATCTTCCGCGAGGAGATGAGCAAGGTCAACAGCCCGATGATCAAGCAAGTGCGTGGTAAAGGCCTGCTCAACGCCGTCATCATCCAACCCACGAACGGCAAAGAGGCTTGGGACGTGTGCGAGAAGATGCGCGACCTCGGTGTGCTGGCCAAACCGACCCATCAGCACATCATCCGTTTCGCTCCCCCGTTGGTCATCTCCGAGGAAGAACTCCGCGAGGCCATCGCCATCATCAAGGAGGCGATTCTCTCGTTCGAGTAAGCGATTGGATTTGTTTTGTCTTAAGAAGAGGCCGGAGGATTCGTTCTTCCGGCCTCTTTTCGTGTGCGCTGGTGGGGGACGAACTTGAGGAAGCCGTAGCTGCCGAGAGGTGGGCGGCTGAGTCCGCGGGTCTGGCTGGCTGTGGCGTGAAGGAGACCGGGACCGGAACGCAGGGGGGGGTAGCCGCGGGTCCTTCGGACACCGCGGTAAAGGAGGGGCGACCGCTATCGCGGTCGTGAAGGAGACCGGAAGTTCGTGGTTAAGCCGGAACAGCGTAGTGGACCGGGTAGGCCGCTTCGAGATAGTAACTCGGTTCGGTTGATAACTTTTGGTTAAGTCGTATGAACTATTTTGTTATTTTTGCGCGCTGATTCGGAGCAAGGGATGCCAGTGTCAGCAGCAACCATAAACCCAAAACCAAACCAAAACAGACAAAGTATGGCGTACACCAAACTCATCTACCACATCATCTTCCGGCCGCACTGGAGCGTACCGGCCATTACGGAGGTGCACGAACGTGATCTCTATGCCTACATCAACGGATTCTGCAACAACCACAAATGCAAACTGATTCGAATCAACAGTATGCCCGACCACATCCATATTCTGGTCTCACTGCCGCCCACAATGGCGGTGGCTTCGTTTGTACATGACCTGAAAATCGCCGCAGGGAATTTCCTGCGGGCTCATCCCGACAAGTTCCCGCTGTTCACCGGCTGGGCACGAAGCTATTATGCAGGAACATGCGGCCCTATGGACAAGGAACGGGTGCGCCGCTATATCATGCAGCAGAAAGAACATCATAAGAATAAATCCTATAGACAAGAGATACTCCGTCAGCTGAAGAGAGCCGGTATCGAATATGACGAAAAGTATCTGTTTCTTGACTGAAGGTATTGCGCGGTTCGTCGTACTCCTACTGGTTTAGAGTATGGTTTACTTCTTCACGATTTTCCCCACCTGCGTCTCGCCGTCGCAAGATAACGCCTTCAGAAGGTAAATGCCGGGCGGCAGGTCCGTCAAGTCTATCACGGCGAAAACATCATTGACGGGTTCCTCAATCAGCACACGCCCTTGCAAATCCGTTAGGGAGACCCGCAGCAGCGGCTTCTCGCTCTCGATGCGCGCAAGACCGGTGGTCGGGTTGGGGGTGACGGTCAATTTGAAGGCTGGCGTGCGGTCCGGAACGCCCACGAAGACGTCCGCGGACATCCAGCTTTCCGGCAACGCATTGTCGAGGTCGGGGTCGATGAGGATGAGGAAGTCACCGTGACCGTCGGCGTTGATGGGCCACGGCAACGTGTCGGCGTAGGTCACCTCGTCGATGATGTTGCCCCACGCATCGGCCAGCACCAATCGCTCGGATTTGTTGTCGAGATGGCGGGTGAACTCCCCGAAGGCCGTCTTTTCAAAGCACTGTTGTAAGGCCTGCGCGTTGGAGGCTAAGAAGACCTCCCCGTGCGGCGGAATGAGCGAACCGGCCGGGAATGTGTACGTGAGACCGAGCTCGCGGAAATAGACCCCGGAGGCATCCACCGTGTCGTCGCTGTGGTTGAGGATACACGCGGTAGAGGTCCCACTCGTGGTTGAGCCAAGCATAACGGTTCTGCAGCCACTGTCTCATGGTGTTGATATGGCCGTCGTAGTCGTAGGTCTTCCACCAGCGCACGCGGTCGCGGACCCGCGCAGTGGCGGTGACGGCGATGAGGCTGTCCATAAGGTGGGAGACGTTGCTGTAGTGCAGCGGCGCCCCTTCGTCGGTGACGTCCGCCCAGCGGTGGAACAAGTGACAGCTGAACATGTTGTCCTCGTAGAGCTGGTGCCAGAAGTCGGAACCGGTGTTGTCGCCGTTGGCGAACTGCAGCACGTCGAAGCCCGACCGCCCCACGGAGCCGAAGTCGTAACCGTAAGCCAAGTTGAAATCCCAGACGGGACCGGCACGGAGCTTTCCGTTGCGGTCCTTGTGGAAGAAGGTGCTCTTCTGGTAGATGTCGCAGTTGGACGAAAACTCGCCCATAATGATGTAGTCGATGAAGGAGGGGATGTCGATGTAGGCGGGGAAACCGTTGCTGACGTCTTGGTTGTGGGCGGCGACTACGGCCTCCACGGTCTCGAAGTAGCTGCGGATGTAGTCGCCCTGGTCGAGGGTGATCTCCTCGGGCTTCGGAGCGTGGTAGATGTAGTCCACATCCTGCCAGTAGTCGTATGCCGTGGTGGACCAAGCGGGCACGTCACCGCCGGTGAGCTTGTCAGCCTTGATGATGTAACCACCGGTGACATTTGGGGCGGCATTGTCTGCGGAGTCCATCTCGAGGATGTCCACGCGGTGGGCGTCAATCTTGATTTTCTCCGTCAGGAAGTAGAGCCCGCGATAGTCGCCATTGACGATGACTTCGCAGTATTTGGGCCTCGGGGCATAGTCTCCGAGCTGGGCGGCGAGGATGTAGGAAAGATTGTCACGAATGTAGGAAGGCTCGTCGTTCATGGGGTTGAGCACCCAGTCGTTCTCCGCGGGCAATCCCAACAGGGAGACGTTGTTGTTGGTGACATCGTCGGCCATGCGCGTTTCGAAACCGTAGGGCTTCTTGTTGTGTCCCTGAGAGGTGGAGCCGCGGCACTCGATGCCGATGCGGCCGATGTAGTTCAGGTAGGCGCTGTCGTTTTGGTTGCTCAGGTAATTGGTGGTGGTGTCGTTGATGTACAGAATCTTCATCGTCGCCCCGATTTTCGGCTCGTCGGGGATGGTGGCGCCGTTGTCTGTGTTGATGATGACGATGGGCAGGTTGGAGGACGAGATGTATTGCGCTGATAGGGTCGTCAGAGCAAAAAGCATGGAGATGGTCAGAAGAGTCTTTTTCATAACCTGATTGTTTCGGCGACAAAAATACATTTTTCTACAATACAATATTTACAAGATGAATACCTTCCATTCTCAAGTCACAAGTCACACCTCATACGTCTCAGATCAACAAGTCTGTCCTTTCGTTCTCCACGTCTGGAATCAGGCGGCGGACCACCTTGTAGTCGTAGAAGAAGCGACTGGCGATGACACGGATGACGGTGTAGGAGGGGATGGCGATGAGCATGCCCACGGCGCCGCCGATATGA
>ONQE01000237.1 GCA_900319925.1 uncultured Bacteroidales bacterium | reverse complement strand
CCGCGAAACTCCGCGAACAGCAGGCCGAAGTCAACGTCAAGCAGGCGAAGTCCGGCAACAGGCCGACCGTGAGTGCCTCCATCCAGAACACGCTGTTCGACCACCCCTTCGTCGACAACGAGGACCACTACCGCCTGAGCCTCGGCATCTCGGGATCGTACACCCTCTGGGACGGCGGTTCCACGAACGCGAGCGTCGAGGTGAACCAGCTCAAGAAGGAAGCCGCGGCCCAGTCCACGAAGCAGACCGAGCGCAGCGTCCAGGAAAGCGTGCTGAACGCCTACATGAACCTTCTGGCCGCGCAAGAGAACAAGCGCACCGCCGATGCCGCCGTCGAGCTCTCGCAGGCGGAATTCGAGCACTACGGCAAGCTGTTCGAGGCGGGCTCCATCACCAAGAAGGACTTGACCCAGAGCCAGTCGAACGTGCTCCAGAAGCAGGTGTCGCAGCTCTCGGCGGAACTTTCCGTCAACACCTCCAAAACCAACCTGCGCCAGCTGCTCGAGCTCGACGAGAGCGTCGAATTCGAGATAGCATCTCCCGCGGAGACAGCATCTTCGCCCGACTCGCTCGAACCCCTCCCCTCGCTTTCCGACCTGCAGAAGACCATCCGCGAACAGCACCCCGGCCTCAAGTCCGACAGCATTTCGACTCGCGCCGCAAAGAAGAACACGGAACTCGCGAGCAAGGGCAGCTCCATCACGGTGACGCTCGGCGCGAATTCCAGCACGGGCCTCCAGGCATGGGAATCGGGCGGCTACGGCGACCAGCTCAAGTACGGCTGGCAGAACTCCGTATCGCTCGGCATCAACATTCCCATCTACGACGGCGGCTCGACCAACAACAAGGTGCTCCTCGCCCAGGTGAGCGAATCGGAAGCAGCGCTCAGCATGCAGGAGACCGCGAAGAACCTTGAAAACAATATCGAGAAGCTCTACCTGAACGCGAAGAGCGCCGACCTCCAGTGGAAGGCCGCCATCCTGCAGGTGGAAGCCGAGACCGAGGCCCTCGCCGTCGCCGAAGAACAGCGGAATGCGGGCGCCCTCACCTACACCGACTACCTCACCCAGAAGAACAACCTGGAGAAGGCGCAGGTGACCCTCGTGAACGCGAAATATTCGAGCCTGCTCGCCCGCAAGCTCCTGGAACTTTACCAGGGCAAGCTGGACTAGAATCTGTTTAAGAAAATTTACAGGTCGTGGATAAAATATCCATAAAGTAATTTTTACGTGATACGCAAATCACATATTAAAAGATAAATTTCTCCCTGGAGTATTGGGATATTCTAAAAAAAGGAGAGTTGAAGATGAAGAATCTTCTGGTTATTGGAGTAGCCCTCGCGGTATCTACCGCATCCGCATACACCCTAAGCGGCACCGTCACCGACGGTAGCAAAAACGGCCCTGCCATCAGCGGAGCCAAGGTCCAGCTTCTCAAGGAGAACAAGACCGCGACAACAGATGCGGAAGGCAAGTTCACCATTCACGAGGACGAACAGGATACAATTACCCCGCCGCCCGACGCGCTGCACCCCATGCAGGCCCCCGGCTACATCAGCATCAATTCGGGCATCCTCTCTTACTCCCAGAACGGGGGCAACCCCATCCAGGTCAAGATTTTTGACGCCATGGGCAACAACGTGTTTGGCCAGACCCTCTATGGCGCAGGCCAGGTAGACCTTTCCTCCGGAGTGAAGGCGAAAGGAACCTACTTTGCGAAGGTTTCCATGGGCAGCGTGAAGCAGACCATCCGCTTCAGCGCAAACGGGACCTACACCAATTCCTTCGATAGCGAAGGCCGTGCCCTGCTGAAGGAAGTCCAACCGGGAGAAAAACTCATCATCTCCGCCGACGGCTACGACACGCTCACCATGGCGCTCAGCACGCTTGACACGACCCTCAACGTGATGCTCACGAAGACCGTTCCTCCTGAACCGACATTCAAATTCGGCTATGCCCTCGGCAACAAGCCGACCCCGAGTAAGGGCTGCGGCACGACGTCAAAGCTGCAGAAGACCAAGAGTGTCGAAAACGGCGACCGCTTCGAAATGAAGGTCAACGGCGAAACACGTGAATACTTCATCACCTTGCCGAAGAACTACGACAACACGAAACCTTACAAGCTGCTCTTCGCCATGCACTGCATGGGCTCTAACGCCGAAGACTTC
>ONQE01000238.1 GCA_900319925.1 uncultured Bacteroidales bacterium | reverse complement strand
TACGCGAGGCCGTACCAGCTGAACTTCACACTACCCGGCAGCGGCCAGCAGAGTTCCATCCTGCTGAAGATGGACGACGAGCAGCAGGAAATCTACGACCTACTGTACCCCTGAAATCTCAGGGTGCCTCAACGGCGAAAACAGGAAAAAAATCTCTCCTCACATCAACCCCCCAACAAACTTCACAAACCCCTCCACATCCCCCTCCACACTCGCCTTCTCCAATGCCGCCATGTACTCTTCCCGGCACTCCACGGGGATCACCACCCAGGGGTAGCCGGCGGTCACGAGCTGACTGTTCATCACGAAGCGGGCAGTGCGGCCGTTCCCGTCCATGTAGGGATGGATATAGACGAAGAAGAAATGCCCTAAAACCGCACGTACTAACGCACTCTTCTCCTCCATCATCAATTCCGACAACGCACTCATCGCGTCCAACACGGCACCGGGGTTCAGCGGTGTGTGCATGGAGTTGCGGATATAGACCTGATGCCGGCGGTAACCCACCATATCCGAAGCCTTCACGATGCCCGCCCGGATGCACGGCTCGAACAGCTGGAAGTGCCAGTCCTGATGGCTTTTCACATACAATTGCGCAGGTGCCTGCCCGGAAAAACAGTCGGCAACGCCCTGCTTCAGCAACTCGTACGCCTGATAATATCCACGGGCGGCCAACGCATTCCTGCGTTCCTTGTCCGCTTCGTCTTTTTCGGGGTCCCAGTCACCGCTCCGCACCCGTTCCAGCAGCCCTTCCGTGATCTTGTACCCCTCAATCGACAAAGAGTGGTAGCTGTCCTTCACGTACGTCGCATCCATCATCGCCAACACCGACGCCGCATCCTGCTGCACCGGCTTCACTTTTAATTTTGCCAGCACCACATTCCGCATCTGCATCCACATCAGACGGATACGTGATGCATGAGGAGACACGGCGAATGTCTCCATCCGCACATCTTCCTCAAACGGGTTCTCCTCTGTCACAGAATGTCCCACCTGACGCATTTTACGCAACAGCTCGTCCGCCATCTCCTCCCGACCAATGGAGCGCAACGCCCCGGCCACGCGCCCCGCCCGGGTGGTGTGCCCCCCGTCAATGGCCGCCGACACTATGGGCGACACGTCCTTCAGACTGGCTAAACACGATCTTGCTTCCAACGCGTCGTGCCGGTAATAATCGGGCCCCATCATCAACAGAGCATACTCCATCGGATATAACCTTACGCCATATCGCGGCTCCTGTACCACCTCCGGCGGCAAAGATGCCTTGATATCTACAATTGAGGTTCCGAAGGGCAGTTGCAGAATGTTGTTCGTCCCGGACTCACTACGCACTATCAACTGCCTGGGAATCACCGTTTTTCCACTGTGGAAATAGAGCGACATTTCCGGTGAAAGACACCATTTTCCATCGAACCTGTTGTCCAAATAGGCCGTGATGAAACTCCAGTATGACACATACCACACCGTGGAATCGCCCTCGCTCCCCGGTGACGACGGAATATACCATCCCCGGATGACCATCTGCAAATACCCACTGTCCACTAACCTCTCCGTATGCGTCCTTCCTAATGTGTCCGCTCCTTGTATCACCAAATTGTCTCCGTGAGCATCTTGATACTTCTTCAGCACCGCCAGCGACTCTGCCAATTTCTCTTGTATCTTTGCCATTTTTGTAGTACTTTTATTCCTGTTAGTTTTTATCGTCTTAGCGTTATTAGTTTTTATCGCTTTAGGATTATTAGTTTTTGTTGTCTTGGCATCATTAGTTTTTGACGCTGCAAAAATACAAAAACAATTCAATATCATGTTATTTACTTTGACAATTGCGATGCTTGATATCGAAAGTCGCTTCTCGGAGCATCTTTCCGCATGTCATCTCATCCCGTTTCGATAATCCTTAACCCCAAACCATTATTTGTGTATCTTTGCGGCGTTGTTTTTCACCAAATATCGCAAATTGCAAATGAAAAAGACACTGCTTTTGCTGACGGCCGTCTTCTGCTTCTCCGCCCTCTTGGGGCAGCAGATGAACAAGATCCTCTATTTTGGCCATCTCTACCTGGAATCAAAGGTCAACGGGAAAACGGCCCGGCTGGTCTTCGACACCGGGTCCCCCTACACCTGCATCGACAGCATTTTCGTTGCCG
>ONQE01000239.1 GCA_900319925.1 uncultured Bacteroidales bacterium | reverse complement strand
AGCTCAGCAGGTAGAGCACATCCCTTTTAAGGATGGGGTCCTGGGTTCGAGCCCCAGCTGGTTCACGAGCAGCGAGTGATCGCTGCTTTTTTTGTATCCTGTTGCATTCTTTTCAATGTTCCCTACCTCGCCGGCACGACCTCATGCGACTTCCGACTACAAAGATACAACATTTTTCTGACATTTGCAAATATTTCACGGAAAAAATCGTTCAAGTGCCGCGAGAAATAGCGAGAACAGCTAATAAGTCTCGGGTTAAGCGGAAGTAACAGAATGCGTTCACAATGTAAGGTGACGGCAGGTAACGGTAAGGTGATGCGAAGGAGCTGGGAATGAGTATTGTCTAGAACACCCCCGATAATGGCTCGAGAATGGCTCGACATTCACTCGACAATGCCTCGGTGGAAACGGTGTGACGGTTGAGGCGACGGGCGTACTGCTTGCCGTTGCGGGAATAGAAAACGACGTTGCCGACCTTGCCGGAGATGGAGGCTATGCCAAAAGGGAGTTGGAGACGCATGAAAATTGAAAGATTAAAAATGAAAATTGAAAATTGAAAGGGTTGAGGGTTGGTGAGGGAAGGGCCTCTATATTGTAATATAACGGCGGCAATCTCTGAGACGGTCAATGGTGCGGCTAAGAGATTGATGCACAGCCTGATGCGAAATATTTAGTTTGTCAGAAATTTCGCGTTCGGAAAGTCCTTCAAGGAAAAGCCGTAGGATCAGACATGAGCGTTCGTGATCGTATCGCCCGGGCTGCGGATGGGTGAAATAGTAATCGAGAAGTTTGTCGAGTCGTCGCAGTTGTCGTTCGCGGGAAACGAGTTCGTGCGCAGAGTTATCCGGTCGGTCGTAGGCGAGGAGTTGCCGGTTATCACAAGGCTCGTAGTGGCTTTCGTGCTGGTCGTTCCAGCGGCGTGCGTTGCGGTAGAACGAGACGAAAGCGGTGACGAAATCACAAGGCTCTGGATGCGGTGCGTGTTCGTACAAGGCGATGTAGGTGTCGTGGAGGAGATCCTCGTTGTAGATCTTTTGGCTGTTGAGGACTTTGATGATGTTTGTCTCGTATTGGAGGTAGGTTTGGGCAAATTGTTGTGATGTCATAATGATTGCAATTTAAGTGAATGGATAAATATGGTTTCTGACGCAGTAAGCAGCTGCGCGCTGTTCGAGTTCGTCGAGTTCGCGCCGGGTGACGACAGTTCCGTCCGGGGAAGTGTAAACGATAGTATCAGGATTCATAACTCAAATTTTTGAGGGTTGGACATGTGGTAGCGCTCGACGTCGGCAGCGGTGTAGAGCCCTTTTGTGCCGTTGTAGATGGCGGTGTAGTAGGTGATGCTGCGGGAGAGTGGCTTGTCGAAGTGGTTGACGGGGGCGTTGTCGTTGATGAGGCGTGACGCCTCGGCGAACGCCTGCGTGGGGATGAACGCGACGAACTTACGCTGACGGATGCGGTCAGTGATGATGTCGTAGATCTGCTGTTGCTGCTTTGGGCTGTAGAGCGCCCAGGCTGCTGCCGCTTCGTATTGGCGGCGGGGGCTTGTGCCGTTGGCAAGAAGGACTTGCCAGATTGTATCGAATTCCATAAAAGTGGTGGTGTTAAAAATTAATATATCAAAAAAATGGTGGTGGTGATGGTGTTGGTGTTTGGGGGATTATAGGGGGTATATTCACCACCACCACCATTTTTTCTTTTCTTTTTGGTTCTTTTTCTTTTCCTCGCGGCTGATGCCACGAGCAGCCAACAAAGAGACTGAACGCGGCGGAATACCGCCGGGAACTGAACACCGGCTGCGCCTAACTCGGCGGGACAGCGCCGAGCACTAAACGGCTACGGGGATGAGCTGCGCACAAATCGGCAGAGCGCTCAGCCATGCGGGTGGCAAGAAGGACATATATAGGGGCGGATTGATCGCCCATATATGGTCGATACATTATCTCGCGGCTGACGCCACGAGCAGCCAACAAAGAGAGGGCTAATCGAGGCACTTGAGTGTGCGGGTGATGGCGTCGGGGATGATGTTGGGATGGTCCTTGGGGAAGTTGTCCATGATCGTCTTCATCTTCGGGGTGAGTTTGGCGGCTTGGCGCTGGTACTCAGCCTTCTCG
>ONQE01000247.1 GCA_900319925.1 uncultured Bacteroidales bacterium | reverse complement strand
ACGGTGGTGCTATTTATTTTAAAAACCATATTTCCAATTGAATTGAACGGAGTCAAATACAGATACATTTTCACTTTTGAACTGATATGGGAATGGACGTATCCAGGATTGCACGAAGACGATAAAAAACCGAAAAAATAATACCCTATGACCACGCGTGCGCGTGTGGTCGAACCAGGCACACACGTTTGGTTTAGAGGCTGAAAGAGGGGCGATGTTTCTATAGTTTTTTTATGTTCTTTCGCGGAACTCGGTGGGGGAGAGGCCAGTTTCGCGGCGGAAGTAGCGGCTGAAGGTGGCCTGGTCTTCGAAACCCAGCAGGTCGGCGATGGCCTGCACGGTAAGGTCGTGCCGTATGTGGAGCAGCATCTTGGCTTCAGCCACCACTTGGTGATGAATCCAGTAGGCGGCGGTATGGCCCGTCTCTTGCTTGACGACGGCGCTGAAGTGCTTGGTCGACAGGCAGGCTTGCGCGGCATAGAATCCCACATCGCGGTGTTCACGGAAGTGCTGCTTGAGGTCGCTTTGGAAACGCGCGCTGACCTGCTTGTCGGCGCCGGGTTCGTTCAATTTGCTTTTGCGGTATTGGCTGAGCAGCCTCAGCAGGAACTCCAGCAGTCGCGTCATCAGCATCCGGCGGTCGGGGAGGTCGAGGCGTGTGATTTCGCGCATCCCTTCCACCACGTGCGTGATGATACGGTATTCGTGCTTGTCGAGCTTCACATTGGAATGCGGCTCATAACGGTAGCGCATCTGTTTGATGATCTGCAGTATAGGGTCGTTGAGCACTGCTGCGTCGACAATAATCAGGGTTGCCAGGTAGTCGTCGGTCACGCTCACCTTGCGGAGGCAGTGGTTGGGGAAGATGACACCCACCGTGTGCTGCCCAGAGAAGTCGGTGATGTCGTCGTACATCAGTTCGATGCGTCCGCGGTGACCGATGCAGATGACATAATCCGACGAGGTGAACGGCTCGTCGCCCGAAGGCAACCCTCTTACATTGTCGAATACAACGATACCTTCCTCGCTGATTCTCTGAGGATAAAGGTTCATCGGGTGGGTGTATGACTGTTCTTTTTCCATAGTGCAAAAGTACGGATTATTTTTGACACGGAAAGCAAAATCTGACTTTTTGCCAATCATTACGGACGATATGTTATTGTGTAGGTGGCTGAATTGCTGTAGTTTTGCATTTCAAATATTAATACTTTTTTTCTATGAAAAACAATGTCATCTTATTCATTCTCTTTGCTTTCGCGGCTTGCAGCATTGCACAGGCGCAGAGCGACAATTCCGTTCAGGTTGTCTATAACGGCACTTCGGCGACGGTCACCGTGGCCGACAACATCAGCCAGTATCTGACTGTCAGCCAGCAGGGGGCGCACGTCTCCATTGCGCAGAGCGACTCTGTGGCCAGCGAGATTACCTACACGCTGAGCGGCACCTCCACCGACGGCGAGTTCTATATGTCGGGCAGCTATAAGGCTACCGTTGAGCTGAACGGCCTCACCTTGACCAACGCCACGCCTGTCTATAGCGGTGCCGCCGTACACATACAGAACGGCAAGCGCATCAACGTGAAGGTCATCACCGGCACTACCAACACCCTCGTCGATGCCGCCAGTGGCTCGCAGAAGGGTTGCCTCTATGTGAAGGGCCACGCCGAGTTCAAGCAGCAGGGTACCCTCAACGTGGTGGGCAACGTGAAATGCAAAGTGGCACCATCAACATCAGCGGCACCGGCGACGACGGCATCCAGTGCGACCTTGAGGGCGACACCGCCACCGCCATCACCGAGGACCACGAAGATGAGGACAGCGGCAATATCTATATCGAGGGCGGCAACATCACCATCAACTGCACGGCCATCGCCGCCAAGGGCATCAAGGCGGCCGGCGACATCTTTATCTCCGGCGAGCCTGTCATCGATGTGACCACCAGCGGCAAGGGCGAGTGGGACGAGGAAGATCTGGAGACTTCCGCCGCCTGCGGCATCAGCGCCGACGGCAATATCGACATCAGCGGCGGCACTCTCACACTCACCTCCACCGGTTCGGGCGGCAAGGGTATGAAGTGTGACAGCGTGCTGACCATCAGCGGTGGCGACATCACGGTGACCACTTCCGGCGGTTTGTACTATAATAATGGCAGCACCGAGAACACCAACTATACTGGCAACACCGACCACATCAGCAGC
>ONQE01000240.1 GCA_900319925.1 uncultured Bacteroidales bacterium | reverse complement strand
AATCGTATTCATATTGTCCGTTTTCGTAGCGGTTGCGGGCCCACACAGGGAAGCGGATGTCATAACACACCATGGGGCGGATGCGCCAGCCTTTCAGCTCCACAATCAGTTGTTTTTCACCGCGTTCCACCAATTTGTCTTCGCCACCCATAGTGAAGGTGTGCCGCTTGAAATAGAGTTCATAACTGCCGTCGGGGCGCATCCAGACGAGGCTGTTGTAATAGTGTCCATCCTTTTCCAACGGGAAAGTAGCGCAAATCACTGCGTTTTGGGCTTTGGATTGCGTTTTTAGCCACTGCATCGTCGTGCCGTCTTCTTTTTCGGCATAGTTTTTGGGGTCAACCGGAAAGGCCGTTGTAAAAGTCTCTGGGAGAAGAATCAAGTCGGTTTCGGGTTTGACTTGTTTCAACAACTGGTTGAAATGCTGCAGATTAGCTGATTTGTCTTCCCATTTGAGATCAGACTGAATGTAAGCGATATTGAGGTTTTGCATGATTAAATTGAATACTGATGCAAACCTTAGATTTGCAGCGTGGTTGTCTGCGAACTAGGAATGCAAGAGCAAAAATAGTAAATTTGCGCGAAATACTGATAGAAAGTCTATAAAAAAGTAATGTGTAACCAGGACAATGGGATCGGGCGGTTAACAGCTGAGGCAAATGGGTAAGACCCAACTATCTTTTTTGCACCGCCCGACTTCCGTTGGCCACGAGGCCTGGATAAGAATATGCGTTCCGAACCGATAAGGTTTGTAGGCGAAGGCCGACGGTCCCAAAGTCCACAAAAGAGAATGCAAAACTATGAAGAATTATCAAATGGGCATCGACATCAGCAAGGAAAAGTTGAACATCTGCCTGAAGGAAGGCACGCATACCGTCCGTGAGGAGGAAATCAAGAACACCGTGGCGGCCATCAAAAAATGCGTGAAGAGAATCGAGAAAGAGAGCGGCGTGACCAATAACGACCTGCTGGTGTGCGCTGAGTTCACGGGAAGATACATCTATCCGCTGGTCTGTGCCTGCGACGAGATGGGACTGTTCTTGTGGATGGAGGATCCGACACGGATTAAGAACTCCTTCGGCGTCACCAGGGGGAAGGATGACCGGGTGGATGCCCGCCGCATCGCGGAGTATGCCTTCCGCTTCTCCGACAAGGCCGTGGCGTACAAGATGCCCGACAAGACACTCGTCTCTTTGAAGAACCTGCTCACAGACCGTGACACGCTGGCCAACGACAGGAAAAAGTACGAGACGCAGCTCCGTGACCAGAAGGGATATATGGACGCTGAAGATTACAGGCGAAAGAAGCGCTCGTGGTCGGCTGTGGTCAAGACGCTCGACAAGCAGATAGCCCTCATTGACGACGAGATCCAAAGGCTGGTGGAGTCAGACGAGAAGATAAAGCACCAGGCCGAGCTGCTCAAAACGGTTGACGGTGTCGGCGACAGAATCGCTGTACGGATGGTTGTAGTAACCATGGCCTTCACGCGCTTCGAGACCTCGAGGCAGTTCAACTGTTATGCTGGACTCGCTCCGTTCCGATACACCTCGGGGAAAAGCATATACTCCAAATCGAAGGTGTCCCAGCGGGCCAACAAGCAGATTAAGTCACTCCTCCACCTTGCAGCCGTTTCTGTCGCAACACACATGAAATCAGGAGAATACAAGGACTATTACAAAAGAAAAACCGAGGAAGGGAAACATCCCATGTGTGTCCTCAACGTCATCCGAGCCAAACTCGTAAGCCGCATGTTCGCTGTCGTCAAAAGGGACGAAGCCTATCAACGAAACTACATGATATTTACTCCTACATAAAAAAACTTTCAAAAAGCCATTGCTAATTCATAAGAATAGATAGGAAAAAAGATTCGAATGGATATAAAAGAAAAAGCCGTCGAATTTTCCGACGGCTTTTACGTCCAAAAAGTGGAGATGGAGGGAGTCGAACCCTCGTCCAAACAAGGAACCCCCATGGTTTCTACATGCTTATTCCGCTGTTGGTTTTCGTGCCGAGCAAGGGAGCGAACGCCCTAAACGCGACCTTATCTCCTAAGGCTTCGCCTTGCTGTCGGAGCGCCGACAAGGCTATCCCGAAATTGCTTAGCACCCCGG
>ONQE01000242.1 GCA_900319925.1 uncultured Bacteroidales bacterium | reverse complement strand
GGACGCTCGGGATTCTATGTCTTCCGCAACCACCCCAATCACCTGAACATCCTCATCCAAGCATCCATGCCCTTCCGCGTGGAGCGCGTCATGCGCAAGCAGGGACTCACCGAGGACGAGGCTCGCAAGACCATCGAGCAGGTGGACCAGATGCGTGAGAGCTACGTCAAGAAATATACCAACACCTCACGCTACGACACCCGCAACTACGACCTCGTGATGACCGCTGACGGCAAGACCGAGGACGAACTGGTGGCCGACATCTTGAAGTTCATCGGTTGAAGCTCACTATCAAAGGATATTGCCCCCTCAACGAGGGCACTATCCATATCACGCCATAGTTAGCACTCGCGGTAGAAGTCGAGGGCGTCGCGGATTTCGTCCTCTGAGGCGGTTTGGTTGATGCGGATATCGCCAACGTCGCCAAGGAGGGTGAAATTGATGTCGTGACCGGTGTTCTTCTTGTCGTGGTGCATGAGTGCGAGGAGCTGGGGGTAGTCGTCGCAGGTAATGGGCATACGGCCGTAGTGAGACTTGATGGCGGCAACGGTCTGGCGCATCTTATGCTGCGGGAAACCGGTCTTGACACAACAGAGGTAGAGCTCGACGATGAGTCCATAGGCGACGGCATAGCCGTGGAGGACGGGCTTACGCTCAAGAGCCAGCGACTCGAAGGCGTGGCCTGCGGTATGTCCGAGGTTGAGGGCCTTGCGGATGCCGTGCTCGGTGGGGTCTTCGGTGACGATGCGCTGCTTGACAGCAACGCTTTCGGCAAGCATGGGGGAAAGGGGGACTAGAGGATCTAGATGATCTAGAGATTCTAGAGGATCTAGAGATTCTAGAAAAGCTAGCAGTTCAGCCCACATGCGGTCGTTGGAGATAAGGCCGTGTTTGAGCATCTCGGCATAGCCGGAGAGGAGGTTCTCGCGGTCCATGGTGCGCAGGAAGGTGGTGTCGAGGATGACGGAGCTGGCATTGGAGAAAACACCGATCTCGTTTTTCAGTCCCCCGAAATTAAAGCCTGTCTTGCCGCCCACGGAGGCATCGACCATGGAGAGCAGTGTGGTGGGGATGTTGATGTACTGAATGCCGCGCTTGAAGGTGGAGGCGGCGAAACCACCGAGGTCGGTGACCATACCGCCACCGAGATTGATCATGAGCGAATGGCGCGTGGCCCCGAGGCGCTGAAGTTCGGACCAGACGTGGGTGACGGAGTCGAGCGTCTTGTGGGTGTCGGTGTCGGGTATGACGATGCGCTGTGCGTCGCGCATGCAGTCGTAATCGGCGACGACGGGCAGACAGAGCCGCTCGGTGGTGGTGTCGACAAGTACAAACAACTGGTCATATTGACAAGCAGCAATCGCTTCATTGAGCGATTGCTGCAAGTTATCGGAAATGATGACTTTTTGAGGTTCCATAGGGTTATTCACCAATATATTTCGCGATGGTCTGAATGCACTTATCGGCATTGACGGGTTTCGCCAAGAAGTCGTCGCAACCGGCATCGAAGGCCGCGTGGCGATCGCTGTCGAAGGCGTTGGCGGTAAGTGCAATAACAGGCAGTTCGGGCTGTGCGGCCTTGATTTGGCGCGTGGCCTCGAGTCCGTCCATGACGGGCATCTTGATATCCATGAGCACGAGGTCGGGTTTCTCGGACGCTGCCAGTTCTACGGCTTCCTGCCCGTTACGGGCACGGAAGAATTCGTAGTGACGCTTCAGGATATAATTCATCAGCATGTAGTTGCTGTCGTTGTCTTCTGCTACAAGTATTCTTTTCATAACTTTAAACTTTAAACCTAAAACTTTAAACTTTGAATTACGCTCTTCCGCCCTGATTAGAGTAGGCTGTTCCTTCGTGAACGCCCTCACCAGGTACATAACCCTTCCAACGCCAGAGCTTGGTCATATCCTCGAGGGTCTTGCCCTTGGTCTCGGGAACCAGTCGCCATACGAAGATGGCGATGCATATTGAACATTGGTACGAAGGTAGAGCTGACGATGAAGTTGAAGATCCACTGGAAGGCAACGGCGATAGCCACAGCAGCACCACGAATGGTGTTGGGGAAAATCTCGGCAATGAGTACCCAGCAGATGGGACCCCACGAGAACATGAAGCATGCCGAATAGAGGAGCAGTGAGGCGGCGGTGACAAGCTCGAGACCGGCATGGCCGAAGGTGACGGCGACGCCGAAGGCACCAAGTGCCATGCCCAGTGAGCCGAAGATGAGGAGGGGTTTGCGTCCCCACTTCTCGACGGTAAAGATGGCAACGAGTGTGAAGAGGATGTTGATGACACCCATGAAGACGGTAATCATCATCGGGTTGTCCATGCCCATATCACCGAAGATACGCGGTGCATAGTACAGCACGGCGTTGATACCCACAGCCTGCTGGAACACGCTGAGCATGATGCCGA
>ONQE01000243.1 GCA_900319925.1 uncultured Bacteroidales bacterium | reverse complement strand
AGTTTGTACCTTTGCAAATCGAAAACCATCAAACTAACACAACCAATAAAACACATCATTATGAAGAAAACATTATTGGCAGCGGCGATGCTTATGCTCATCGGAATGACCGCAAAGGCTCAGGAGAGCAACTATGCGAAGACCGATTTCGTCCCCGGCGACGAAATATTCTTCGACGACAATTTCGAGCACGAAAGACTCGGCGAGTTCCCACTGAGATGGGACCTGCTGGACGGCTACGCGGAAACGGCGCAGCAGAAAGGGCGCAACGTGCTGGCGTTCACCGACAACGGACTGGGTCAGGTCATTCCCCTGATGAAGGAGAAATGGGATTGGCTGCCCGAGGTGTTCACCGTTGAGTTCGACCTCTACGTGGCCAAGCCCGGCGAGGCCGAAGAAGAGACAACGCTCGATATGAGCATCTCTTTCGGCGACCGCGGCGACGAGAGCTACTACAACGCCCCGAGCTATGTGCACTTCTGGTACCGCGAAGACGGCTCGTGCAACCTCCAGTGGAACCTGCTGAAACCCGACGGGAACAACCTGACTGGCGGAGAGAAGATGCTGGGGCTGAACCCAGGCAACAGCGACTACCTGGAGAAAGACAACCCCGTGGTCGCCGGCGAATGGAACCACTTCGCCTTCTCGTTCAACAAGCGGGCTTTCAAGGGCTACGTGAACGGCGTGCGCCTGATCAACGTGCCGATGATGAAGGCCCCAGGCTACTTCTTCTTCACCAGTGGCGCGTTCTATCGCTACACGGGATTGAGCAATGTGCGCATTGCCAAGGGCGCTGTGCCGCTCTACGACCGCCTGACCTCGGAAGGCAAGATTGTCTCTTACGCCATCACCTTCGAGACCGGCAAGGCCGACCTCAAGCCTGAATCGCTCGTGGAAATCAACCGCGTGGCCAAGCTGATGCAGGAGCACGCCGACCTGAACTTCGAGGTGCAGGGCCACTGCGACAACACGGGCACTGACGCCATCAACGACCCGTTGAGCCAGAAGCGCGCCGAAGCAATTGTGGCCGCATTGGTGAAACAGGGCATCGACAAGGGGCGCCTCACGGCTGTGGGCAAAGGCTCGCACTCGCCCATTGCCCCCAACACCGACGAGGAGGGCCGCGCCAAGAACCGCCGTGTGGAGTTTGTAAAGAAATAGTATCGGATTACAGCTCTTTGCGGATATGAAGAAAATATTGTTCTGTCTTGCGCTCATTGCGCAATGCGCCATTCCCCACGCCCAAGAAGCGGCCGAGGACCCGCATTGGGTCAATCTGTCGTGGATACACTTCGCCGCCACCGGCGGCACAGACGAGAACAACGCCCTGCTGCAGTATATGCTCTTCACCGACGAGACGATGGAGAAGAACCGCGAGCTCTTCGACCAGCTGAACACGCTGATGGAGGAGGTGCTGCAGGTGAACATCAACCAGACGTTGCCCGACTACCTGGTGGAGATGGAGAAGGGGCTGAAAGAGACGCGGGAAAAGTTCAAGGACAACCCGCAGATGCTGGCGCAGATAGACGCGGCGATGAAGGAATTTGAGAAACAGAAAAAGGAGGCGCTGGCGCAATACACCAACGACAGGCGCGCCTACACCTACGACCCAGCGACGATGCTGCAGCGGCTGAAGCTTTTGGCTGTGAACCAGAAGGTGTATACCGGATGGTCGGAAGCGGGCAACGGCCTTTATGCCGTCACTGAGGTGCCGCGCTACGCATCGCTGAACGAGAATGCCCACTACTCGCACGCCAAAATCACCTTCGACGAAAAGGACTACTACCGCTGGGGCCTCATCGACGGCACCGGACGGCAGGTGCTGCCGCCACAATACGGCCAGTTCAACACCAACCCCATCGCCGGCAACTGCTACCCGAATGACGATGTGATGTGCCTCTACAAGCAGGAGGCCGACGGCAAAGTGTATGCCGGCGCCGTCGACTACAAAGGGCAGGTGCGCATTCCCTTCATCTACGACGAGAACCGCGACGAGGTGTATCACCACCAGGAGTTCGTGCCCTTCGAGAAGAAGGGCAAGGTCGGC
>ONQE01000244.1 GCA_900319925.1 uncultured Bacteroidales bacterium | reverse complement strand
TGATAAGCCAATTTGGCAATCTCGTTGGCATAGCTCGTCGGATGGTTGGTCATCGCGTCGTAATGATAGGTATGTTCATAGAAACGGACGGTCTGACGGGGATAGCCTTGGGGAATATACGAGGTGGAACCCGTGCCTCTGTCCGGATGGCGATGGTAGTTCAGAATCTGCGAGCAGGCGAGTGCGACACATCCGTTGGGCACGCGATAGTCGTAGTAACCGCCAGCCTGCACATCCCAAGGGCAGTAGGTGTTATAGTACTTACCTTGGTCCCAGGTGGTGGTGAGCAGCGGTCCGACCGTACCACCATCCTTGGCTGCCCTCGGGGTGAACTCCTCGGCCAGATAGCGTTTCCAATTGGCAGCGGCTTTTGGCTTGGCATCCCAACCCATCTTCTCGGCGTAAGCGATTTCCCCTTTGTAAAGATGGAAGAGGTCGCGCACCGGCGGAATCATCTCAAAATCGTACTCGAAGCCGTAGGCCAGAATCGGCGGGGTGGTTGTCGAAGCGGAAACCACCACGAAGCCGACGTCGGGAAGTTGGAAACGATACAGGGCGACATCGCCGTTGTCCTGGGTATACACTTCGGTGAGTTTGACCCCCTCGGACGCGGCCACCTGACCCTTGTCGAGCAGAAATCGTTGACAGACCTGCGTGGCCTGGCTCTCGGAGACGCGCTGCGCGAACGTCTGCGCAATGCATAAAAGCATTATAAAACCTAAAAAGGCAATCTTTTTCATATACTAGATATTTTTAATTTCGAAACAAGGCCGCAAAAGTACAAAAAAATCCCAATACGCCCCGAGGAAACAAAAATTAATCCGTCCTATACGAGGCGGCCGCTACAGTCGAAGGCCGGAGGCAGAGCGCTAACTGCTGTACGGCGCGACATCGTACCCCACAAACTCGCCCTTTTGGTACTTGAAGTAGCCGCAGACAGCCACCATCGCGGCGTTGTCGGTAGTGAGATCCAACGGCGGGAGGAAGATGTTGCGGTGGTAGCGGCGTGCGAGGTCGGTCATCGCGTCGCGCAAACCGCTGTTCGCCGAGACACCGCCGGCCAGCACCAAGTCTTTGCAGTCACACTCCTTGAAAGCCTTCTTCACTTTGTCGGTCAGCGACTTGACGATGGCTTTCTGCATAGAGGCCGCCAGGTCATGGATATTCTCCTCGATGAAGTTCGGGTTCTCCTTGAGATTGTCGCGGACGAAATAGAGGAACGAGGTCTTGAGGCCGCTGAAACTGTAGTCGAGCCCGGGCAGGTGCGCGATGGAGAACTGGAAACGGTCGGGGTCGCCCTCTTTCGCGTATTTGTCGATGACCGGGCCGCCCGGGTACGGCAGACCGAGAATCTTGGCCGCCTTGTCGAAAGCCTCGCCCGCGGCATCGTCGATGGTGCCGCCGAGCTTGGTCATGTCGAAGTAGTCGTTGACCTGCAGCAACAGCGTATGACCGCCGGAAACGGTGAGGCAGAGGAACGGGAACTGCGGCTTCGGCTTGGTCTCGCCGGGCTTGTCGAGAAAGTGGGCCAGCACATGCGCCTGCAGATGGTTGACCTGCACGAGCGGGATGCCCAGCGTGAAGGCCATCGACTTGGCGAAGGAGTTGCCCACTAAGAGCGACCCCAACAGTCCGGGTCCGTTGGTGAAGGCGATGGCCGACAGTTGCTCTTTGCCGATGCCGGCGCGCTTCAAGGCCGTATCGACCACAGGGATGATGTTCTGCTGGTGCGCACGCGACGCAAGCTCCGGCACCACGCCGCCATATTCCGCGTGGACTTTCTGTCCTGCAATCACGTTCGACAGGATGACGTTGTCCTGGATGACCGCCGCGGAGGTGTCATCGCAGGAGGATTCTATTCCGAGGATGTACATTTTCTGTAATGGTTAAAGGTTAAAGGTTAAGGGTTTATGGTTAAGGGTTAAGGTTTTGCGATCAGCTGTTCCAGCACATCCATCGCCTTCTCCGGAGCCATCGGCTCCGACACCCGCTTCTTGCCTTCATACACACAGAC
>ONQE01000245.1 GCA_900319925.1 uncultured Bacteroidales bacterium | reverse complement strand
ATATGGTCCGTTTTTTCAGCCCTTTTTGGCGGCAATCACCCCCTCCTGAAGAACGGTTTTGGCCGCTTTAACTGGGTGGACATGCTCCGTTTTTTCCATCATGTTATAAATTATCAAAAAGTGTAGGTTCTTTGACAGATTGATTGAGAATGACAGAGGGGTTAGGTTTGGTGACAAGTTCGCGAAGAGAGGTACGCTCTAGTGCGGAGACTCTGATCAGTGTTGCAACTTCTGTGATGGAGTATGGGCTGTTACAGGCCACCTTTGCCCTTGCTATTAGCAAATAGGCAATTATTGCCACCCAAAGATGGGTTTTCACGGCATTTTCGGAATATCCCCACAGTGTTTTGACAACGATGTTTTGCTTTATCCATTTGAAGAAAACTTCAATATCCCATCGGTGACGGTAAAGGTTGGCGACTTCCAATGCGCTGATTTCAAAGTTGTTAGTTATGAAAACCACCTCATTACCCGTCTCCTTGTCGTAGTAGACCACCATGCGTATGGGCTCAGGATAAAGTTTGCGGGACTTTGGGGTGGTGAGTCGTATGGCGAAGTCTGCTCGAATGCCCGTTTGGATGTCGAAGTCCGACCGATGGTCAACCACCTCATATCTCATATTGTCCTTCGGGCGGCTTATCCAAAAGGCGCCGGCTTTATGAAACCGATAGAGTGCTTCAAAGTCAACATACGCCTTGTCCATCACGTAGAAGGCAAGCGGTTCTGGTTCAAGGTGATCCAGTTCATTGCTGTCGTGCCATTTCCCGTCAGTGATATGGATGTTTGCGGGGATGCTGCCACGCAACGAAAGCAGCGTATGCATCTTGACCGCCCCCTTGCTGTATTTTCCGAGTGCCCAAGCCGCCAGCTTGATACTGGTGGATATAGTGGTTGAGTCCAAAGCATAGAGCACATTGTCTATGGTAATTTCCGAGACTTTCTCTCTAGAGTAAAGAGGGCGCACTATGTCGATGAGAAGAGCCCCAAACTCTTCGTAAATACGGAAGTCTCGCTTTTCATTGGCGCGCGTGAGTGAGGATTGGTTGACTGTATTGCGAAATCCGAGATGATAGAGGATGTTCTCGTGAGCTCCCAAGCACAGGCAGATATCCCGAACTGAGTCACAACCAGTTAGTTGTCCGAACAACAGGTGTAGAAGTTGGTTGTAACAGGTCAAATCCTTTGAATGCCAATCGCCTCGGTACTTTGTTACCAGCCTGTCGAATTGGAAACGAGGCAGGAAATCTAAAACTTGAGAAAAGACATAGCGACCCTTATTCATAACTTTACGGTTTGAGGCCGCAAAGTTACACTGTCATTTCAAATCAAAAAGTCAAAGAACGCTTATAAATATATAAAAATCAATATGTTACAAGAAAATTTCGAAAATTATCGCATCAGTAGTAACTACAGAATTACAAGTTGAAAATCATGGGAATTTTGCCGCCTGCCACTCGTTGAATGTGATACCTGAGGATTTGCTAAGCAATCTGAATAGTTTCAAGGCCTTTCTCATCAAACACCAAGACGCATATCATACCATAGCCTTTGTCTGCCCCAACAATCCTGACTCCGTTACTATCGTTGGAACAACCCAATCAGTGAACACCGTCGAAACCTTCACGGGTTATGACCTCTTTGGTTTCTTGGATGATGGTGTGGAAGAAGATGTCGAAGATGAGGTCGATGCCGCTTTTTGGACGAGATGATGGCCCCCTCCCCGCCTCGGAGAGGCGACACGCACGCAGTGCAATTAACACCATACAAGCGAAGCGCAGTGTGGTCGAAGCGCAGTGTGGTGTAGGGCCGCCATACAATGCGGCCCTACCACTGCACCGAACAGCCTTACCCGATCGCAACGCTGGTCAGGTACTGCGAGCGCCCGTACCGGTAGCTCCCCTCGTCCGAACGCATCAGCATCGTGTACGTGAAGTCGTCGTCCGACGAGCGCTCCGCCCCGTCGGAACCGCCGGTGAGACTGAGCCCCGTTGAGGTGAGCGACATCGGCACCGCGTATAGGTGCGCCACATTGCCGCTCTCGGTGGCCTGCGTGTCGAGACGGATGGCGGACTCCCCGGCAGGCACCACCTCGTAAACTGTGCGCGTGTAGAGCCCCACCGTGCTGTCGTAAACCATGGCGATCATCATCACGGCGTCCACCTTCTCAGGCAGGGCACCCAACGTGCCGCCCAGCAGGCCGTCCGTGACGGTCACCCCGCTCACCGTTACCGGCGCGGCCACCCCCTGCGAGAACACCAGGTCGTGGGCGTCGAGCGTGGCCTTGACCGCCCCGCCGGCAACGCTTACGTTCGCGTGGCGGACAATGTTGCTGGTGAAGAGCGGACGCCGACTCCGGCGGTCCGGACTCATGCCCACCAGCACCTCCTTCGGCACAATCTTGCTGATCATGCCCGCGAGGGCGAACTTGGAACGGTTCGTCATCTGCGCCTCGGTGCGCGGATTGAACACTTCTCGTTTGTACGGCGTGATGACCTGCTTGCCGTTCACAACTTTGAAAACTAAACCGCCAATGCGGCCGGTTCACTCCCCAAAATTTTCTTGCTGTCTCCTTGCTGTTCCCTTGCTGCTCCCTTGCTGTCTCCTTGCTGGTTTCTTGCTGAAACCTTGCTGAAATCAGCAGCAAA
>ONQE01000246.1 GCA_900319925.1 uncultured Bacteroidales bacterium | reverse complement strand
GTAGAGCTTGTTCAGGAAATCGTCGGTGAGAATCTCCTCGTCGCGTTTCACGGAGAAGGATTTCCGGTCGATATAGTCCTGGGTGACCACGGTTTCCGCCACGCCTTCGGGGTAGGAGACGAGGATGAGTGGTTGCGCATCCGGAATCGACAGCTTGTGCAGGATTTCGGCGCGGAGTTTCACGTTGGAGAGGTCGGTTTCCCCCCAGCGGCTGTTGCGCTTGTAGGATGACGGCAGGTAGAGTACCCGTTTCTCCTGCAGGGATTTACTGCGGTCGTTGAGCAGTATCTCCATATCGTTGTAGAAAAAGGCGGCCTCCTCGCTGTCGCGGAAGAGGAGCAGTTGCGTGTCGGGGGATTGCTCAGCCGCAAGCGCCGCGATGAAGGCGAGAGCGGAGCCCTTGATGCCGTTCACCGACACAACCGTGTCCTTCTGCCGAAGTCCGAGCAGCTTTGTAAGTTGCTCGACATCAGCCTTGTAATATCTCTTTTTAAGCTCTTCTAACGTCATAATCAAATTGGGTGCGAAAATACGAAATTTGACATTGCCTTTGACTAATCACATTGACATTGACAATGCCGCGAAAGTCAAAGTCGAAGTTCAATGTAAAAAATGTATTTTTGCGCCCTAAAATTACCGACTATGAGCAGAGGATTTGTCAAAGAGGGCGACCAGGAAGAGGTCCCGATGCTGACCCCGAGGGCGTTTTTGCCCCCCGGAGTTGAGAACTTCGTCACTACCGCAGGATTGGAGGCACTGAAGGCCGAGCGCGAGGAAATTCTCAACGAGCGCAAGCAGTACGAGGGGGTGGATAACAACGATGCGCGCGTCAACAACAACTACCTGACGGGCAAGCTCCGTCTGCTTGAGGAACGCATCCACTCCGCCCGTGTGCTCGACTATGATCCGCAGCGGCAGGACGACGTCGCTTTCGGGGCGACCATTAAATTCAAGAATTTGAAAAACAACCAGATAGCGCAATACCAGATTGTCGGGGTGGATGAAGCCAACATCATGCAAGGCAAGATCTCTTTTCTCTCCCCGTTGAGCAAGGTGCTGATGAACAAAAAGGTCGGTGATACCGTCACATTCAAGACCCCGCAGGGCGAAGTCGGAATGGAAATCCTGGAAATTTCTTAGAACCCCACCCGCACTCCGAAGTGGATCTTTCCCGTCTTGAATGAGATTTTGTTCCCCATTTGTCTCGGCAATGCGTATTCGAAGTAGAAGACGCCGCTGCGCACACCGACATTGACGCCCAAACCGAATCCGAAAGGCGTGTCAAACAAGTAGTTGTTGTATCCTTGCTGCTCGTAAACCCCTCCGTCGAAGAAGACGTGCACGTCGGAGTTGCGGTCGAAAAGGTAACGCAGCTCGGCCGCGTAGAGCAGGTAGGTGCTGGCGTACAGCTCGTTCTCGGTGAAGCCCCGGATTTTTCCCTCCCCGCCGATTTTGAACATCTCGTTGCGGTAGTGCGGACCTGCCAACATACTGCCTCCCTGTGTCCGCAACATCAAGATAAACTGCTTGTAGATAGGGATATAGCCAGTTATTCCACCCGTGATTCGATAGGAGGTCTTCACTAACTCCATACTTTCGAGTTCCGATTCGTCAACGGAAAGGCCAGGCTCTAAGGTTCGTCGCCCGGCCGCCATGTCCGCGACCAGGTCGAAGCCGCGTGTCGGCTGGTAAGGAAAATCGACCTGCTTGATACGTAATCCCAACCCGTAAAGGATGTTACGGTGCCCCATACAAGAGGTGTCTGTGGGTGTGCCCGTCGCGGTTCAGCGTCAGGTAGGTGGTGTCCTGCTTGTCGAGCCGGAAGTGCCCGTCGAGGCCGAAACGTGTGCGGAAAAGGTAGGGGAACTCCGCGTCCACGTTCAGGTACTGGGAGTAACGCTCGCAGCTGCGCCACTCCAAGGAGATTCGCTCCCCAAGGCGGAAGATGTTTTGCAACGACAGCGAGAGCTCGCCGTTGATGGCCAACTTTCCCGTCTGTTCGTTCACCGGCTGGAACCCGATGTAGCCGTCGAAACGGTTCACCGGCCGCTTGTCGAGATAGACGTATAGCAACGTTTTCTCCTCTTCGAAGGAGATTCCCGGGGCCTGCACGACCGTGGCGAACGGCAATTCCGACAGCTTCCGGGCGACCTCTTGCACGGTCTTCTCCGAATAGGGCGCTTTCCGCCGCAGTCCTAAATAGGGCCAAAGGAAGCTCTTGCTCAGCTTGATATTCCCCTTCAGCACGATGGAGTCGATGCGGGTGTAGCGACCGCGGTCGATGTGCATCACATACAAGGGAGTGGTGTCGTTCTCCCATTCGGTGGTGAGGTTTACGGAAGCGAACGGATATCCGTGGTTCTCAAGATATTGCAGAAGCTTTTCGGCGTTTTGAGGGTAGTCCTCCAACGTCAATGTTTGCGTTTTCCGGCCTAACACTTTCGCCGCTTGCAATAATTCCACATCGGTTTGGTTTATGGTGATGTACGGCGATTGGCCAAACACGAAACCCGTGCTCAGCAGCAAAAAAGCCTCAATAACCCATAACCTATAACCCATAACCCATAATCTACAACCACTAACCATTGAGGAGCGAAAGGGCCTCGCCGACGACGAAACAGCTGCCGGTGATGAAGATGACATCTTCGTCCGTGGCGGCGTTTTTTGCAGCCTTAATGGCTTCTTCCACAGAAGGATAGGTGTTGCAGGCAAGTCCTTGCTCCCGCATCTTCGCGGCGAGTTTTTCCTGGTCCATCGCCCGCTCGATGTGGGCACGGCAGACGTAGTATGTGAACTCTTTGCGCAGAAGCGGCAGGATGTGGTCGATGTCCTTGTCGTTCACCATACCGAAAACCACGTGGATCCTGCTCTTGTAGGAAGTCCGTTCTTCGTAGATGTTGAACATGGATTGCTTCAGGCAGGCGTAGTTGTGGCCCACGTCGCAGAGGATGCGGGGCTTCTCCGACAATTGTTGCCAGCGACCGATAAGGCCTGTGTTCACCTGCATGTTTTCGACAGCTTCCCCGATTTTGTCCTCCTGGATGTTGAGAACGAACTCCAGCACTTTCGCGGCTTGAAAGAAGGTGAGAATGTTTTTGTCCTGATAGTGCGCCTTGAACGGGGTGTAGATGGTATAGACTTTCTTGTGGGTCTCTTTGTCACGGATTTCTAAACAACCTCTATTGTTGATGGTTTCGTAGTTGACGTTGGCGGGAAACATCGGCGCGTCGTGCTTCAGAGCCACGTCTTCGAAAACGGGGAAACTCTCCGGGTCGTATTCCCCGATAACCACGGGGGTCTTGTCCTTGATGATACCAGCCTTCTCGTAGGCGATCTTCGCGATGGTGTCGCCCAACAACTGCGTGTGTTCCAACGAGATGTTGGTGATGACGGAGAGTAGGGGAGTGATGACGTTAGTGGAATCCAACCGTCCGCCAAGCCCAACCTCGATGACGGCGAAATCGACCTGCTGAGCG
>ONQE01000248.1 GCA_900319925.1 uncultured Bacteroidales bacterium | reverse complement strand
AGCGCAGGTACTTGGACTGGAAGGCATCGACTTTCAGCCGGATCAGCTGCGGCTCCTCGTCGCCGACAATGATGCCGAAGCAGGAACTGAAGAACTCCGCCGCGTTGAAATCGGCAGGAAGCGTGAAATCCTCGAACTCGATGTCAATATCCAATATGCGGTCCAGTGCATAGACCTTCAGCGGGCCGTCGCCGTACTTGCCCAAGAGGTACCACCGGCGTTTGAAGACCTTCAGCGCGTAGGGCTCCACGTGGTAGAGATTCGATACGTAGTCGTCCTCCACCCAGTACGGTTTGTAGCTGAATGTCAGCATCTTGTTGTCGCGCATCGCCTCCAAGATGGTGGGCAGGAACTCGCGACCGGAGGGGTTCTCTTCCAAGAGGATGCGGTCTTTCAGCTGGCTGCTCTCCTCCAGTTGGCTGTTGAGCGACAGCGCATCCAACAGCCACCCTTTGAAGCCGGAGCTGTCCTTCAGGTCGCGACTATTGGCGATATAGTAGGAGTTGGTGTTCTTGTGGCAGGCAATCTCGATACCGAACAGCTCGCGCACCGCCGCCACGTGGTTGTGGAACGAGCGTTTCGGGTAGTCCTCGCCGCCGGAAAGCAGGTCGTTCCGTTTCCACTTGCTGCGGATATTGCTGAACGTGATCCCCTCGAATCCCGCCTGGTTCACCGTGTCTATCAGCCAGATATACTTTCTTATAAGCTCTTTTGTCATAACTGTTGGATTAAAAAACCGACGTGGCAAAGATAACAAATAGGTGTGAAATTCCATGGCACAGTCTAAAAATGCTATGCCGCTTTCCTGCACAATGAAAAATGCTGCTGTGCCATAGCTTGGCACAGTAGCGCTTTATCTTTGCCGCGTCTTAGGAGGTGCGGCATTCTTGCCGCACAATAGAACCTTCGGCATTCTTGCCGCACACAAATATAAATATAAAACAATAGTTATGAAGAAAAAACAAAGAACCACGCTGCAAGAGCTGCTGGTTCGGGGAGAGCGAGAAGCTCATCAAACGCATCTTCACAGGCTACGCCGAGCAGTGCAAGAAGAGCAAGCTGGAGTGGCTCCCCGACGACGATTGCCGGACGCTATCCACGAAGTTCGACTTCTCCGGAGGCGAGATCGACAACATCGTCCGCAAGGTCGTGATGGAGGAGGTTCTGCACGGCACCCGCCCCACCTTGGCGGAAATCGAAGAGCTGTGCCGTCACGAGAAGATAGGGCAGGGGAGTAGCGGAGGCAGTATCGGGTTCCAGGCGTAGGGACGTGGCATAGTGGAGACGTGCCATAGCGCGTCTCTACGGTGCCACGCACTGGCACACCCCTGCCCTATCTTTGCCGGCTCAACATTATCAAACAATTGTTATCTTTGCACAAATTCCTATTCAAAAATGAAAACCATTCCCAATCACAACGCTAAAATCTTCACGGACAACATAGAGGAGTTAGCGCTTGAACAAATTCAGCGCCTGCTTTCCGTCAAGGTGTTCGCCGACTGCAAAATCCGTATAATGCCCGATGTGCATGCCGGCGCGGGCTGCGTGATCGGTTTTACGGGCAACTTGGGCGACAAAGTGATCCCCAACATTGTGGGAGTTGACATCGGCTGCGGCATCCTCGTGCAACCGCTCGAAGTGCAAATGGTTGCCACCGCCCAGGGAGCCGATAGATTTATCCAAACGTTTGCTCTCCTTGAGCTGTACTGCTACAGACTTCTCAAGGAGAGCAAACGTTTGGATAAATCTATCGGCTCCCTGGGCGGTGGCAACCATTTCATTGAGCTCGACCGCGATGAACAGGGGAAATGGTATCTGGTAATTCACACGGGAAGCCGCAACCTGGGCAAACAGGTGGCCGACCTGTACCAAAAGGAGGCGCGGAAACTGCTTTCGGGGTGGGACAAGGTGATGGAACAACAGAAACGAATCATAGAGGAATACAAAAGCCAAGGCCGGAGGAAGGAGATTCAGGCCGCCATTGCCAAACTGCACTCCGTTTTCAAGATGCAGACCCCGCCTGTGCCGCCCGACCTCTGTTATCTGGAGGGCGAGCCGCGCAACGAGTACCTGCACGACATGCGGCGTTGCCAGCGTTGGGCGCGCCTCAACCGCAGACTGATTGCCGACCTGATCACAGACTTCCTTGAGGAAAAACATTCCGCTTGCGGAGTTGCTGACGGTGCTTTTGAAAGCGTACACAACTATATCAGTGACGACAACCTGATCCGAAAAGGTGCCATCTCTGCCAAAGCTGGCGAACGGTGCATCATTCCGCTCAACATGCGCGACGGCTCGCTCATCTGCATCGGCAAAGGCAACGCCGACTGGAACTGCTCAGCGCCGCACGGGGCGGGGCGTGCGATGAGCCGGGCGAAGGCGTTCAAGGAACTGCGGATGGAAGATTTCAAAAGCTCGATGGAAGGCATCTACAGCGAAACCGTGACCAACGACACCCTTGATGAAGCCCCTATGGCGTATAAGCCTAAGGATGAGATTCTTGCCAACATACAGGACACGGTAAGCGTGGAGAATATCATCAAACCTGTATTCAATTTCAAAGCCGCCGAATAAAACCATTGGCGTTTTTCGCGGGGTGAAACCCTTAACCTTTTTTTCTTCCAACGTGCGGGCTGTCGCATTGCGGCAGCCCTACACTATGCCACAAGTTGGCGCAGTCTCGCTTTATCTTTGCCGCATCATTCAATCAATAATTTTTCACTAAAAAATCAAAAAGAAATGGAAAAGCAAGATTTAGCGATCGCTTTGCTCAAGAAACAGATTCAAAAAGAGGCATGGGATAATATTTCCCGCAATTACCCACTTACCGAGAAGATGCTTATGCAATATTCTGAGAATCTGGACTGGAAAGAAGTATCAGGAAATTCAAATATCCATTGGGATGTCGGTATGTTGGAGAGGTTCCGCAATAGAATTCACTGGGAGGTATTCTCAAGAAATGCGGATGATGACATTCTTTCGGAAGAAGTGATTGAGAAATTCAAAGACAACTGGGACTGGTCGGAGCTTTCCGGAAACTCTAATCTGCCTCTCTGCTTCGAAGTCATTGATAAATACATCGACCGGTGGGATTGGAACCAGCTGACCAACAAATGTTATCGCTTTCGTTATCGCATCCACGACGGCCGAAGCATCATTTTGGGAATGGATTTCTTCGAACGCTACCAAAAATATATTCCAATAGAAGATTTGGAAAATTCAGGTCTATGGTTCAATTTGGTGGACGAGGAGGAAGAAGCCATCAAAAGGGAACTGATTGTGGGAAGAAGCCGACAATATCTGTAGGAGGAACCACAACATTGCGAGCGGTGGGGGATTCCGCTCGACGCTTTGCGTCATGCCTTTAGTTTTGCACCATGTTTTTATTTGTATCTAAAAAAGAAAGAAAACGTATTAACATGATGATAATCAATGTATAACAAGTTAACCAAGAACGGA
>ONQE01000249.1 GCA_900319925.1 uncultured Bacteroidales bacterium | reverse complement strand
CGTAGTTGACGCCGTCCACGGAGGTCTGCTCGGCGGAGAAGACGCTGTAGGCATCCATCCAGGGCTCATCGGAAAGATCAACGGCATTGTCCTGCACATGGTAGGTGGTGTCAAGGGCGAAGCCTGACTGTGCGCCAAAGATGTCCGGACCTTCACCGCTGTTCAGCCTTGTGAGCAGCAGATCCTGATACTGGTCGGCCGGTACGATCTGATAATCTACATGGATGCCGGTTTCTTCCTCGACCACGCTCGCCAGTGTGAGCACCTTGTGCCAGCTTCCGAGGCGCTTCCACTTGGAGGGGCCCGGTTCATTTTCGAGCTTGTCCCTGAGGCGGAGGTTCGCTGCGACCATCTGCTTGATGATGGTCTCCTCGTCCGCGTCGATGGGGAAGGGGTAGGTATCCGGGAGCAGGTAGCCTTCCAGCGAGTTGGCATCGACCCCGAGGCTGCGGGCGAACTTCGGGTCCTGGACGAGGTCGTTCCAGCGCTTTTCGTCCAGGTCCGGGAAGGCCTTCTTGAGGTAGGCGGGAATCTCCCACGAGGCGCGGCCCTCGGGAATGTTCACCCTGAGGACTGCCGTCTTGCCGCTTTCGAGGATGGCGCCGATCTGGTCGAGGGTGCTGTGCGCCGGGATCTCGTACCACCCCTTGTGGATGGATGGCTGCTTCAGCTTGCACCAAACCTTGAATGCCAGTTCGTCGTCCCAGATTCCTTCTTCTTTCAGGTAGTATCCGAGGGCGATGGCGGGGGTGCCTTTGGGTATGTTTATGAGCACCGTCTTGCTGTTTTTAGAGGTCGCGGCAAGGCGATTTTTTACTTGGAACCCGCAAAAAACGCATGCGAGGGTAAAAAAAACGAAAAAAAACACAAAAATCTTCTTCATGATGTAAAAATTTAAAAGAAAATGCGACCAATTGCAAAAATAAAAGGTATATTCCTATTGCATTGTTGAATATTTTTACCTTGCTTTTGAGGAATGATATGAAAAAGCTTTTCGCTATGACGCTTGCTTTGATGGTCGCTGCCGCCTTTGCCGCTCCGAACAAGGTCAAATCCAAGCTGGGTGACATTGAACTTACCAAGGAAAAGGGTGGTGGAAACGTGGTCTGCACCGCCGGGTTCAATGACGAACTTACGATCGTCAAGGATGGCGATACCGACGTTCTGGTCAAGGGTAGCTGCGGCCAGGGCTGGGTGCCCAAGTCCAAGGTCGAATACGTTGCCGCTCTCGCCGGTGACGGTGACAAGTCCATGAAACTCGATGGCGTGGACGTGGTTGGCTGGCTCGATAACCCGAGCGCCGTGTTCGTGTTGGAAAACGACGACATGGACTTCGACGGTGTGAACATCGACCGTGACTTCAAGGAATACCTGCAGCACACGATGGACCGCGAAACCATGGAAATGCACAACAACGAAAACTAATCGTTGCCGCGTTTCGAACGGATCTATGCCCCGCATTAAGCGGGGTTTTTTGTTTCTGTTGGCCGGGGAACGTTTACTGCGGTAAACGGCAATCTTTCTGCTGTGTTTTCTGTCACGTGGATTTTTGGCGTGTTGAAATTAAATTTGGGGGTAGGGAATGGTGTAACCTTTGAAGGATGTGTGTATGAGAAAGATTACGCTTTTGATGGCTGCCCTGTTGGCGGCGAGTGTGTTCGGTCGTGTGGGGCCTGTGAGCCAGTACGGCCAGCTCCAGGCGGGCAAGAATTCCAGCGGCAAGGGACAGATCTACGGTGCCTGCAAGGGCGTTACCAGTGGCAACGAAGTTGCCGTGCAGGGCATGAGCCTTTTCTGGGCGATTGCGAGCGGTGATGCCGGTGCGGATTTCTGGACGGCGAGCACTGTGGATAAATTAGTAAAGGACCAGAAAATTCAGATTGTCCGCGCTCCCATGGGTGTCGACGAGAACTGGGGCGATGGCAACTACTTCTCCAAAATGGATTACTACAAGGGCCTGATGAATACGGTGGTCCAGGCCGCTATCGATAACGACATCTACGTGATTATCGACTACCATAGCCATTGTGCGGAGGGTGATACCAGCAAGGCCAAGCAGTTCTTTGGCTACATGGCCGAGAGGTGGGGCGGCTATGACAACGTGATTTTTGAAATCTACAACGAGCCGAAGAATTCCTGCGGCGACTCGTGGGTGGATGCAAGCGGGGCGAGGACCTATTGGGTGAACGGCATCGCTCCCTATGCGAGAACTATACTCAAGACGATCCGCCAGTATTCGGACAACCTTGTCGTGGTGGGAACCCCCTATTACGACCAGTACACGAATGCGGCCCTTGCAGATCCGATTAATGACGGGAACATCGCCTATACGTTCCACTACTATGCGGGTGAGGATGAACATCGCCATACGATTGATAACCAGGGCAAGAATGCGGAAGACGCGATGAACGGCGGACTTTCCGTATTCGTCTCCGAATGGGGTAATTCGGCACCTAGCGGCAATGGCGGATTCAACGCTTCTTATAGCACCGATTGGTACAACTGGATGAAGAAGCACAAGCTTTCGGGAGCCAACTGGTCTGTCTCGAACAAGAAGGAGACGGCCTCGTACTTTGACGGTGGCGCCTGGAATTATTCAACGAGCGGTCAGTGGGTCAATACCAATGTGTTCGCTTCGCTCCCGTCGTCCTATACGGCATGCTCTACGACTCCGACATCCAGCAGCTCTATCGCAAGTTCTTCCAGCTCGCTTCCGGCTGGCTACACCGACTACATCGATGACCTGGAAGATGGAGACAATTACGCCTTTACCGGTGGCGAATGGTATGCCTATACCGATGAGGGCGACATGGGCGCTTCGACGATTTCCAACGGCCCCGGCAACAAGGGCGGCTACAACGTTGTTGTCTCGGGTTCCACGGCGGGCAACTCCTCCAAGTACGTGGCGGGCGTGACCGGCGTGAAGCTTTCGCAGGGCGACAACCCGTACGACCCGTATGTGGCGCTAGGTGTCGCGCTGAACGAGACCCAGACGGCCTATGACCTTTCT